>NZ_JANXTC010000152.1:0-10291 GCF_025356345.1 Tardiphaga sp.
ACAGGCAGCAAGCCGGCTTCGTCGAAGCGGCTTGCTGCCTGTCGTGATCGTCATTGCTGCCATCACGACGCGCAGATAGCCTGGCGCCATACAAACAAGATGGGGGAGGCTATGATGAGAAACGATCGAGGCGTCGTCGCGGCGCTGGGTCTGGCGGTGGTGTTACTGTTGCCGGGGGCTACGGCCCGGGCCGCCACCGATGAGATGGGCTTCGTGCGCATCCAGCAGGGCGAGGAAGTCTGGAAGAATCCGTTCGGTGTCGGCGTCGAAGTGGCCACGCTATATGGCGACCCCTCCAAGCCCGGGATCTATGTGCTGCGGATCAAGTGGCCGCCCGGCATCATGAGCAAGCCGCACAAGCACCCGGAAGATCGCCATGTCGTGGTGCTGTCGGGCGCCTGGTACACCGGCACGGGCGATGTCTTCGAGCCGGCGAAGGCGATCCCGATGCGGACCGGAGGATACATGGTGCATCCCGCCGGCGCGGTGCATTGGGACGGCACCCGGGAAGAGGGCGCCGTGATCCAGATCACCGGCTACGGCCCCAGCGGCAATAATTTTGTCAAGCCGGACGAGCCGCAATTCGGCAAAACCAACTAGTCGGCGCAGCCCGATCGGTCGGCGTGCCATCACGATGGCACGCCAGAAGGCTTACTTGCGCTTCTTGCGGGCGGCGTAGCGGGCGTCGCGGGCCGCCTTCTTTTCGGCTTCCAGCGCCACTTCGGCGGCGGCGGCCTCTTCCTTCTCGCGGGCCATGCGGGCCGCGGCTTCGGCGGCTTCCTCGGCTTCGCGGATTTTCTGCGCGGCCTTTTCGGCGTCGCGGACCAGCTTGGCCTTGGCGCGCGCGGCGGCCTGCGCCTCGCGCTCGGCGGCACGCGCCTTCACGGCAGGATCATCGGGGCCCGGCTGCGATTTGAACTTGGTCAGAATGTTCTTCTTGGCTTCGATCGCCGCCTTCTGGCGATCTGCGAAGCTGGGTTCCTTGAATCCGCTCATGAACGAGGCCTTGTCGCTTTCTTCGTTTGGGGTGGGCTATCGCCGGCCAGCCCGCCGACCGGCGAGGCCGAAGCGCGACTGAACGCTGATGCGGTTTACAGCCGCCAGCGTCGCAACGCATCAACTATCTGCGATTCTTGGCAAGGTTACGCCAGGCGCGGCCCGCCGGGCCTGATATGCCCCCCAACCGCATCGGTTGATCCACGTATGGATGCCCAGCCGCCGAATCAGCGATGCAGCGGAATCGAACCGATGGGCGGCCGATCGGGCTGTCGGGGGCTGCCATGGCCGCGCAAAACATCGCCATCGACGCCGTGCTGCTGCTGACCGGCTGCGATCGCGTCGCGCTGACACGCCTGATCCGGCGCCTGTATCATTGCGGCGTGAGGGATCCGAAGCGTTTCACCTTCAAGGGCTTGCAGTTCGCAGCGAAGGTGATTTCTTAACCTTTGACCGGCCGGTAAAATCCGCCCCCTGTTCGTTCTCCGGGAACAAACAGGCATCGTTGAACCCGCTATCCCGCGACAACGACCCAGCAGGAACTTTCCGTGCCGCGGGGAGTTTTCCGTGAAATTGGGGAGCGTCCATGCAAGCAGCCATCGACAACGTCGCACAGTCGTTCATCCTGAAGCGGCCGATTCCGGCCGAGCAGGCGGACATCAGCCGCGAGCAGGCCAGCCGGCTGGCGATGCAATTGCTGGAGAATTACCAGCGTCAGTTGGGACAACGCGTCACCCGGCCCGACTAACCCCGCGCCGGCTGTTGCGATTTCGCCCCGGGGCTTGCACCTTGACCCGTCCGCGGGCCATAGCTTCGCGCGACGTTCGTCCATCCCGTCAGGAGTCCTAATGAACCTTTTTCAGCGCGCCGGCGCCACGGCGGCGATCGCCCTCGGCGCGGCGCTTGGCTCTTTCGCATTCGACAGCTCCACCTCCACCGCAATGGCCCAGGCCGCAGGAAAACTCATGACCACAGCATCCGGATTGAAGATCGAAGACAGCCAGGTCGGCACCGGCGTCAGCCCGACGCGCGGCCAGACCTGTGTCATGCACTATACCGGCTGGCTGTATGAGAACGGCGTCAAGGGCAAGAAGTTCGACTCCTCGCTCGACCGCAACGAGCCGTTCGAATTTCCGATCGGCATGTCGCGGGTGATCAAGGGCTGGGACGAAGGCGTCGCCACCATGAAGGTCGGCGGCAAGCGCACGCTGATCATTCCGCCCGATCTCGGCTATGGCGCGCGCGGCGCCGGCGGCGCGATCCCGCCGAATGCGACGCTGATCTTCGAGGTCGAACTGCTCGGCGTCAAATAACAACCTTCGCGCCGTCCGGCCCGATCGCGCGGTGCGTTGTCAGGACTGCGCGATCCGCTTCAACAAATTGCGCGAAAACTCCTCGCCGGCGAATTCGTCGGTGAGGGGCGCGGCCCTGGCGATAAATGGCGCCTTGTCGGGGCGCCCGAATTTCACCCCCATCGCTTCGACCTGGCTGCGCGACTGCGCCTCGAATGCCGACCACAGCCTGTTCATGTGGTGATGCGACGCCCACGCCGCTTCATGGACAATATCGCGCTGGCTTGGCGTCATTGCCGCCAGGCGCCCGGCGCCGATCAGCAGCACATCTGGAATCATGGTGTGTTCGTCGAACGAATAATGCGTCGCCACCTCGGCATGACGGCCGATGATCAGCGCCGTCACGCTGTTCTCCGCGCCATCCACCACGCCCGACTTCAGCGCCACATAGACATTGCTCCAGGCCAGTTCGACGGCTTCGGCGCCGAACAGGCGCAGTAGCCGGGCCATCATCACCGAGGACTGGATGCGGATCTTCAACCCCTTGAGGTCGTCGGGATGATCGATCGGTCTCTGGCCGTAGAAGCTGCGCGCGCCGGCGTCATAATAGGTCAGGCCGACCAGCCCCGAGGCCGCCGTCGTGGCAAGCACGTCGCGGCCGACCTGGTTCGACGTCACCGCCAGCCAGTGCGCACGGTCGCGAAACGAAAACGGCAGATCGAGCACCTTGTAGGCCGGGTGAAACCGCTCCATCAGGCTGGCGCTGACCTTCAGCAGATCCAGCTTGCCGGCCTGCACCTGCGACAAAAGATCGGCTTCCTGGCCGAGCTGGCCGTCGGCGAACAGCGTGATCTCGATCTCGCCCTGCGATTGCTGCCGCGCCAGATCGGCGAAGTGCTGCATGGCGGGATGCACGGGATGGCTGACCGGCAGTCCATGCGCCAGCCGCAGCCGTAACGGTTCGGCGCGCAGCACGGCCGGGCAGGCCATGGTCAGTCCAGCGGTCAGCAACAGGCGCCGGGAAAGCATCGGGGACCTCCGCTTGGCTTCTGCCGCACCCTACGTCGTCGCGGCCCGGCTTTAAAGGGTCTGGTCGGTCCGGGTCGGCGGTTTGGCCTGCAGCATCGCGACGTAGCGATTCTTCGCATCGGCCGAAACCTCGCCGCGGCTGGCGAGGTGATGAATGCAGTTCAGCGCCAGGTCGAACGAGCGGTAGCCATGATGCGCGATCAGCGCGAGATGCTTGAGCTGCTCGCTGTCCATGGTGTCGGCGTGAATGAAGTTCCTGACATAGACGAGGTCCGCCTCGATCAGCTGGTTGATCGCCGCGGCCGGATCCGGCCCCAGCATCGGCGCGATCATCTTCTTGTTGATCGCCGCGAACATGTGCGGAATGAAGCCGAGGCTGCGCAGTTCGAGATCGATCTCGCCGAACACCGGCTGCTTCTCATAGAGCGGCACGAACGAGACCTCGGTCTGGATGACGACCGCCCGGGCCAGCTTGCCGCGGCCATGCTTGAACACCGATAATTCCGAGCCCTGGATGTCGATCTTCAGGAAATCGATCGCATCGATCTCGGCGATGTCATCGAGCCGCCTGGTCGGCAGCTGGACCTGCTCGACGACGCGGCCGAGTTCGGAAAAATTCGGAAAATGCATCAGCGTCTGGGCATCGGGCTGCAGCAGGCTGGCAAAGCCCAGGCCGCGGCAGATCCGGAGCGTGTGCTCGAGCCCGTCGCCGACGGCAAAGGGCAGATAGGTTTCGAGGTCGCTCTTCGCCGCGTTGAGCCGGAGCAGCGCCTGCGGATGCGGATCGAAGCCGGTAACGCGGCACAGGCGCTGCCGCAGCATCGACTTGTAGGGCGGGTCGCCATCGATCGGATTGGCGCCGATATCGACCACCGACGTCAGCCGCGCCGGCCGCGGCAGGCCGGTGAGTTCGTCATCGCGGGGGCGGCTCGGCTGTCGCATCGGCACCTTTGTAAGTCGGTGCGCGACCATGCGTGTTAGGTGGTTTTATTACAGCGCGTCAGAACGTCGCATCGATATCCGGCAATAGCGGCGGTGGCCCGGCAACGCCTCGGGCAGGCCGGATCAGCGCCGCGGCGCGACTCGTCTACAGCTTCTTGATCGCGCGCTTGGCGGCGAGTTCGGCGGCTTCCTCGGTGTCGCAATCATCCTCGGTGACGAAGCCGATCATGTCCTTGCCCTTGATGGTCGAGCCGGGATTGACCTTGGGGCTGATCGATGCGCGCCACAGCCCCGGCCGTCGCTGAAACGTCAGGATGGTGAACAGCGATGCGTCGGCCATGGTGGTCCATTCGATAAGCGGGCGCGATCGCCGGACTGGCTGGTGCTCCGCGGCGGGGGTGTAGCCTGTCACCGCGGCCTCAGCAATCGATCCGGCCTGCAACCGCCGGGAGCAGTACCGGATTGATCCAAAGCGGTGCTGGACGTTGCCGGGCCAGCCTATATTCGCCAATGCGGGGAACAGCTTGGGCGTGAAGCCGACGACCGCCGGTCGTGATGTCGGCTAGCGGACAGCGACCATCTGCAGGGTGATGCCGCTGCGCAACGCCAGGCCGCCGGAAATCTGCGCGGCAAAGACGAAGGCGGCGATAACGACAGGAATCGAGAGAAAGCGGAGCAACTGGCTGGGTGAGATCACGGCACGGCCTCGATGGATGCAATGCACCAGTCGTGACCGCTTATGGTTAATGATTGGTTGATAAATACCTATGGCGATGGCGGCGAGGCTATTTTCCCTTGCGCGGCCGGTGGCGGCCGGCATCCATCGGGTCACCGATGGTCTTGGTTTTGGTGAACTGGCATTTGGGACACAGGAACGTCAGCCGCTGCGAGCCGTTCGGGCCGGGCTCGCGGCGGGTGACCTCCATCCGCCCGCGGCACATCGCGCAGCGTGGCGGCTTTTCCGCTGGGGGCGAATCGGCCGGTGGTTCGGGCGGCATGGCGGCGCGGATCGCGGCGGCGCTCAATTGGCGCCGCTGACGGTGCGAATCACGCCGGCCAGCGGCTTGGCGGTGCTGGTCCGGGCGGGCGCCATCAGGGTGGCGACCGCGGCGTCGTAGTCGGGCAGGGTGACCGCGGTGTCCTTGGCACGGATGTGCACGACCTTGTAGCCGCCGGCCTTGAGCTGCAGCAGCAGCTCCGGCAGCGCCTGCGCGGTCGACTTCTGGAAATCATGCATCAGGATGATGCCCTTGCCGGTCTTCTTCAGCTTGGCCATCACGCCGGTGATCAGCACGTCCGGCTTGTGGATGCGGAAATCCTCGGAATCGACGTCGATCGAAAACGCCGCGATGTTGCGCTGGCCGAGATAGGCTTTCAGCTCGGCGGTCTGGCGCAGCTGCGGAAAGCGGAAGAACGGTGCGATCGGCTGGCCGGCGGCCAGCGCCACGGCGCTAAAACCCTTTTCGATCTCGTCCTTGGCTTCCTGCGGCGGCTTGATCGCCAGGTTGACGTGGCTCCAGGTGTGCGAGCCGACGGTATGGCCGCGGGCCAGCACCTGCTTGAGGATTTCCGGGTGCCAGCTGGCATGTTTGCCGACCGGGAAGAACACCGCCTTCAGGCATTGCGCGTCGAGCGCCGCCAGCACCGCCGGGGTGTTCACCGGCCACGGGCCGTCATCGAAGGTCAGCACCACTTCGCCGGGCTGCAGGAAGTCGTAATCGCGGTATTGCGACATGCCGAGGCCGGGGCCGCCGGTGGTATCGATCTCGACCGTGCGGGCGATGCCCAGCGCGTTCGGATTGGCGCAGGCCGCCGGCGCCGCGACAGCGCTGTCAGTCGGGCGCGTCGAACCGGCCGGCTGGATTCCGGGCGCCGCGGCGGGCGCGCTGGTCTTGTCGGATTCGGGCTTCGGCCAGCGCGCGGCGATGCTGCCGGTGGTCAATTCGGTGGGTTCATTCCTGGCGGTCGTGCCCGCTATTGTCTGGCTGCCCGAGCCGATCCGACCCACGGCATAGCCGACCGCCGACATCGCCACCAACATCACGCCCGCCGCCGCAACCGTACCTTTACGCATACTCAACTCCCGCCGCGGCCCTGCCGCTTTGGGTAGACGTTCGACGAAAATGGTTAAGCGGGGGTTGTCGCGCGGTGTGCCGCGGCAATTTTGCTCAGTATTCGCCGGCGGTTGCGTGGCCGTCGGGCAAGCGGCGCGTCCGCCGCCCGCAACGTCCCAGCCGGGCGGGCACCATCAGGACGCCAAACCGGGCGCCAAAAATCCGTGGATCAGCCCCGGGGCGGGGGCGGATTTTTCCGGCCGGCAGTGCTATGAAGCCGCGACGGTCCCATAGCTCAACTGGATAGAGTAACGGATTTCTACTCCGTGGGTTGCAGGTTCGATTCCTGCTGGGATCGCCAGAATCCGGATTGACGATCCGAATGTTATTCTTCGCGTGAGCTCACCCGACCGCTAAATATGGCGTTGAAACCATATGCATCCTATGCCATGATTTGGCGATGGGATGGGTGGTCCTTTTTCACACCGACTTCGTTTCCGAGTTTGAACGCCTGCCCGATGCCGTGCAGGACGATCTGCTCGCGCGCGTCGGCGTGATCGAGGAACTTGGGCCAGAACTCGGGCGCCCCACGGTCGATACGCTGGTTTCCTCGTCTTTCCCGAACATGAAAGAAATTCGGTTCAATTGCGACGGCGTGTGGCGTTTTGCTTTTGCCTTCGACGCCGCTCGCGCGGCCATCATTCTGTGTGGCGGCAACAAAGAGGCTGTCGATCAAAAGAAATTTTACAAAAAGCTGATCGCGTTGGCCGACGTCAGATTTGCATCCCACATGAAAGAGACAACGGGAGATTTGAAAAAATCTGAAAGACCAGCACCAGCGAGCAAGCCGGAATAGCGAAAGGATGGAAAACGACATGAAAACCGCCGCGGAAATTCGCGCCCGTATGCCCACCGCCAGACGAGAGAAAATCGCGGCACGGACTCAAGAACTCCTTGCGCAGGAGATGACGTTGCGGGACTTGCGAAAGGCACAAAAACTGACGCAAGAGCAGATGGCGACGGCCCTGAATATCGGACAGGACGGCGTGTCCCGGATCGAGAAGCGCAGCGATTTCCTGCTCTCAACCTTGCGTACCTACATTGGTGCAATGGGTGGATCGCTCGAACTGGTCGTGAGCTTTCCTGGTCGAGCCCCCGTGTCGCTTTCGTCACTCGGCGAGATCGCCTCGACCTCTTCCGATAAGTCCACCGGTCAAAAACACAAACGACCCGTTCTCGGTAAAACCTGACAGTGCCCGCGTTCAGAACGCTTGCGTCAATCACGTTGTCCGCGGTTCCGGCTCGACGAGAGCATGATCGTTAATCGTTGCATCATGTCCCGGACATGATGCATGGCGCCCGCTTGGTCGAGGTGCTTCGCAGAGCCGGGACGCTGGCAATCGCTGGTATTCGCCAAGGTCCCGTTTCTGCGAAGCCGCTCGTTGCGCGTCGTCGCGTCCGGGACAAGTACGCTCCAGTGCAATCCGTTACGATCAAACTCTAGCCTGAACATTCCGCTGACGGTGGTCGTCAAATAATTTATTAGTTCACAGAACACCTGAAGGGTGTGTTTGGACGAGGTTGACGTCCTGGACAATCGTGCGACGATCACCGCGTCTTGCCGCGCCCGCCGGGCGCCTTGGGACTATCGGCGGCACCGGGTTTCATTTCCTCGGGGGTGACACGGCAGTCGCTGTTTCGGTCATGCTCGAGGATGAATTCGCTCGGTTTGTCGACGAATTCCTGATGCGTGACGCGGCCGTCCTGGTTCTCGTCGAAATAGCCGAAATCGGCCTCGGCGAAAAAGGTATTGGGGCGGCGGATGCTGGCGAATTCGCTGGCATCGAGCCGCCCGTCGCGGTTGCGGTCGGCGACAGCGAACCAGCGCTCCAGATAGCTTGTCCATTCCGCGCAGGTGAACACACCGTCGCCATCGGCATCCCAGGCTTCCGGCCCGCTGCCCGATGGCCCGTCGGATAACGCGCGGGACGACGCTTTCGGCACCGGGGCGGCAGAGGCCGGGGGAAGGCTGCCGAGCAGGCAGCACCCGGCCGCGAGGAGGCCGGCGAGGCGAAGGGTTGGGCGATACACGGGCTTCCTTCCGGACGACACGGTGGCAACGCCGCCATCAAGCCGGAAAATCGGTTGAAAATGCGCTCGGCAAAGACGGTTTTGTTACCGTATGTGTTGGCGCCCGCGCACGGCGCGGCGGTCGGGGATCTGACGATCGCGGCGAACCTGTTGCCGCGCCGGCGCGACCAACCCCCAGCGCGGCTTTGCTTTGGGACGGCAGCCCCGCCATGATAGGGCTTGGTCTGGTTCTGGCGGTCATGAGTCCATCACCATGCTGCGCATGTCTGGACGTGAAGCGTCGCTCGTCCGCAGGGAGTTTTCGATGATCGGTTTGGTTCGCGCCGTCAGCCTGTGCGCCGCTCTGGCGTTCGGTCTGGTCTCCGCCCAGGCGGCCGACAAGGCCTTCAAACGCGATGAGCTCGCGGATGCCGCGGTCAAGCTGGAGGCGCAGATCAAGACCGAGGCGGGCGTCGTTGCCAGGCCGGCGGCGACGTTGCGAACCGATGCCGACGCCGCCTTTCGCCGCGGCGACTACCGCGCCGGGCTGACCACGCTCGGCCAGATCGTGGCGACGGCGCCGGACGACAGCGGCAACTGGCTGCGGCTGGCGCGGACGATCGTCCAGATCCGGCCGGCCACCTCGACCGAGACCACCTTCCTGCTGGAGCGCGCCTCCACCGCCGCCTACATCGCCTATCAGCGCGCCGGCAATGCCGGCGAGGAGGCCGAGGCGCTGGCCGTGCTGGGCCGCGCGATGGCCGATCGCAAGCTGTGGCGCCCGGCGCTGGACACGCTGCGGCTGTCGCTGGAGCTGCGCGAGGTCGCCGACATCCGCGGCCAGTATGAGCGGCTGCGCGACGACCACGGCTTCAAGCTGCTGGATTACACCGTGGACTCGGATTCCGCCTCGCCGCGGGCCTGTTTCCAGTTCTCCGAGGACCTCGCCAAGCGCGTCGATTTCGCGCCGTATGTGTCGCTGGCCGGCAGCGACAAGCCCGCGGTCACGTCGGAGGAGAAGCAGCTCTGCGTCGAGGGCCTCAAACATGGCGAGCGTTACAATATCAATCTGCGCGCCGGCCTGCCGTCGACGGTGAAGGAGAGCCTGCCGAAATCGGCCGAGTTCAACATCTACGTCCGCGACCGCAAACCCTTCGTGCGCTTCACCGGCCGCGCCTATGTGCTGCCGCGCAGCGGCCAGCAGGGCATTCCCGTGGTCTCGGTCAACACCCAGGCGGTGAATGTCAGCGTGTTCCGGATCGGCGACCGCAACCTGATCAACACGGTGATCGGGAGCGACTTCCAGACCCAGCTCAGCAAGTACCAGCTCGACAGCCTCGGCGACGAGCGCGGCATCAAGGTCTGGAGCGGCGAGCTGGCCACCGCCTCGACGCTCAACGCCGAGATCACCACCGCCTTCCCGGTCGATCAGGCGATCGGCGAATTGAAGCCGGGCGTCTATGTGATGAGCGCCGCCGCCAAGGGACCGGGGGCCGCCAATGGCGATGATGACGGCACGCTGGCGACGCAGTGGTTCATCGTCTCCGACATGGGCCTCACCGCCTTTTCCGGCAATGACGGCATCCACGTCTTCGTCAATTCGCTGGCTTCGACCGAGCCGACCGGCAAGGTCGACGTCCGGCTGCTGGCGCGCAACAACGAGATACTCGCCACGAAGAAGACCGACGATTCCGGCCATGTGCTGTTCGAGGCAGGCCTCGCCCGCGGCGAGGGCGGGTTGTCGCCGGCGCTGCTCACCGTCACCGGCGACAAGGGCGACTACGCTTTTCTGAGCCTGAAATCCAACGCCTTCGATCTCAGCGATCGCGGCGTGACCGGCCGCGCGGTGCCGGCCGGCGCTGACGCCTTTGTCTATGCCGAGCGCGGCGTCTATCGCTCCGGCGAGAC
>NZ_JANXTC010000154.1:0-40402 GCF_025356345.1 Tardiphaga sp.
GACAAACTGTTCGCCGAAGGTGCGGTCGCAACCCCGGACTCCAAGCGCAAGGAGTTGTACGAGAAGGCGCAGAAAATTCTGGTCGAGGACGTTCCGGTGGCGTGGATGCTGGAGCTGCAGTTCCCGACCATTACCAACTGCAAGATCAAGAACCTGATCACCACCGGCATCGGCGTCAATGACGGCTTCCGTGACGCCTGGATCGACAAGTAGGGCGATATGCGTGGCTTCCTGCAATGACGGGCGAGGATCTCTCCCCCGTCATTGCGTGGAGCCACTTGGCGACGAAGCAATCCAGGGGCCGCAAGTTCGGCAAGTCTGGATTGCTTCGTCGCTTCGCTCCTCGCAATGACGGGTAGAGGCCCGTTAAAATCCTGACAAAAATATTGGACCTCTGATGCTGTCATTTATTGCCCAGAGGATGGTGAAGGGCGTGTTCGTCCTGCTGGCGATCATCGTCATGAATTTTTTCCTGATCCGGCTCGCGCCGGGCGATCCCGCCGTGGTGATGGCCGGCGAAGCCGGCGCCAGCGATCCGGTATTCGTGGCGCAGTTGCGCGAGAAATTCTCGCTCGACAAGCCGCTGCCGGAACAGCTTTTGTCCTACGTCAAGGGCGTTGTTACGCTCGATCTCGGCTTCTCGTTCCGCCAGCAGATGCCGGTATCGACGCTGATCGCCGAGCGGCTGCCGGCGACTTTGCTGCTGACGCTGACGGCCTTCGCGATCTCGCTTTTGCTGGGCATCACCTTCGGCACGCTGGCGGCGCGGTTCGCCGGCACCTGGGCGGATACCGGGATCACGGTGATGGCGTTGCTGTTCTACGCGACGCCGATCTTCTGGGTCGCGCTGATGGCGATCCTGCTGTTCTCGGTGGTGCTGGGCTGGCTGCCGAGCTTCGGCTACGAGACCATTGGCGGCAACTACACCGGGTTCGACCGCGTGCTCGACATCGGCGCGCATCTGATCATGCCGGCGATGACCATCGGGCTGTTCTTCATGGCGACCTATGCCCGGATGACACGGGCTTCGATGCTCGAGGTGAAGCGGCTCGACTTCGTCAAGACCGCGCGTGCCAAGGGGCTGCGCGACAATGTCATTCAGCGCCGCCACGTGTTGCGCAACGCGCTACTGCCGGTAGTGACTCTGGCCGGCGTGCATTCCGGCACGCTGATCGGTGGCGCGGTGCTGACCGAGACGGTGTTCGCCTGGCCCGGCATTGGCCGGCTGCTGTACGAAGCCCTGCTGCAGCGCGACTACAACCTCCTGCTCGGCGTCTTCGTGGTTTGCTCCGCGATAGTGCTGATCTTCAATCTTATCACCGATCTGGTCTATCGGCTGGTCGATCCGCGGATTGAGTTCACGTCATGAAGAATTTCTGGAAGGCCATGCTGCGGCATCCGGGTGGGATGATCGGCCTGGTCATCGTCACGGTTGCGATCTTCATCGCGGTGTTCGGCCCGACCCTGTTCCCGACCTCGCCCTGGCGCATGGTGCAGCGGCCGTTCCTGCCGCCATTCGCCTCGCCCGCGGTGACGCTCGGCACCGACGCGCTTGGCCGCGACGTGTTTGCCGGGCTGATCTATGGTGCGCGGGTATCGTTGCTGGTCGGCATGGTGTCGACGCTGGTGGCGCTGATCGTGGGCGTACCGCTCGGCGCCATCGCCGGCTATTTCGGCGGTCGTATCGATGACGCCTTGATGCGCTTCACCGAATTCTTCCAGACCATTCCCAGCTTCGCGCTGGCCATCGTGCTGGTCGCGATCCTGCAGCCGTCGATCTATTCGATTGTGACCTCGATCGCGATCGTCAGCTGGCCGCCGGTAGCGCGGCTGGTGCGCGGCGAGGTGCTATCGCTGCGATCACGCGAATATGTCCAGGCCGCGATCGTCACCGGCCAGAGCAACTCCTGGATCATCTGGCGCGAAATCCTTCCCAATGCGATGTCGCCGGTGATCGTGCTGGCTTCGCTGATGGTGGCCAATGCGATCCTGCTGGAATCCTCGCTGTCGTTCCTCGGCCTTGGCGATCCCAATCTGATGTCGTGGGGCTACATGGTCGGCGCCGGCCGCACCGTGATCCGGCAGGCGTGGTGGATCACCGTGTTCCCCGGCGTCGCGATCCTGATCTCGGTGCTTGGCATGAACCTGGTCGGCGAAGGTCTCAACGACGCTCTCAATCCGCGCCTCGCCAAGGATGGCCGCTGATGACCGCGAACCCTGCCATTTCCATCCAAAATCTGAAAATCGCGCTGCCGAAAGGGGCCGAGCGGCCCTACGCGGTCGATGGCATCTCGATCGACCTGATCCCCGGCGAGATTGTCTGCGTGGTCGGCGAATCCGGCTCCGGCAAGTCGATGTGCGCGCATGCGCTGATGGGCCTCCTGCCCGACACCGTCTCGACCGAAACCGGGGCGATCCTGTTCGAGGGCCGCGACCTGCTGAAGCTCGACGAGGACGGCTGGCGCGATATCCGCGGCCGCCGGATCGCGATGGTGTTTCAGGAGCCGATGACCGCACTCAATCCGCTGATGCGGATCGGCGAGCAGATGATGGAGATGTTCGAGGCGCATGATCTGCTGACGCCGAAGGAGCGCCGTGCCAAGGCGCTGAGCCTGGCGCGCGAGGTCGGCCTGCCGGATCCCGAGCGCATCGTGCGCGCCTATCCGCACCAATTGTCCGGCGGCCAGCGTCAGCGCGCGATGATCGCGATGGCGCTGGCGCTGGAGCCGACCGTGCTGGTGGCCGATGAGCCGACCACCGCGCTCGACGTCACCACGCAGGCGCAGATCCTGAAACTGATCCGCGACCTGCAGCGCCGCCGCAACATGGCGGTGATGTTCATCACCCATGACTTTGGCGTGGTCGCCGATATCGCCGACCGCGTCGTGGTGTTGCGTCACGGCAAGGTGGTGGAGGAGGGGACGGCGGCAGAAGTTCTGACGCGGCCGCGGCACGACTACACCAAGGCGCTGCTCGCCGCGGTGCCGTCGATGCATCCGCCGCAGCGCGCGCCGCTGGATGGCCGGGCCAAGGCGGTCGAGGTCGTCGGCCTCGACAAGACCTATGTGACCTCCGGCGGCTGGTTCAAGCCGGATCGCTCGGTGCGTGCCGCCAATGAAGTCAGCTTTGATATTTTGCAGGGAGAGACGCTGGGTCTGGTCGGTGAATCCGGCTCCGGAAAATCCTCGGTGGCGCGGCTGGTGATGCAGCTGATCAAACCCGATCGCGGCACTGTTCGGATCGGCGATTCCGATCTGACCAAGCTGACGGGCAAGGCGCTGCGCGAGCAGCGCCACCGCATCCAGATGATCTTTCAGGATCCGTTCGCCTCGCTGAACCCGCGGCGCAAGGTTGGCCATATCATCAGCGACGGCCCGATCGCGCATGGCACCGAGCCGAAGCTGGCCATGCAGCGCGCGCGCGAGCTGCTTGGCCTCGTCGGCCTCGACGCCGGCGCGATGGAGCGCTATCCGCATGAATTCTCCGGCGGCCAGCGCCAGCGCATCGGCATTGCGCGGGCGCTCGCGCTCGATCCGGAAATCATTGTCGCCGACGAGGCGGTGTCGGCACTCGACGTCTCGGTGCAGGCGCAGGTGCTGCGGCTGCTCGAAGACCTCAAGGCGCGGCTTGGCCTGTCAATGCTGTTCATCACCCACGACCTTCGCGTCGCCGCCCAGATCTGCGACCGCATCGCGGTGATGCAGCGCGGCGTCATCGTCGAACTGAAACCGACGGCGCAGCTGTTCGCGTCGCCCGAACATCCCTATACGCGCGAACTGCTGGCGGCGGTGCCCGGCCAGAGCGCGCCACCGCGGGCCGCCTGAATCCATGAAGTGCGTTCTTCTCAGCGGAGGGTTTGACCTCCGCAAATATCTCGCCTCGGAAATCAAGCGCCTCGAGGGCCGCATCAGTTTCGTCGATCATCTCGACGGCAGTGATCCCGCCGAAATCCGGATGGCGGTGGGCTGGCATCCGCCGGCCGACGCGTTTGACCACTACCCCAATCTCGAAGTGGCCTGTTCGATCGGCGCCGGGGCCGACAACATCCTGAACTGTCCGAGCCTGCGCGAGGACATTCGGGTGGTGCGCATCGTCGAGCCGGCGCAGGCGCAGATGATGGCGGGCTTCGTGATCTTTCATGCGATCTGGCACCAGCGCCATTTTGCGACCTATTTCGCCAACCAGCGCGAGCGGGTCTGGAAGCGGATCGGTCAGCGCACCATGCAGGAAGTCCCTGTCGGCATTTTGGGGTATGGCGCGATCGGCGCCCGCGTCGCAGCCGATCTGGCGATGCTCGGTTTTCCGGTCAATGTCTGGAGCCGGAGCGCCAAACCAACACCTGCCGGTATCACCGGTTTTCATGGCGCTGACGGCCTTGATGCGATGCTGGCCGGCACTGAAATCCTGGTCAATTTGCTGCCGCTGACGGCGGAGACGAAAGGCATTCTGAACGGTGTATTGTTCGGCAAGCTGCGTCGCGGTGGCTATCTGATCCAGGTCGGCCGCGGCCCGCATCTGGTCGAGCAGGATCTGCTCGAGGCGCTTGACAGCGGCCAGCTCGCTGGCGCCGCGCTCGACGTCTTTCATGTCGAGCCACTGCCACCAGAGCATCCGTTCTGGGTCCACCCGAAGATCGTGCTGACACCGCATGACGCCAGCGACGTCAGCCTCGTCGCCACCGGCCAGACCATTCTGGCGACCGCCGAAGCGCTGCGGGCGGGGCTGCCGCCGAAGGATGCGGTGGATCGTAGTCGCGGGTATTGAACGAAGCCGGCATTGTGAGGAGCACTTGCGAGACCGGGCGGGCAAGTCACTCCACCGCGAGCCCGACCGCTGCTGCCGATGCTTCCAGCCAGTGCAGGAAGCTGCCGGCGTAGCTGCGCGCCACCGCGATGTGAATGGTCGGCACCTCGTCCACCTTCCACAGCGTCACGCCGATATGCGCGATCTGAGTCACCGCGACGCTACCGGCCGGAAACGAAGGTGCGGCGAGATCGATTGCGACGCCCTTGGCCAGTACTTCCAGCAACGCCGGGCCGGACAGCCGCAGCACCCCATAGCTGTCGGACTGGTCGACCACCGACGCCAGCCCGTCGAGCTGTATCGACAGGTCGTCGATGAAGCGCGGCGTGCGCGCATCATGGGTGACCAGCCAGCGGCCTGGCCCGGTGCCGAGGAATGACAGCAAATCATGGCCGGAGCCATGCGGCCCCGATGGCAGGGTGATGTCGAACTGCGCTTTTACAGCGGCCATCAGCGCCGCGGTCTGGCCCTTGCGGGCCATCACGGTGGCGATGGCGAGGCCGCTGCGTTCGCGCGCGACCACGCCACGGCCGCGGCCGACCGGGCGGAGAGCCGCGAAGGCGGAGAGGTGATTTAGATCAAGCACGCAGCCGCACCCCTTCCGAATCGACGAACACTGGCGACACCACTTCGAGCTCCAGATCGGCGCCGCGGATCGGATCCCAGCCGCGGATGATTTCGCCGATCCGCTCCGGCCCGCGTGCCAGCAGGCCAAGCCCGATCCAGTATCCCGCCGACGGACTGAACGCCGTCGAGGTGACGTGGCCGGCATGGTTGTCGGGCGACGGCGTGACGTCGCGTGCAAACAGCAGCGCGCCATTGCGCAGGCGCTGGCCGCGATCCACCGGTCGCAGTCCGACCAGCGTCGGGCGCGCCGGATCGACCAGCGCCTCGCGCGCCGCCATCGCGCGGCCGATATAGTCCTTTTTTTGTGACATCATCCCGCCGAGGCCGAGGTCGCGCGCCACGGTCTGGCCGTTGAGCTCGGAGCCGGCGACATGGCCCTTCTCGATCCGCATCACGCTGAGCGCCTCGGTGCCGTACAGCGTCGCGCCAAAGGCCTCGCCGGCGGCCATCAGCGCGCGCAGCAGCGCCTCGCCATAGCCCGCGGGCGCGGCGATCTCAAAGGCCAATTCGCCGGAGAACGAGACGCGGAACAGCCGCAGCGGAATCTCGCCAAACCATTTAAATGTCGCGCAGCCCATATAGGGAAACGCCTCGTTGGAAAGTTCGATGGCGTCGCCGAGTAGGGCCCGCAGCAATTCACGCGCGCGCGGACCGGCGACGGCATATTGCGCCCATTGCTCGGTCACCGAGACCATCTGCACGTCGAGCTCCGGCCACAGCACCTGATGGCCATATTCCAGATGCTGCATCACCCGGCCGGCGTTCACCGTGGTGGTGGTCATGACGTAGTGAAGCGGCGACAGCCGCGCCACGGTGCCGTCATCCAGCACAAAGCCATCCTCGCGCAGCATCACGCCGTAGCGCGTCTTGCCGACCGCCAGCGTCGAGAAGGTGTTGATGTAGATTCGATCGAGAAACGCGCCGACATCGGAGCCCAGAAGCGCGATCTTGCCCAGGGTCGAGACGTCGCAGATGCCGACGCTGGAGCGCACCGCCTTGACCTCGCGGGTCACGCTGGTCAGCCAGTCGCTCTCGCCCGGCGCATTGAACCATTGCGCCCGCATCCACGGACCCGCTTCGACGAAATTGGCGCCGGCGCCGGCGGCATAGACATGGCTCGCCGTCTGCCGGGTCGGCTTGAAATGTGTTCCGCGGTGCAGCCCGGCAAAGGCGCCGATCGCTACCGGCACGTGCGGCGGCCGCACGCGGGTGGTGCCGGTCTCTGCGATGGTCTTCTGAATCGCGCCGGCCAGAATGGCGAGGCCGTTGACGCTCGAGGTCTTGCCCTGGTCGGTGGCCATGCCGAGCGTGGTGTAGCGCTTCAGCTGCTCGACCGAGCGAAACCCTTCCTGCGCGGCCAGCGCGACGTCGGCGGCGGTGACGTCGTTCTGCAGGTCGACAAAGGCCTTGGCGCGCGATCCTGCGAACAGCCAGGTCGGCGTGACGCCGTAGGCCTCATCGCTGGCGGCGATCTGTTTCGGCGGCTGTGGCTCAAATCCCGCGCGCGTCGCGGCTTCAGCTCCGGCACGTGCGCCGTCGCGCAGCGCTTCGCCCAGCGTCCAGCGTGCCGACGCGGCGCCCGCGATCTGCAGGCCTGTTGGCGTGGTGTCACAAAGAAACGCCGAGGCTGCTTGAGACCAATTGCCCTTGCTGCCGAGGTGGGTGGCGATGCCGATGTTCGGCGTCCAACCGCCGCTGACGCCGAGTGTGTCGGCATGGATGCTCCGCGTTCTGCCGCTGCTATCGATGATGCTGATCGTGTTCAGCCGGCGATAGCCGGATGTGTCGGTGACATGCGCGCCACAGAATTGCGGGGCGTCGCCGGCGAGGTTTCGCACCCCGGACGAGACGTCGCCGCGCGCATCGATCACGGCGGCGATCTCGATGCCGGCCTGTCGCAGGTCGAAGGCGCTGCGCCAGCCGTCATCCGACGTCGTGAAGATCGCCACGCGCCGTCCGGCGGCGACGCCAAAACGGTTGGCATAGGTCCGCAGCGCCGAGGCGAGCAGAATGCCGGGCCGGTCATTGCCGGGAAACACCAGCGGTCGTTCCGTCGCACCCGCGGCGAGCACGCATTGGCGGGCGACGATCTTCCACAACCGCTGCCGCGGCGTGAATTCCGCCGGCACGGGCAGATGATCCGATACCCGCTCGATGGCGCCATATTCGCCGTCATAGGCGCCGAATACCGCCGTGCGTTTCAGGATACGCAGATTGGGCATCGAGCCCAGTTCGGCCTCTGCCAGCGCGGCCCACGAGGCTGCCGTGACGTCGTCGATGTGCGCCGTCTCGCTCAGCAACCGTCCGCCGAGTACAAAATCCTCTTCCGCCAGAATCACCCGCGCACCGGCACGGCCGGCGGCGAGCGCACTGGCCAGGCCCGCGGGGCCGGCGCCGATCACCAGCAGGTCGCAGAACGCGTGCGACTTCTCGTAACAGTCGGGATCGTCCTGTCCGCTCAGCGCGCCCAGCCCGGCGGAGGCCCGGATTGCCGGCTCGTAGTACTTTTCCCAGAACGACGCCGGCCACATGAATGTCTTGTAGTAGAAGCCGGCATTGAGCAGCGGCCCGGCCAGTTGATGCACGGCGCGCAGGTCGAAATTCGGCGACGGCCAGCAATTCTGGCTGCTGGCTTCCAGCCCGTCGAACAACTCGACAGTTGTGGACTTGGTGTTGGGTTCGGCGCGCGCGCCGGCGCGCAGCGTGACCAGCGCATTCGGCTCTTCTGGGCCGGCCGAGAAAATGCCGCGCGGGCGATGATATTTGAATGAGCGGCCGACCAGCATGACCTCGTTGGCGAGCAGCGCCGAGGCCAGCGTGTCGCCGGCATGGCCGCTGTAGTCCTTGCCGTCGAAGCGGAACGATTGTTTCCGTGTGCGGTCGATCAGCCCGCCGGCGGCAAGGCGGCTCATGACGTCGCCTCGCCATGCGCGAGTTCCGCGGCCAGAATTTCGTGGGTAGTCGTGTTGCGCGTCACGGTGAGCCAGGCATGGCAGCCGGCGGAATGGTACCAGTGCTCGCTGTGCTCGCCGGCCTTGTTATCGCGCAGATAGACATAGTCGTACATGCCGTCGACGCCGGGCGCCGGACGCGTCAGCGTGGCGTCGCCCTGATAGGCGAATTCGGTGATGTCGCGGAGACCGCAGAAAGGGCAGGGGATGCGCATATCAGCTCAATGCAAATTGGGTTGGGCGCCCTGGCCCTTTTCGTCGAGAATGGCGCCGATCCGAAAACGGTCGAAGCGCAGCCCGGCGGCGGCGGGATGCAGCGCATCCGTCGCCAGCAGATGTGCGAACACCAGCCCGGAGCCCGGCGTCGCCTTGAAGCCGCCATAGCACCAGCCAGCATTGAGATAGAGCCCGTCGACCGGGGTGCGGTCGATGATCGGCGAGCCGTCCATCGACATGTCGACCAGGCCGCCCCAGCTGCGCAGCATCCGCGCCCGGCCGATCGACGGCATCAAGGCCATGCCGCCCTCGCAGACATCCTCGGCCACTGGCAGGTTACCGCGCTGGGCGTAGGAGTTGTAGCCGTCGATATCGCCACCGAACACCAGCCCGCCCTTGTCGGACTGGCTGATATAGAAGTGCCCGGCGCCGAAGGTGATGACCCCGGGGATCACCGGCTTCAGCCCCTCGGACACGAAGGCCTGCAGCACATGGCTCTCGATCGGCAGCCGCAGCCCGGCCATCTCGGCGACCCGCGAACTGGACCCGGCAACGGCGAGGCCGATTTTCTTCGCTCGGATTTTTCCGCGCGTCGTCGTCACGCCGCTGACGCTACCATCGACGATATCAATGCCGGTCACCTCGCAGTTCTGGATCACGTCGACGCCGCGGCTGGAGGCTGCGCGCGCAAACCCCCAGGCGACGGCGTCATGGCGCACGGTGCCGCCGCGCTTCTGCAGTAGCCCGCCCTGGATCGGGAACCGGGCGGCGTCGAAATTCAGGAATGGATAGAGCTGGCGGACGCCGTCGCGGTCGAGCAGTTCGGCATCGACGCCGTTCAGCCGCATCATGTTGCCGCGCCTTGCATAGGCGTCGCGCTGGCCGTCGGAATGGAACAAATTGAGCACGCCGCGCTGGCTGACCATGGCGTTGTAGTTAATATCCTGCTCGAGCCCCTCCCACAATTTCAGCGACAATTCGTACAGCGAGATGTTCGGCGACAGCAGATAGTTGGAGCGGATGATGGTGGTGTTGCGGCCGATATTGCCTGACCCGATCCAGCTCTTTTCCAGCACCGCGATATTCTTCAGGCCATATTCCCTGGCGAGGTAATAGGCCGTCGCCAGGCCATGGCCGCCGCCGCCGACGATCACGATGTCATATTCGGCTTTTGGCGCGGCATCGCGCCATTGCGGCGCCCAGCCGCGGTGGCCGGACAGTGTCTGTGTGATGAGGGAGGTCAGCGAATAGCGCATCAGGGGATCCGGCGGCGGCAAGGTGCTCAATGTTGCCCGAAACGGCGGCGATGACTAGGCCCAAGGCCACATAGAGCAGTCCGTCCAGGCCATGCCTGCTATGGCCTGGCGAGCCAAAAACCGCCGACGACAAGAATCATGGCCAGGGCGACGATGATGCCGAGCACCGTGGCGCTGATGGCGAGCAGGCCGTGGGCTTCGAGCCAGCCGCGTAACGCTTTTTCCATGGTCCGATGAACCTCCCGCCGAATTGAATGTTGCTTTTGGCCTGCGCAGCGTATCAAACGGCCGCCGCGCCGTCCCCCTCGTCGAGACATTATCCGGAGATCATTATGGACCATCTGCACACCCAGGGCATCGACATGCCCAAACTCGGCCTCGGTACCTTTCGCCTGCAGGGTGATGCCTGCCGCGCGGCGGTGGAGAGCGCGCTGGGCCTCGGCTATCGCCACATCGACACCGCCGAGATGTATGGCAATGAGGACGGCGTCGGCGCCAGTATTGCTGCCTCGGGCGTCAAGCGCGACGATATCCACCTCACGACAAAAGTCTGGCACGAGAACCTGGCGCCGGATGCGATCCGGCGCGCCTTCGATGCCAGCCTGAAGAAGCTCAGGCTCGATTATGTCGATCTCTATCTGGTGCACTGGCCGTCGAAGGGCATGAACCTGCCCGCGATGTTCGAGACGCTGGTAAAACTGAAGGAGCAGGGCCGCACCCGCGCCATCGGCGTCGCCAATTTCACCGTGCCGCTGCTGAGGCAGGTGGTGGAAGAGATCGGCGCGCCGATCGCCTGCAATCAGGTCGAGTATCATGTGCTGCTCGACCAGTCGAAGGTGCTGGACTATCTGCGCAGCCATTCGATCCCGCTGGTCGCCTATTGCCCGCTGGCGCAGGGCAAGGTGGTCGACAACGCCGTATTGCGGAAGATCGGCGCCAAGCACCACGCCAGCGCGGCGCAGGTGGCGCTGAAATGGCTGCTCGACCAGGATGGCGTCGCGGCGATTCCGAAGGCGTCGCGTGCCGAGAGCCAGCAGGCCAATCTCGACGCATTGAAAGTGCCGCTCGACGATGAGGACCGGGCCGCGATCGCCGCGCTGCCGAAAGACCAGCGTCTGGTCAATCCGGCGGCCTTCGCGCCCGACTGGGACTAGGCTTTTCCCCTCCCCCTGCGTCTTCGCGGTGGGGAGGGTGGCCGGCCGTCAGGCTGGTTGGGGGGCTCGTGCCGCTTGCGCAACCCGAATTGACCGACCATCATCTTCCTAAAAGCAAAGCCTAGGGAGATGTTGATGCCCGCTTCCTCGCGTTCCGCGATGCGTCTTTCGCTGATCATTCGTGCCGGCCGATTTGGCGCGGCTGCGGTCCAGGCCGGCATCATTGTAGCAATGGGAGTGCTCATGTCGTCGGCCCATGCCGCCAGCTTCGTCTATGTCGGCAATGCCGACAGCCAGGATATCACTGTCCTCGAACTGAAACCGGACGGCGCGATGATTGCGTCGGAGACCGTGGCGGTGCCGGGACCGGCCAAGCCCGGCGGATCGCTGCCGCTCGTGATCAGCCCGGAAAAGGACCGGCTCTATGCCGGGCTGCGAAATGAGCCCTATTCGGCGGTTGCCTTCGGCATCGACGCGAAGTCCGGAAGGCTGACGTTCATTGGCGCGGGCCCGCTGACGGATTCGATGGCCTATCTGTCGATCGATCGCACCGGCCGCTTCCTGCTGGGGGCGTCGTATGGCGGCAACAAGGTCGCGATACATCCGATCGGGCCGAATGGCGTGCTCGCGTCGGCGCTGCAGGTCATCGCCACCGAGCCCAACGCGCATTGCATCATCTTCGATCCCACCAATCGCTACGTGCTGCACACCAGCCTCGGCGGCGACGTCATCTATCAGCAGAAATTCGATGCCGCGAAGGGCACGCTGTCGCCGAACGATCCGCCGACCGTCAGCGTCAAGGCCAAAGGCGGTCCGCGCCATCTACTGTTTTCGCCGGATCGCCGGTTTGTCTATCTGCTGAACGAGCTCGATGCCGCGATCTACGTGTTCCCGTGGAATGCAGCCACCGGCACGCTGAAGAAGGAAACCCAGATCGCCTCCGCCTTGCCGAAAGGCTTTGATGGCAAGCCGTGGGCGGCGGACATCCACCTCACGCCGGATGGCAAGTTCCTCTACGCCTCGGAGCGGACGTCGAGTACGCTGGCGGCGTTCGCCGTCGATGCCACGACCGGCGCGCTAGCGCCGATCGACTCTTACCCGACCGAAAAGCAGCCGCGCGGTTTTGCGATCGACCCGTCCGGCCGCTATCTGCTGGCGGTTGGGCAGCTCTCCAACAGCCTGACCAGCTACGCGATCGACAGAGCGAGCGGCAAGCTGACCGCGCTGGGGCAGTACCCGACCGGCAAGAACCCGAACTGGGTGGAGATCGTGAATCTGCCATAGCGGTAGTGGCAAGGGATCTCTTTATCCCGTCATTGCGAGGAGCCGTTGCGACGAAGCAATCCTGTTCTTCCGTGCCTAGAGTCTTGTGGATTGCCGCTTCGCAAGGGCTCCTCGCAATGACGGTGAGCTGGCGGCTTCCAGCAGGCGCCGTCCGCGCCACGCCAGTAATTTCCGCTTTGTCCGGGCTGGCCGCGCCCTTACAGTGCCGCCCGAACCGGACACTGGCAAAGCATGCACGATCTCATTCGCGATATCACGCTGTGTATTCTGTTTGCGTGGGGCATCGGGCTGCTGGCGCATTTCTTCAAGCAACCGCTGATCCTTGCCTATCTCGTCGCCGGCTTCTTTATCGGGCCGTACGGCGCCGGCTGGGTCAAGTCCGAGGAATCGATCAGCACGATCTCCGAGCTTGGCCTGATCTTCATGCTGTTCATGATCGGGCTCGAGATCGACCTCAAGAAGATCGTGCGCGCCGGCCGCGTCATTCTGTTCGCCGCCGGCGGGCAGCTGATCGGTGGCTGTGTGCTGGGCGCGCTGTTCTTCATGGCGATCGGCCTGCCGCTGGCCAATGGCAAGTTCGACGCGCTGTATCTGTGCATCGCCTGCGCGCTGTCCTCCACGGTGGTGATCGTCAAGGTGTTGTACGAGAAGCGCGAGCTCGACACGCTGCCCGGCCGCATCACGCTCGGCATCCTGGTGCTGCAGGATATTTTTGCGATCCTGTTTTTGGCGGTGCAGCCCAGCCTTGCCGACCTGCAGCTCACCGTCATCCTGCTGTCGATCGCCCGGGTCGGCGCGCTGGTGGCGACCGCGCTGATGCTGAGCCGCTACATTCTGCCGCATCTGTTTCACCAGATCGCGCGGCGGCCGGAATTGGTGCTGCTGGGCGCGCTGGCGTGGTGCTTTTTGATCGGCGAGATCGCCGAGCGGCTGCATCTGTCGCGCGAGATGGGCTCGCTGGTCGCCGGCGTATCGCTGTCCACCTTCCCCTATGCGCTCGATGTCACCGCGAAGGTGACAACGTTGCGCGATTTCTTCATCACGCTGTTTTTCGTCGCCGTCGGCATGACGATTCCGGTTCCCAATTTGTCGGTGATCGGGCTGGCGCTGATCATCGCCCTGTTCACCGTTGCCAGCCGTATCCTCACCACCTTCATACCGCTGTATCTGATGAAGCAGGGGCTGCGCGCCAGCCTGCTGCCGGCGCTCAACCTGGCCCAGATCAGCGAGTTTTCGCTAGTGGTGCTGCAGACCGGCATCGCGGCTGGCCACATCACCACCCGGACCTCCAGCGCCACCTCGTTTGCCTTCGTGATCCTGGCGGTACTCTCGACCTTTGCGATGCTGCGCAGCGACCAGATCACCCGGTGGCTGATAGGTCCGCTGAAGCGGATCGGGCTGCGCGATCTCGACCATGGCCAGGGGGCGGGCGGTGAGGCCGGACAAGCGGGTGACCACGGCGCCCGCCGCATCGTCATTCTCGGCTTTTACCGCGCGGCGTCGGCGCTGCTCAGCGAAATCCAGCGCCAGAACGAGTCGCTGCTCGAGCAGATCAGCGTGGTCGACTTCAACCCCCAGGTGTTCCGCACGTTGGTCGAGCGCGGCCAGCACGTGATCTATGGCGACATCAGCCATGTCGACACGCTGGTGCATGCCGGCGTCGGCCATGCCGAGATCATCATCCTCAGCGTGCCGGATTCGCTGCTGAAGGGGGCCACCAATGAGCGGCTGGTTCGCCATGTCCGCTCCATCAATCCGACCGCTCGGATCATTGCCTGTGCCGACCTGCTGAGCGACGTCCCGGACATTTATGCCGCTGGCGCCGATTACGTCACGGTGACGAGGCTCAGCGACGCCCATGCGCTGTATGAGGTGATCGACGCCGCCGATCAGGGCCTGCTGCCCGCCAAGCGCGCCGAACTGGACGCCCAGCTCGCGGAGCGGAGGGAAGTGCTGCCTTAGGGTTCTTCCTGCTTCCCCTTGCCCGTCCAGCAAAGCTTCGCTTCGCCGGTGGGCGAGGGAAAAAGGGCCTGAGCTGCATCCATATTCCGCACAGCGATCCCGCATGGCCCCATCCGGAACCGCGGGTTGCGTCCCCACCCGCTCTGCGCCATATGGACCATACCCGTTCACAGAGTGCGCGCCATGGCCGACCCGATTCCCGAAGTCCTGCAAGCCTTTGCCCTTGGCGAGATGGTTGTGGTTACCGATGATGACGACCGCGAGGGCGAGGGCGACCTGATCGTCGCGGCGTCGTTCTGTACCGCCGAGAAGATGGCCTTCATCATCCGCCACACTTCCGGCATCGTCTGCGCGCCGATCACGATCGACGACGCACGCCGTTTCCGGCTCGATCCGATGGTGACGAACAATGATTCCAACCATACCACGGCCTTCACCGTATCGATCGACTACAAGCCCGACAATGGCACCGGCATCTCCGCCGACGAGCGCGCCTCGTGCTGCCGCGCGCTGGCCAATCCCAATGCCGGCGCCAGCGACTTTTCGCGTCCGGGTCACATCTTCCCGCTGATCGCCCGGGAGGGCGGCGTGCTGATGCGCTCCGGCCATACCGAGGCCGCGGTCGACCTGTGCAAGCTCGCCAATCTCGCGCCAGTCGGCGTCATCAGCGAATTGATGAACGACGATGGCACCGTGATGAAGGGGCAGCAGGTCGTCGATTTCGCGGCCAGGCACAAGCTCAAGCACGTCACCATCGCCGACATGATCGCCTATCGCCAGGCGCGCGAGAAACTGATCGAGCGCGTCTCCAGCTTCATCACCGAAAGCCCGATCGGTCCGCTGCAGGGCTATTCCTATCGCTCGCCGTTCGATCCGATCCACCATGCCGCTTTCGTCTACGGCACGGTTGGGGACGGCAAGAATGTGCTGACCCGGTTCCATAAGCCGAACATCGTCAAGGACATTTTCTTCGGCCCGAAGAATATGCAGAGCGTTCTGCGGCACTTCGAAAAGGCCGGTAGCGGTGTGCTCGTTTATCTGCGCGATGGTGCCGCGGGTGTTCCCGTGGAACCGCTCGACGTTCCGAAATCGGCGGAAGCCGACCGCAACCGGCAATGGCGCGAAATCGGCGTCGGCGCGCAGATCCTGCGCGATCTCGGCGTCACCTCGATCCGCCATCTGACGTCATCGACGCATGACTACAAGGGGCTTTCCGGTTTCGGCATCGAGATCGCCTGCAATGAACAGCTTGATGGCGATCCGCCAAAGTCATAATGTGCCCGCCGGCGTCAGAGCGCCCGCGATTTGATCTGAAAAGGATATTTTGATGAGCGTTGCCACCAAGGCAAAGGACAAGCCGGCCGCCGCTGCGAATTTCCAGTGGGACGACGCGTTCCTGCTCGACGACCAGCTCACCGAAGACGAGCGCATGATCCGCGACACCGCGCGCGCTTACGCCCAGGACAAGCTGCTGCCGCGTGTCACCGATGCGTATCTTAACGAACATACCGACCGCGAAATCTTCAACGAGATGGGCGAGCTCGGCCTGATCGGCGTGACGCTGCCCGAGGACTATGGCTGCGCCAATGCCAGCTATGTCGCCTACGGCCTGGTGGCGCGCGAGATCGAGCGTGTCGATTCCGGCTATCGCTCGATGAACTCGGTGCAGTCGTCATTGGTGATGTATCCGATCTACGCCTATGGCGACGACAATCAGCGCAAGAAGTATCTGCCCAAGCTTGCCACTGGCGAATGGGTCGGCTGCTTTGGCCTCACCGAGCCCGATGCCGGTTCCGATCCCAGTGGCATGAAGACCCGCGCCGAGAAGGTGGCCGACGGCTACCGTCTCACCGGCTCGAAAATGTGGATCTCCAACGCGCCGATCGCCGACGTGTTCGTGGTGTGGGCGAAGTCCGCCGCGCATGACAACCAGATCCGCGGCTTCATCCTCGAGAAGGGTATGAAGGGCCTGTCGGCGCCAAAGATCGGCGGCAAGCTGAGCTTGCGCGCCTCGATCACCGGCGAGATCGTGATGGACGGCGTGGTGGTTGGCGAAGAGGCGCTGTTGCCCAATGTCTCCGGCCTGAAGGGCCCGTTCGGCTGCCTCAACCGCGCCCGTTACGGCATCTCCTGGGGCGTGCTCGGCGCCGCCGAGGACTGCATGGCGCGCGCGCGGCAGTACACGCTGGACCGCAAGCAGTTCAACCGTCCGCTCGCCGCCACCCAGCTGGTACAAAAGAAGCTCGCGGACATGCTGACCGAGATCACGCTCGGCCTGCAGGGCAGCTTGCGCGTTGGCCGGCTGATGGATGAAGGCAATTTTCATCCCGACATGATCTCGGTGATGAAGCGCAATAATTGCGGTAAGGCGCTGGATATCGCCCGCATGGCCCGCGACATGCACGGCGGTAATGGCATTCAGATCGAATACCATGTGATGCGCCACGCCCAGAACCTCGAGACGGTCAACACTTACGAGGGCACGCACGACGTCCATGCGCTGATCCTCGGCCGCGCCATCACCGGCATTCAGGCGTTCGGGTAACAAACGTCATTCCGGGGCGGGAGCGGCGCGAGCCGCGACCGAACCCGGAATCCCGCAATGGCCTGGCGCCATCGGATACTCCCATATCGGGATTCCGGATTTGCGATCGCCTGACGGCGCTCGCGCCCCGGAATGGCGAGTGACGCGGAACTGATCAAGCATGAGCGACAATGACGACGTCCCGTTCAACCGCGACTATCCGCTGCAGCCGGGCGTCGTCGACCATGTCCGGCCGGGCGTGCGCCGCATCCTGTGCAACAACCCGTCGCCCTTCACCTTCACCGGGACGAACAGCTACATTGTCGGCGAAGGCCGCGTCGCGATCATCGATCCCGGCCCGCTCAACGCGGCGCATGCGCAGGCGCTGCTCGATGCGGTCAAGGGCGAGACCGTCACCCACATCATCGTCACCCACACCCATAACGACCATTCGCCGAACACCGCGGCGATCAAGGCGGCCACCGGTGCCACCGTCTATGCCGAAGGCCCGCACCGCGCCTCGCGGCCACGCTTCGAGAGCGAGCAGCATTCGCCGGAATCCGGCGCCGACCGCGATTTCATGCCGGACGTGCGGGTCGCCGACGGCGAGGTGATCGAGGGCGATGGCTGGGCGCTGCGGGCGGTGGCGACTCCTGGCCACACCGCCAACCACATGGCGTTTTCCTGGGTGGAGAGGAAATATCTGTTCGTCGCCGATCACGTGATGGGCTGGTCAACCTCGATCGTGGCGCCGCCCGACGGCTCGATGATCGACTACATGGCGAGCCTGCATCGGCTAGCGGCGCGCCCCGAGGATCTTTACTTCTCCGGTCACGGTCCGGAAATTCCCGACGCGCCAAAATTCGTGCGCTTTCTGATCCGGCATCGGCAGGCCCGCGAGCAGTCGATCCTGCATCGCCTCGCCAAGGGCGAAGCCGACATCCCGACCCTGGTGCGCGCGATCTATATCGGCATCGACCCGCGCCTCACCGGTGCCGCCGGCTATTCGGTGCTGGCGCATCTGGAAGATCTCGTCGCGCGCGGCGTGGTGGCAACCTCCGGCGATCCGGTGATTTCGGGCAGCTACAGGCTGGCTAATTAAATACTCCGACCTATCTTCGTCATTGCGAGGAGCGAAGCGACGCGGCAATCCAGTCTTTGCTTCTGGATTGCTTCATCGCAAGGGCTCCTCGCAATGACGGCTGAGGGGACGCGCGCCTTACTTTTTCACAGCCTTCGGCAACGCCTTCGCCGGCGTCGGCGTTTTCTTCTGCGCCGGTGTGCTGTCGGCGGCCGTGTTGATATCCGCGATCAGCTTGGCGATACGCGCGGCATTGCTGCCGAGGTCGCCCTCGAAATAGCGCGACGACGATCGGATATCGACGCGTGAGCCTTCGCCGTCCGCCGTCACCCGGATCGTGACGTCCTCGCGAAATCCCATGATCGGCGTTCGCGCCACCGCCTCGATGCGGCCGACCAGGCGCGGCGGCTGCGGCGGGCGCTCGTCGATGATCAGCCACTTCCGCTTGGTGACGATGGCATGGGTCAGATCATAGGCGCGCTGCACTGGCACGTCCAAATCGACCGGCTCGATGTCGGGATAGGCGGCGCGCTGCAGTTCGGCGGAATACAGTCCGGCATAGACAGCGGAGTTAGCGCCGTCGCCATTGCGCAGCCGGGCCAGCGCCTCGAAGCGTGGCGGGTCGATCGGGTCGGTGGTGATGTCATGGATCGCAGGCAGCTTGCGGGACCGCAGCCCGAGATAGCCCGGGTAGGCGAGGATCACGATGTCCAGCATCAGTGCCAGCAGGATCAGGCTCATGCCGCGCGAACCGTTGCGCCAGATCGCAATGAAGCCGCACAAAGCCACCAGGATCGAAAGCCCGGCAAAACCAAGCGCGCCAAAAAACGTCATCAGCGCCGGTTTGACGTCGAGAAAGCCGAACCGCACGATGAAGATCGAGACGAGGGCTGCGATAGCGGCGAACACCGCCAGCCGCCGCGCCCACAGCGCCAGGCTGGACACCGGCTCCGACTGGTAGGCGGCGGAAAACCTGCGGGCCATGGTGGATTTCTGTCGAATTCGAGGTCAGCGGGGCGCGGGGCCGGGCGGCAATCCCTGTTTGAGACCATGAAGGCGCCGGAAATTCAAGGGACTTTGGCGGGCTGCCGGCATCGTCTAAGAAGGGCACGCTGGCCTGCAACCTCTCCGCATTCCAAGAAAGAGGTGAAGGCCGCAGGGAGCTGCCATGCTGACCGAAACCGCCGATTACGACAGCCTCTACCGCGATTTCCGCTGGCAGGTGCCGGCGCGCTTCAACATCGCGACGTCAGCCTGCGACCGCCATGCCGACGGCTCTGGGCGCCTGGCGCTGATCTATGTCGACGAGGATGGCGCCACCTCCCGCTTCTCCTTCGACCAGATGCAGTCCTTCTCGCGCCGTTTCGCGAATGTGCTCGCGGCCGACGGCCTCTTGCGCGGCGACCGGGTTGCGGTGTTCCTGTCGCAATCGGTGGAATTGCCGGTGGTGCATCTCGCCGCGTTCCGCTCGGGCCTGGTCTCGGTGCCGCTGTTCACTCTGTTCGGCCAGGACGCGCTGCAATTCCGGCTCGAAAATTCCGGCGCCCGTGCGGTGGTCACCGACGCCTCGGGCTGGGAGAAGCTGCGAAAGATCCGCGACCGGCTACCTGACCTCGCGCAGGTCTATGTCATCGCCGGCACCCCACCGGCTGGCACGCAATCGTTCTGGACGGCGATCAACGCCGCCTCGGAAGACTTCTGCACCGTCGACACCTCCTGCGACGATCCCGCCATCATCATCTACACTTCCGGTACGACGGGAAATCCCAAGGGCGCGCTGCATGCGCACCGGGTGCTGCTCGGCCATCTGCCCAATGTCGAGATGGTGCACGGCTTCTTCCCGAAACCGGACGATATCTACTGGACGCCGGCCGATTGGGCGTGGATCGGCGGGTTGTTCGACGCGCTGTTTCCGGCCTGGTATTTTGGCGTGCCCGTGGTCGGGCACCGTGCGAAAAAGTTCGATCCGGCCGCGGCGATGCAGCTGATGGCGGACCACCATGTGCGCAACGTGTTCCTGCCGCCGACCGCGCTGAAACTGATGCGCCAGGCCGACGTCAAACATCCCGGGGTGAAGCTGCGCAGCATGCTGACCGGCGGCGAGTCACTCGGCGCGGAACTGCTCGGTTGGGTGCGCTCGACCTTCGGCATCGACGCCCACGAGATCTATGGCCAGACCGAATGCAACCTGGTGATCGGCAACAATTCGGCGCTGTTTGCGATCCGGCCGGGCTCGATGGGCCGGCCGACGCCGGGGTTCGACGTCCGCATCGTCGACGAGCAGGGCGCAGAACTGCCGCGCGGCGAGCGCGGTATCGTCGGCGTGCGCCAGCCCAATCCCTGCACCATGCTGGAGTACTGGAGAAATCCGCAAGGCACCGTGAAGAAATTCGCCGGCGATTTCCTGCTCACCGGCGATCTCGGCGTGCAGGATGAGGATGGCTACTTCTGGTATGTCAGCCGCGAGGATGATGTGATCACGTCAGCCGGCTATCGTATCGGCCCGTCGGAAATCGAGCATACGCTGCTGAAACATCCCGCGGTCGCCAATGCCGCGGTGGTCGGCATCCCTGATCCGATCCGCACCGAGGCGATCAAGGCGTGGATCGTGCTGCGCCCGGGTTTTTCGCCCGATGACGCGCTGGCCCGCGAAATCCAGGATTTCGTCAAGGTTCAGCTCGCCGCGCATGAATATCCCCGCCACGTGCAGTTCGCCGAAACCCTGCCAATGACGGCGACGGGAAAAGTGTTGCGCCGGGAACTGCGCGCGCTGGGATAGGGCGCTGCTTCGTTACGCCGCCCGTACTTCCCGCAAAAATGTATCGACCTGGGTCTTCAGGTCGTCGCCGTTGCGCGCGAGATCGGCCGCCGACTCCACGACGCGGGTGGCGGCGATGCCAGTTTCGCGAGCGGCTTGATCGACGCCCACAATGTTCTCGGAGACCTCGCTGGTGCCGCGCGCGGCCTCGGCGACATTGCGGGCGATCTCCAAGGTAGCTGCGCCCTGCTGCTCGACCGCGGCGGCGATCGCGCTGGCGATCTCGCTGACCCGTCCGATCGTTGAGGTAATGCCGAGGATCGAGCCGACCGATGACCGGGTGGCGTCCTGGATCGCGCCGACCTGCGCCGAGATTTCGTCGGTTGCCCGCGAGGTCTGGGTTGCCAGCGCCTTGACCTCGGAGGCAACCACGGCGAAGCCGCGTCCGGCTTCACCGGCGCGCGCGGCCTCGATGGTCGCGTTAAGCGCCAGCAAGTTGGTCTGCGCCGCGATTTCGCTGATCAGCTTGACCACGTCACCGATTTTCTGCGCGGCTTCGGCGAGACTCTGGACTTCCGAATAGGTGGTGTTGGCTTGGGAGACGGCATCGCTGGCTATGCGGGCGGATTCGTTGACCTGCTGGGCGATCTCGCGGATCGAGGCGTTGAGTTGTTCGACGGCGGCCGCGACCGCCTGCGCGCTCTGCGTCGATTCGCCGGACGCCGCGGCGACGGCCGCGGTCTGGCGGGTGGCCTCCACGGCAGTGGTAGCCATCGTGTGCGCGGTGCTGCGCAACTCGCCGGCCGCTGAGCCGACGGCGCCGACGACGCTGCCGACGCCATTTTCAAAACGGCTGGCAAGCGCGTTCATGGTGTCGCGGCGCTCCAGCAGGGCCCGTTCCCGCTGTTGCTCCTGACCGGCGCGCATCTGCTCGGTCTCGATCAGGCCGTTCTTGAAAATCTCGACGGCGCCGGCCATCGAGCCGATCTCGTCCTGGCGGCCAGCGCCGGGCACTGCGATCGTGTGATGGCCGGCTGCGATGTCCCGCATCGCCGAGTCGAGCGCCTTGATCGGGCGGGCCATGCCGCGGCCCAGCAGGGTGGCGATGGCGCCGGCGAGCAACAAGACGCAGACCGATGCGACAGCCAGCCAGGTCATCGATGTGGTGGTCAGGGTACGATAGGCGCTGGAATCACGGACGATCTCGAACACCGCGACCGGGTCGCCGGAGAAGTTGCTGATCCGGCCGAAGCTGGTCGCGGAAGCGCGCCCGTTGAGTTCGCCGTGCTGGATGACGAGTTCTCCCGCCAGCGCGCGGCGGATCACGGCCGGGTCGGTCGCGGTGCCGGAGTAGGTCGATGCCAGCGTCTTGGCACGCTCGCCATCGAGCTGGTGGATGGCGACATCGACCTTGAAGCGGGCCTTCATGCTCTCGACAAAGCCGTTGCCAAACGGCGCACCGACATCAGCGACGCCGATCAGGGTGTCGCCTTCGATGACCGGCGCCGAGCCGAACACGTTGAGCACATCGCGTCCGGCTTCGATGCCGCCGAAAGATTTACGCGCACCTATCGCCTGTGCGAGCGTCTTGCGCCGCGTGGTCATATCGTCATCGAACACCATCGGATTGTGAATGCGCGCGAAAGCGATGCCCGGGGGTAATGCGATAGTCACAAGTTCAAGTCCGCGGAGCTTCAGACTCTGATAGGGCAGGGCGAGCAAGGCCAGCGTGGCCGCGCGATCCCGTGCGCGCATCGCGTCTTTCAACTGCGGCATCGCAGCCAGCGTCTCCGCGACCGACAATGTCGTGCGGGTCTCGGCATTCAGCGCGGCGGTCAAGTTGAGATAGTCATTCTGTAGTTCGCGCTCCAGCGCGGTTTCTACAATGGACTGTTGCTGCCACATGCTGAAGGCGGCGATGACACCGCAAGCACCTGCCGCTACCAGCGTGATCGCAAAAATCATGCGGGCTGAAATGGATTTCAGTGCGTGCATCGGTGTGCCCCTCGGCCGCGAGGCTCGTTGTGTCGCGCGGCTTGTTCCCTGCTCAAGCCATAGGGAATTCCCGTGAAGGAGCTGTTAATCATGGTGAAATGGCGCGGTGCCGCGACCTGAGTGGTATTTATTGCCACCTGATAAAGGCCACTCCGCGGGTCGCGCCGTCAGAGCTCCGGAGAGATGACGCTAGCCTCTGATGTCGTGCCGCCAGGCTTCGTCGCGGCCGCGGGGCGATCCAGACAGCGGGCAACGTGCGACAGTAGCACCGCGGATTTGAACGGCTTCCGCAGGCTGCAGAACGCGCCAAGCCGGGTCGACATCGACAGAAAATCCGGTAATCGCGCATTCTTCGTTGAAAAAGCATGGCCGGAGATCACGATGATAGGGACGTCGGATCGGTATTCATGCACCCGTTTCATGGTTTCAAGTCCATCCATTCCGGGCATGAAGATATCGACGATCAGCAGGTCAAACCTACCGTCACGAAACACCCGCAGCGCCGAAGGGCCATCGCCCGCGCAGGTGACTTCGTGGTTGTCGCGTTCGAGCAGCAGTTTGACGATGATTTGGACGGCCTTGTCGTCGTCGATAATCAGAATGCTCGCCATGGCCAATCCTCCGGATGGCGCGTTTTGGTAGCGGGGCGAACGCCAAGGCCCCATCGCCGGTGCGGAACCGGTCGGCGGATGCGCGCTATATACTTTGCTTATCAGTGCCGCTGCGATTGTGTGATTCGCTGCTCAAAAATGCTCAGCCAAAAAGTATGACAAAGTCACTTGGCAATTACCGCTGTCCGCCGCCTAGGCGTCCTCGCGCCGGATCTGCGGCTTGTCGTTAAGGACAGCGTTGAGCAGTGAGTTGTGCACTTCAATCTTACCATTGTAGCTGATGAATCCCAGCTTGCGGAACTTGTTCATAAAAAAGCTGACCCGTGACCGTGTTGTTCCAATCATCTCCGCCAGCGTCTCTTGACTGAGTTCGACCGCGATCGGTTGGGTAACACCTTCCTTGCCAAAATTGGCGAGAATGAGCAGCAAGCGAGCCAGCCGCTTTTCACTCGAGTTGAATAGCTGATCGATCAAGTCTTCCTCAACCCGGGAGTTACGAGTCAGGAGGTAGGCCATGAAGAGTTCGGAGAAGGCGGGCTCGTTATACAAGGTCGACATCATCGCAGCGGTCGTGATCGAGGTGATCACGCAGTCCTCAAGCGCCGTGGTCGTGGCGATGCGAAGCGGATGGCCATTCAGGCAGCCCTCGCCAAAGAACTGTCCAGCTTCCAGGATGCCAACGACGGCTTCCTTGCCCTGCTCGGACAGAACCGTGAGCTTGACCCTGCCTTTCTGGATATAAAATACCGACGTCGCCGTCTCGCCCTGACAGAAAATGTTCTGGTGCTTTTTGTATTCGCTGATCGTCTTTCCTTGTCCCACTCGCGCGAGAAAAGCTTTCGGATCGAAGGTATCCTTAAGGGCTGTGCCCACTGCCAATGACCTTTTGTTTATATCACAACATCCTAGCGTTATGTCCGGTATAGCACAAAGACATTCTTGGTTGTGTCGCCCCGTTGTCGTTGGAAAAGTGCCGGGGCGAGGCAACAAAAAAGAGCTCCGTCGGGGGGCGACGGAGCTCTTAACGCGCCCGGCAGACAAATGGGGCAAAATGCCAACCTTGACGCGACTTGGCAGGAGAAAATTATTCTCGTCCCGCTCTTGGATGAACTGCCCGTCGATTCAGCCTTACGCTGCGATACAGAGGCGGCGGACCCTGATCGCTGGCATTCAAACCCGAGCAAATTCATCGGTTACAGGGTGCAGCAGAGGCCAGTTATCGTCTGTCCAATTTTGATCAACCCATAATAAAACATACCGCGTCTCGATGATATTCTTGATGGAGCAATCGAGATTGATTTCGTCGAAATCCGTCGTTTTGGTTTGCGCGTTCACCGCGCTGAAACTAGTTGCGCCCATCCTACGAACGCGATGCAACATGCGGGTTGTCGAGTATTATGATCGAGCAGGATTTCGCCCTCGAATTGCGAGAGCTAACAAAACATTACGATCGCCCGGCGGTCGACGGCCTCAACCTTACGGTGCGTCGTGGCGAGTTCTACGCGCTGCTCGGTGCCAACGGCGCCGGCAAGACCACGACATTGCGAATGGTCGCCGGCCTGCTGCGGCCCGACGCCGGATCGGTCCGTATATTGGGGATCGATGCGCTCGGCGATCCCGTGGCGGCGAAGCAGATCACCGCGTGGGTTTCAGATGAACCGATGATCTACGACAAGTTGACCCCGCTCGAATATCTTGAATTCGTCGCCGGACTGTGGGGCTGTGACGCCAGGGCGGCAGAGCGGATGGCGCACGAGCTGCTGACATCTCTCGGCCTCGCAGCGCATTGGCACGAGCGTTGCGAAGGATTTTCTAAAGGCATGCGGCAAAAGGTAGCGCTGGCGGGCGCCCTGATCCACGAGCCACGCCTGATCATTCTCGATGAACCGCTGACCGGCCTCGACGCGGTCTCCGCGCGTCACGTCAAGGGTCTGTTGCAGGCGCGGGTCAGCGCTGGCTGCACCGTGATCATGACCACGCACATCCTCGAAGTCGCCGAGCGGATGGCAGATCGTATCGGGGTGATCTCGGCGGGACGGTTGATTGCCGAAGGCACGCTCGGGGAATTGCGCCAGCAGAACGGGCAAGGCGATACCAGCCTTGAGGACATGTTCGTGGCGCTGGTGGAGACTGCGCCGGTAGCGGCATGACTACGTCAGTGTCCGTGACCTGGTTTGCCCGCCATGAAATCCGGCTCGCGTGGCGCGAATTGCTGGGCATGCTGACCGCCGGCCGGCGCTGGCGCGCGCGCAGCGCCTCGATTGTGATGGTATTGTTTTTCGCGTTCCTGCATCTGCCGGCCTACGCGGTGGTCGGCCGCTTTGCCGAAGTGGAAATGCCGATTGAGCAGTCGACGCTGATTATCATGAGCGTCAGTTTGTTTCTCGCCTGGGCACTGATGCTCTCGCAGGCGATCGAATCGGTGACCCGGGTGTTTTATGCGCGGGCCGATCTCGACCGCATCATGTCCTCGCCGGTGCCTTTGACCAATGTCTTCTCGGTACGCATCGCCGCGATCGCCTTGACGGTTACGATCATGGCAATGCTGCTGGCGACGCCGTTCATCGACGTGCTGGTGCTCGGCGGCGGCGTACGCTGGTTCGTGGCCTATGCGGTGGTCATTGTCATCGGCCTGTCGGCGGCGGCGGTCGCCATTGCGGTGACGGTCGGGCTGTTTCAGCTTTGTGGTCCCGTCAGGACGCGCGCGGTGGCGCAGATTATCTCCGCCGTCACCGGCGCCGGCTTTGTGATCGCATTGCAGGTGGCGGCGATCCTGTCCTATGGCACGCTGTCACGCTTCGCAGTCTTGACGTCGGATGCCACGGCCGCCTTTGCGCCGGCCGATGACAGCGTGGTGTGGTGGCCGGCGCGGGCCATGCTTGGCGATATTGGGGCGCTGCTGCCGCTGCTGGCTGGCAGCCTGCTGCTGCTTGGCGTTACCATGGCGATCTTCGCGCCGCGCTTCAGCAATTATGTTGCCCGCGTGCTGCCGAAAACGAATATCCACAGGGCGACCAAACCTGCGCCGTTTCGCAGCGGATCACGTCAGGCGGCTCTGCGCCGCAAGGAATTCCGTCTGCTGTGGCGCGATCCGTGGCTGATGTCGCAGACCCTGATGCAGTTGCTGTATCTGCTGCCGCCGGCGCTGATGCTGTGGAACAGTTTCGGCGAGGGGGTTGGGGCTTTCATCGTGCTGGCGCCGGTGATCGTGATGGCGGCCGGGCAATTGGCGGGCGGGCTGGCCTGGCTGACCATCTCCGGCGAAGACGCGGCCGATCTGGTAGCAACCGCGCCGCTCCCGGAAGCCTCGGTCACACAGGCCAAGATCGAGGTAGTCCTGATTCTGATTGGAATTGTGCTCGCGCCACTGATCGTGGCGCTGGCGCTGGTCTCGCTGCGACTCGCAGCAGTAACCGCGGCAACCGCGATCATCGCGGCCGCCTCCGCGACCTCGATCCAACTCTGGTTCCGCGTGCAGGCGCGCCGCAGCCATTTCCGCCGGCGGCAAACTTCTTCCCGCATCGCGACGTTTGCGGAGGCCTTCGCCTCGATCGGTTGGGCGGCTACCGCCGCGCTCGCGCTGGTGGTGCCGGTCGCGGCGGCGGTGGCAGCGCTGATGACGGCGTCGGTGATCGCACTGGCCTGGAAACTCAGCCCGACACGGTTATGATAGCGGCCTCAGTCCGCCGGCTCAATTTATAAAACCGCGCTGGGGATGGCAAAGCCCGCTTTGCAATCCGCGGACTTTCGTTCGTTGGACACCGCGGTCTGGCCGGAGCCGGGCATCACGGATAGTGGATCGCATTATAATGGCGGACTGTATTAAGCCACCATCGAGATCGGAGCGACGGCAGGCGCATCCTCGTCGGTGATCTCGTCCGTGATCACCTTGAACCTCGCCAGTGGCGCCGGGCCAAAGGCGGTCGAGATTGCAACGTCGGCTGCATCCCGGCCGCGCGCCATGACAATACGTCCGATCCGCGGATGGTTGTGGCGGGCATCGAGCGTATACCATTGGCCATCGAGAAAGACTTCGAACCAGGCACTGAAATCCATCGGCGCCGGATCGATCGGAACGCCAATGTCGCCGAGATAGCCGGTGCAATAACGCGCGGGAATATTCATGCAACGGCATAATGTCACGGCGAGGTGCGCGAAGTCGCGGCACACGCCGATGCGTTCTTCATGACCTTCCCATGCGGTGCGGTCGTTGCGGGCGTGGTGATAGCCGAACTCGATACGCTCATGCGTGTAATCGGCGATCGCCTGCACCCGCTGCCATCCGGCGGGCACGTCGCCGAACATCGACCACGCCAGTTCTGACAATTTCTGGGTATCGCAATAGCGGCTGCCCAGCAGATAGACGAGCACATCATCGGGCAGCTGCGCGATCGGCGTCTGATGCGCATGGGATACAACAGCATCAGCAAGCCCGCTGTCCGAAATCAGAAACTGATTGTGGATTTCGATCACGCCGGGCGGGGCAATGATCCGCGTGCAGGTGTTGCCGAACATGTCGAGGTAGTCGCGCGCCTGGACGTCCTGGGCGAAGGTGATCCGATGAGGGGTTTGTAGGTCCTTGGCCCGCGAGGGGTGGATGCTGAGCATCAGGATCATGGGCGTTTCCTGAAAGCACTGGAACGCGATGTCGTATCCTGCCCGGATCTGCACTGCCGATCTCCATGTTCTGCAAATCGAATTAACGTTGCCAGATAAGTGTAGTGGCTGGACTTCGTTCCCGAAGACAGGAGGGTGAAAGTGCGGAAATTATGGGCCTTGTGCTGTAGCTCGAAGCAGATCGTCCCGGCCCTTTCGGGCCGGGACGATCATTCCGTGAACGCGCTCACAAGAGGGGACTAGTCTTTAAGCGACAGCAGCAGCAGCGAACGCCCGGTGACCTGGTATACATGGCCAAACGGAAAGTCCTCGCCAGTGGGCTTGTCGAGCATGTTGGTATCGACCAGTAATTCCCAGGCGGCCCCGGCGGCTGCCTCCGGCATCGTGAAGTCGACCAGTCCCTCGAAACCGTTCAGGACCATCAGCATGGTCTGGTCTTCGCCCCGCTTACGGATACCCGTCTTCTGGGCACGGCCGTCCAGCAACATGCCGAAGCATTTCATGTTGCCATCCGACCAGTGCTCATCCTGCATCTCGCCGCCATTGGCGTTGATCCAGGTCACATCCTTGACGTCGAGATGCGGGTCATGCTGGCCAGTCAGGAAGCGACTACGGCGCAGAATCGGATAGTCATTGACCAGCCGGATCAGCCGTTTGGTGAATCCAAGCAGATCCTTGCCGTCATCATCGAGCTTCCAGTTGAACCAGGAGATTTCACTGTCCTGGCAGTAGGCATTGTTGTTGCCGTTCTGGGTGCGGCCGAATTCGTCGCCGCCGAGCAGCATCGGCGTGCCCTGGGAAAACAGCAGCGATGCCAGCATGTTGCGCTTCTGCCGGTTGCGTAGCGCCAGCACCTCCTTGTCGTCGGTCGGGCCTTCGACGCCGCAATTCCAGGAGCCATTATTGGAGCTGCCGTCCTTGCCGTCTTCGCCGTTGGCTTCGTTGTGCTTGTCGTTGTAGCTGGCCCAGTCGTTCAGCGTGAAGCCGTCATGGGCGGTCACAAAATTGACGCAAGACCAGGCGCGCCGGCCATGATGGTTGAACATGTCGGCCGAGGCCGACAGCCGCGGCGCCAGCGCCGCCACCGAGGCCTCGCCACGCCAGAAATCGCGCATCGTATCGCGGAACTTGTCGTTCCATTCCGCCCAACCGGGCGGAAAGCCGCCGACCTGATAGCCGCCGGGGCCGATGTCCCATGGTTCGGCGATCAGCTTGACGGTGGTGAGCAACGGATCCTGATCGACCGCCTTGAGGAAACCGCTCTGCTCGTCGAAGCCATAGACTTCGCGCGCCAGAATGGTGCCGAGATCGAAGCGGAAGCCATCGATATGCATTTCGCGCACCCAGTAACGCAAGCTGTCATTGACCATCTGGATGACGCGGGCATGCGACAGGTTGACCGTATTTCCCGTGCCGGTGTCGTTGATGTAATGGCGCTTCTTGTCCGGCATCAGCCGGTAGTAGCTGGCATTGTCGATGCCCTTGAACGACAGCGTCGGTCCCAGTTCATTGCCTTCGGCCGTATGGTTGTAGACCACGTCGAGGATCACTTCGAGGCCGGCGGCATGCAATTTTGCGACCATCTCCTTGAACTCGCGCAGCGAGTTCGGGACGTCGGACGCATAGCGTGGGTCGGGCGCGAAGAAGCCGATCGAGTTGTAACCCCAGTAATTCGTCAGCTTTTTTTCGAGCAGATAATCATCATTGATGAAAGTGTGGATCGGTAGCAACTCTATTGAGCTGACGCCGAGCTCTTTCAGATAGTTGACCGACGCATCGCTGCCGAAGCCGGCATAGGTGCCGCGCAGCGCCTCGGGCACGTCGGGATGCTGTTTGGTAAAGCCCTTGACGTGGACTTCGTAGACGATGGTCTGGTCCCATGGCACGTTTTGCCGGCCGGCCTCTCCGGTCCAGTCGAAATTCTTGTCGACCACGACGCATTTCGGCATGAATGGCGCGCTGTCGCGCTCGTCGAACGTGGTATCGTCGCCGGTCTCCATCTTGTAGCCGAACACGGCCGGATTCCATTCCAGCTGTCCGGCATGGGCGCGGGCATAGGGATCGAGCAGCAGCTTGTTGGGATTGAAGCGATGGCCGTTCTCCGGCTCATAGGGCCCGTGGACGCGGTATCCATAGAAGGTGCCGGGGACGACATCGGGAAGATAGCCGTGAAAGACCTCGTCGGTATATTCCGGAAGTTCGATGCGGGTCTCGGTGTCGCCCTCAAACAGGCAGATTTCAACCTTGGTGGCATTGCCAGAAAACAGCGCAAAGTTGGTGCCGCTCCCGTCCCAATGCGCGCCCAAGGGATAGGGTAGGCCTTCTTCGACTGTTCTATTGGTCACGATTGCCCCGCTGATTGGAAAAGCCCGAAATCAAATTCGCTCTATAACTATCTGCGCGCCAATACGTTGCAGTGCAGCGTCACGCTTTTGGAAGTTATTTTCATATTTTCATCGCACCCGCTGGATTTCAATACCGTGTTCCGCGGTGGAACGCGCTGCTGGGTGGGACATTGTCCGCGGCCTGCGACCCATGATGAGCCCGATGCTGGAGTGTCGTCCATGATAGAGTTTTTTCCATACCGGCGGATCGCGCTATTGGGCGCACCGGTCGAGGTCGGAGCCTCGCAGCGCGGCACCCTGATGGGTCCGGCGGCGATGCGCACCGCCGGGCTCGGCACGCTGTTGCAGGAGCTCGGTTTCGCGGTTGAGGATCACGGCGACCTGGCGTTGCTGGACGCGTATCCGTCGATTGACATTCCGCCGGAAAATGCGAGGCACTACCGCGATATCCAGCGATGGATTCAGGCGCTGAGCGCGCGGGCCTACGCCCTGGCGCAGACCGGGGTACTGCCAATCTTTCTGGGCGGCGATCACAGCCTGTCGATGGGATCGGTCAATGGCATCGCCCGGCATTGGCATAAAAAGGGGCGCGAACTGTTCGTGCTGTGGCTGGATGCCCATGCCGACTACAATACGCCGGCTACTACCATCACCGGCAACATGCACGGCATGTCAGCGGCCTTTCTGTGCGGTGAGCCCGGGCTCGACGGTCTGCTCGGTGCCGAGCCGCGGGCTTCGATTACGCCCGCCCATCTCGATCTGTTCGGCATCCGCTCGATCGACCGGCTCGAGAAGGAGCTGGTACGCGAGCGACGGATCGCAGTCGCCGACATGCGGCAGATCGACGAATTCGGTGTCAGCGTGCTGATCCGCCGCGTGATCGAACGAGTCAGGGCGCGCAACGGCGTGCTGCATGTCTCCTTCGATGTCGACTTCCTCGATCCGGCGACGGCGCCGGGCGTCGGCACCCTGGTGCCCGGCGGCGCCACCTATCGCGAAGCGCATCTGATCATGGAGCTTTTGCACGATTCTGGACTGCTGTGCTCGCTCGATGTAGTCGAGCTCAACCCGTTCCTTGACGAGCGCGGCCGAACCGCCCGCGTGATGGTCGAACTGGTCGGCAGCCTGTTCGGCCAGCAGATTACAGATAGCCCGATGCCGAGCAATGCGATCCTGCCGCCGCGGTAATTTTCTGAATTATTCGCTTCTTCGGGACGATGGCAGCAGTGGCGGGAATATTGCGGAACTATCCCCGCGATACCGACTTTCCTAACAGATAGTTCATCCTCACAGGAGCACGCAGATGATCAAGCAGTTCGCAATCATGGCCGTTGCTGCGGCCGCCATTACGAGTGCAATTCCCGCCAAGGCCCAGGAAATCGGTGTTGGCGTCGGTCCCGGCGGCGTCACCGTGGGGGCTGTGCGCGGCGATCGGTATCGCGATCCGGACCGCGACTATTACCGCGATCGCCGAGATCGGGGAGATACCGTCGTGATCAAGCGCCGGGATCGTGACCGGGACTATGATCGCGGTGAGCGTCGCTCGGTTGTCATCGAGCGCGATTAGTCTGAGCCACGATGAAAAGCGGCCTTCCCGGGGGAGGCCGCTTTTTGTGTGGGTAAATATTCGCATGCGATACTGGTTTAATACTCGAACATGAATTCCGCAGCGACAGTGTGGTGGCAGGCCGGTACGATCTATCAGATCTACCCGCGCTCGTTTCAGGATTCCAATGGTGATGGGGTCGGAGATCTTGCCGGCATCATTGGCCGGCTGCCTTATTTGCGTCAGCTCGGCATCGATGCGATCTGGCTGTCGCCGATCTTTCCCTCGCCAATGGCGGATTTTGGTTACGATATTTCGGACTATCTCGGCATCGATCCGCTGTTCGGCAGCCCGGCAGATTTCGACGCGCTGGTCGTCGCCGCGCATGATCTGGGGCTCAAGCTGATTCTTGATCTGGTGCCGAACCATACGTCGGACCAGCATCCGTGGTTCATCGAGAGCCGCGCTTCGCGGCACAATCCCAAACGCGACTGGTATATCTGGCGCGACCCCAAGCCCGATGGTAGCGCGCCCACCAACTGGATGTCGGAATTCGGCGGCAGCGCATGGCAATATCACGAGCCGACGCAGCAATATTATTACCATGCGTTTCTTGACAGGCAGCCGGACCTGAATTGGCGGAATCCGGCAGTTCGCGCGGCGATCTACGACGTGATGCGATTCTGGATGCGCCGCGGCGTCGATGGCTTTCGCGTCGATGTGATCTGGCACTTGATCAAGGACGACGAATTTCGCGATAACCCGGCCAATCCCGGTTACGGCGTCGGGCGTCCGCCGCATGAATCGGTGCTGCCGCTGTATTCGACCGACCGGCCGGAGGCGCTTGATGTGGTGGCTGAGATGCGCCGCGTGGTCGACGAGTTCGACGATCGCGTGCTGATCGGAGAGGTCTATCTGCCGGTCGAACGGCTGGTAGCCTATTACGGCCGTGACCTGTCGGGCGCGCATCTGCCGTTCAATTTCGCACTGCTGTCGGCGCCGTGGAATGCGGCCCAGATCGGTGAAATGATCGCGCATTACGAGGCGGCGTTGCCGCTCGGCGCCTGGCCTAACTGGGTGCTTGGCAATCATGACCGGCCGCGCATCGCCAGCCGCGTCGGCGAGGCCCAGGCGCGGGTCGCAGCGATGCTGCTGCTGACCCTGCGCGGCACGCCGACGCTGTATTACGGCGACGAACTCGGCATGAAGCAGCTCGCGATTCCGCCTGACCGCGTGCGGGATCCATTCGAGAAGAACGTACCCGGCCTCGGTGTCGGCCGCGACGGCTGCCGCACCCCGATGCAATGGGGCGCCACGGAAAGGGCGGGATTCTCGACCGGCGAGCCGTGGCTGCCGCTCGCGGAAGATTATCTCACGCAGAATGCGTCGACGCTGGCGGCTGATCCGCATTCCATTCTCAGCCTGTATGTTCAACTGATCGACCTGCGGAGGCGATCGCCGGAATTGATCTTCGGCAATTATCGTCCGGTCGCGACCTCCGGCAGCCTGCTGGCCTATCAACGCGCCTATGACGGGCAGACGTTACTGATCGTGCTCAATCTTGGCGCCGATCCGGCCTCGCTTCATGTCGAGGCCGGCGAAATCCTGCTCGGAACGCAGCTCGACCGTCGCCACGAGAATGTCTCCGGCGCGCTGGAGCTGCGCGGCGACGAGGGGGTGATCGTGCGGCTGCGGATCGAGCCAGCATCCTGAAGCGCCGCCATCAGGCACGCGCTCAGGCTATCTGGATCAGTGCGAGCGCGCCAGGCAGAACGCGACGACCTGTTCGAGCGCGGTCTTCATCGGCGATGACGGAAACAGCGCCAGCGCGTCGACGGCCATCGCGCCGTAATGGTGGGCGCGGCTGATCGTGTCCTCCAGCGCGCGATGCTTGGTCATCAGGCCGATGGCGTGATCGAGATCGCCGTCCTCGATCTCGCCGCGCTCCAGCACCTTGCTCCAGAACGCGCGCTCGGCATCGTTGCCGCGGCGAAACGCCAGCACCACCGGCAGGGTGATCTTGCCCTCCCGAAAATCATCGCCGACATTCTTGCCGAGCTTGGCGGCCTTGCCACCATAGTCGAGCACGTCGTCGACCAGCTGAAAGGCGATGCCGAGATTCATCCCGACGGAGCGGCAGGCGGTCTGCTCGGCCTTCGGCCGGTTGGCGATCACCGGGCCGACTTCGCAGGCGGCGGCGAACAGCTCGGCGGTCTTGCCGCGGATCACGGCGAGATATTCGTCTTCGGTGGTGGCGGTGTTCTTCGCGGCGGCGAGCTGCATCACCTCGCCCTCGGCGATGGTCGCGGCGGCGGAGGAGAGAATGTCGAGCGCCCGCAAGGAGCCAACTTCGACCATCATGCGGAACGCCTGGCCGAGCAGGAAGTCGCCGACCAGAACGCTGGCCTCGTTACCCCACAGCATCCGCGCCGACAGCTTGCCGCGGCGCAGTTCGCTCTGGTCGACCACGTCGTCATGCAGCAGGGTCGCGGTATGCATGAATTCGACGGAAGCGGCGAGCTTGATATGGCCTTCGCCGGTATAACCGGTGAGATTGGCCATCGCCAGCGTCAGCATCGGCCGCAGTCTTTTGCCGCCTGAGGAAATCAGATGGTTGGCGACTTCCGGGATCATGGTCACTTCCGAGCCGGTGCGCGACAGGATGGTCGCATTGACGCGCTCCATATCGGTCGCGACAAGGCCCACCAGTTGATCTATCGATGCTGTCGAGGGGCTCTCGAAGGGAACAATCACCGCCACGCTTAAGTCTCCGGGTTCGTGAGCGCAATCAGGCAACCGCGGGCCGGTCGCACCAGAAGACGCTTATGGTCAAATAGGGCGGATTCAGGTTGAAAACAGGTGTCTTCACCGGCTGAATGGATATCGGCCGCACAATAGAAACTGCGAGCGGACGCGGCAAGGGCATCGGCCCTCGGGCTGGTCCCGGACATTTGACGGCAAACCGGTACGGGAGCGATCTGAAGTGCGCGAATTGCTGCGAACCAATGATGTGGTGCTGGTGTCGGCGGTGGGAGCGCTGCTTGATGGCGCCGATCTCCATTATCTCGTGCTGGACCAGAACATGAGCATCCTCGAGGGCTCGGCCGGGGTGATCCCGCGCCGGATTCTGGTGCATGAGGATGACGCCCGGGAAGCCCGGCAGGTGCTGACCGATGCGGGCCTCGCCCATGAGCTGCGGCTCGATGACTGAGACCGAGGACACTACGGAGGATGCCTTCCTCGGCGGCCAATTGCGGTTGCGGCAGCCGAAAACAGGCCACCGGGCCGGCCACGATGCGATTCTGCTGGCGGCGGCCACGTCCGCGCGGCCCGGCGCGCGGGTGGTGGATTTCGGCGCCGGAATCGGTACCGCCGGGCTGGCCCTGGCCCGTCGCGTCGATGGTATCGCGCTCACGCTGGTGGAGATCGATCCGCGGCTGGCCGGACTGGCGCGCGCGAATGCGGCGGCCAACGATCTGGCGGTCGATGTGATCACGCTTGATATTACCGCCAGCGCCGGGGCCTTTGTCGCGGCGGCACTGCCGCCCGACAGCGCCGACATCGTGTTGATGAATCCGCCGTTCAATGATCCTGCCCGTCACCGCGCCTCGCCGGACAAATCGCGGGAAATCGCTCACGTGGCTACGGCGGCGACCCTGCAAAGCTGGGTTCACGCGGCGCGGAGATTACTGAAGTCGGGCGGCGTGCTGATGCTGATCTGGCGGGCCGATGCAATCGCCGATGTGCTCGCGACGCTCGATCGCGGCTTCGGCAGCTTCGCGATCCTGCCGGTGCATGGCGACCCGGCGGCGCCGGCGATCCGAATCCTGGTGCGGGCTGTGAAAGGCGGGCGCGCGCCCGCGGCACTTTGGACGGCGCTGAACTTGCGGGATGCGGCAGGAGCGCCGGATCCCTATATCGGAAAGGTGCTGGCGGGCCAGGCTCAGCTGCCCTGGGCATCGCTATGAAAAAGCCGGTTACCGCGGCTGGGTTTCGGAGCGCTTTTGCGGCGTTGAGGTGAAATGTATCGCAGTAAGCAATGTGCCGATAATCAGCATCAAAAGATAAATCTTCATGTCTTTCTCCGCTGGGGGCGCTTCGGCCTGTTGAAATTGCAACGCTGTTAACGTCACCCGGTTCAATGACACCCGCGTGATAAAATACGGTTAATTCCGAGGAAATCTAAATGATCAAATCCAACTTCTTGATGCGGCTATTGCCGGCGCGGTTTGTCCGAAATGCGGCAGTGGTGCCGGTGGTGCGACTTTCCGGCGTCATTGGCGCGGCGACACCGTTACGGCCTGGCCTGTCGCTCGCCGGCGTTGCAAAAACACTGGAGCGCGCCTTCGCCACCAAGAATGCCAAGGCGGTGGCGCTGGTGATCAATTCGCCTGGCGGGTCGCCGGTGCAATCGCGGCAGATCTATCTGCGGATTCGCGCGCTGGCTGACGAGAAGAAACTGCCGGTGCTGGTGTTCGTCGAGGATGTCGCGGCGTCGGGCGGTTATATGATCGCCTGTGCCGGTGATGAGATCTTTGTCGATCCGTCCTCGATCGTCGGCTCGATCGGCGTGGTTGGCGGTACTTTCGGCTTTACCGAACTGATCAGGAAGATCGGCGTCGAGCGCAGGCTCTACACAGCGGGCGAACACAAGGCGACGCTGGACCCTTTTCTGCCGGAAAATCCGGACGACGTGGCCCGCATCAAGGCGCTGCAACGGGAAATCCACGCCATCTTTATCGCTTTGGTGAAGGGCAGCCGCGGCGCCCGGCTGAAAGGCGCCGAGGACGCGCTGTTCTCCGGCGAATACTGGGCCGGCGAGAGTTCGATCGCGCTGGGCCTCGCCGATGCCGTGGGCGACCTGCGCTCGGTGCTGCGTGCCCGCTTTGGCGACAAGGTGCAGACGCCGGTGATCTCACAGCCGACCGGCCTGCTGTCCGGCCTGCTGGGCCGCAAATCGGGCGCCGGCTCACAACTCGCGCTGGATGGTCTGTCAGGTCTGCCCGAGCAGTTGATCTCGGCGATGGAAACGCGGGCGATCTGGGCCAAATACGGCTTCTGAAGCCGGGATTCACGGTGTCTGGTCCCGTAAAAGTCAATTGCGGGACGGTTGGGCTTGGGCGACACTGGCGCCAGCAAAGGGTGAGTCATGACCGACAAGGATCGCGCAATGCCGCCGCTGGTCGCCATCGCGGGCGCTCTCGGGAGCGCCGCCATTATTCGCTGGGCCTACCGGACCGCGAAACGCATCAATCACGATCTGGATGAGGCGCGGTTGGCGCGGGTCAGCGAACAGGCCGATCCGGCCGAAGTCCGCACCCTGCGCCGTGATCCCGCCACCGGCGCCTATCGGCCGGGGTAAACCTTTCGGCCGTCATTGCGAGCGAAACGAAGCAATCGAGAAGCGCGGGCTGGATTGCTTCGTCGCAAGCGCTCCTCGGAATGACGTGGAGAGGTCCTTCAACTCAACCCACGCAAAAATGGCCTCCAACATGTTTGCGCCGGTCTGAGGATGGGGCACCATCCTCGAAACCGGCGAGCAAACGTTGGAAGCCTGGGCAAAACTTGGAGGTCTTGTGGTTCCGGCAGTTCGGCGTGTTGGTCGCGCTGCCATTCAAAAGGATAACCGGCAGCGGCCAAGTTCGTTCCGCACTCACGCCAAGTTAAAAGCCAATTCCTAACACCGCCCAGCCGCAACCGTCCGGTCGTCGACCATGGTTACCGCCGGGTTAACGTGATCCGATCCAGCGCACTGCCTTGATTCCCGGAGGCCCGGCCGATACGGTCCGCGCGCCCTGACGCCGGCGACTCCAGCCCATTGACCGAGATCGTGACCCCAACGTGACCCAAGACGTGACCGTGGATTCCTTGCCCCCTCATATGCGCCCGGAACGTTCGTTCCAGGGCTTCATCCTGGCGCTGCAACGCTTCTGGGCGGATCAAGGCTGCGTGATCTTGCAGCCCTATGACATGGAAATGGGGGCGGGCACCTTCCATCCAGCCACCACTTTGCGCGCGCTGGGGCCGAAACCCTGGAAGGCCGCCTATGTGCAGCCCTCGCGGCGGCCGAAAGACGGCCGCTATGGCGAGAACCCCAACCGTCTGCAGCATTATTATCAGTTTCAGGTGATCATCAAGCCGTCGCCGCCGGACCTGCAGGATCTCTATCTGCGTTCGCTGCGGGCGATCGGCATCGACACCGCGCTGCACGACGTTCGCTTCGTCGAGGACGACTGGGAGAGCCCGACTCTGGGCGCCTGGGGGCTCGGCTGGGAGTGCTGGTGCGACGGTATGGAAGTCAGCCAGTTCACCTATTTCCAGCAGGTCGCGGGCGTCGAATGCGCGCCGGTGGCCGGCGAACTCACTTACGGCCTCGAGCGGCTGGCGATGTATGTGCAGGGCGTCGACAATGTCTACGACCTCAACTTCAACGGCCGCGACGGCGCCGACAAGGTGACCTATGGCGACGTCTTCCTGCAGGCCGAGCAGGAATATTCCCGGCATAATTTCGAACATTCCGACGCCGACATGCTGTTCAGGCAGTTCGTAATGGCGGAACAGGCCTGCAAGAAATATCTCGATGCCGGCTGGCGCGATGGCAAGAAGGAAGCGCATTTGATGGCGCTGCCGGCCTATGACCAGTGCATCAAGGCCAGTCATGTCTTCAATTTGCTCGACGCCCGTGGCGTGATCTCGGTCACCGAACGCCAGAGCTATATCGGCCGCGTCCGCGACCTCGCCAAAGCCTGCGGCGAAGCTTGGATCCACACCGAGGCGGGCGGCGCTTCGTGATACAGTTGCTGTTGCGAACTACACGTGAAACGCCGACGTTCCAGCTCCCCTCCCCCCGTCTTCGGCGGGGAGGGGCCGGGGGTGGGGGGACGATGCCAGATCGTACGCCACGGCCAGTCGACAAGCGTGTGCGCCGCGCGCGCGCGCTTCGCCGCGACCCGACCGAGGCCGAAAAGAAGCTCTGGATCCATCTCAGGGACATCTTTCCAGGCAAGTCGCACTCTCGACGGCAGGTCACGATAGGTTGGTATTTCGCCGACTTCGCCTGCCATCAAACGAAAATTGTGATTGAGGTCGATGGTGGCCAGCGCGCCGGTAGCCTGAGCGACGAGCGTCGTACGGCCTATCTCGGGTCGCGTGGATATCGCGTTCTTCGCTTCTGGAATAACGACGTGCTGAGCAACATCGAAGGCGTGCTGGAATCGATTTGCGGCAGCATCGGCGTTGATGGCAGCCCCCCACCCCCGTCCCCTCCCCGCCGAAGGCGGGGGGAGGGGAGCAACAGCGATTCAAATCTTTCCTCGGCGCGACGAGGCCGAGAGGAAACTTAAAATGCCCGATCTCCTGCTCGAATTGTTCTCCGAAGAAATCCCCGCGCGCATGCAGGCCAAGGCAGCGGAGGATCTGCGCCGCATGGTCACCGACCGGCTGGTCGCCGAGGGCCTCGTCTATGAAGGCGCCAAGGCGTTTGCGACGCCGCGGCGGTTGACGCTGACGGTGCACGGCATTCCGGCCCGGCAGTCGGACCTCAAGCAGGAGCGCAAGGGGCCGCGGGTCGGCGGCGCCGAGGCCGCGATCGCCGGCTTTCTGAAAGCCACCGGCCTCGCCTCGCTGGACGAAGCAAAGATCCAGCGCGATCCGAAGGGCGATTTCTATATCGCGCTGACCGAAAAACCCGGCAAGCCGACGGTCGATGTGCTGGCGGAGATCCTGCCGCTGATCATCCGCACCTTTCCGTGGCCGAAATCGATGCGCTGGGGCACGGCCTCGGCGAAATCCAGCGCGCTGCAATGGGTGCGGCCGCTGCATTCCATCGTCGCCACCTTCGGCATCGATACCGAAGAACCGGAAGTGGTGCCGTTTGAACTCAACGGCATCAGCTCGGGCCAGACCACGCGCGGCCATCGCTTCATGGCACCGGCGGAAATCGCGGTGCGCCGCTTCGACGACTACGTGGCCAAATTATACGCGGCCAAGGTCGTGCTCGATCCCGCGCGGCGCCGCGACATCATCCTCGCCGAGGCCAGGACCCTTTGTGAGGCGCAGAATCTGGCGCTGGTGGAGGATGCCGTGTTGCTCGACGAGGTGTCCGGACTGGTCGAGTGGCCGGTGGTGCTGATGGGCTCGTTCGACGAGGCCTTTCTCACCATCCCCGGCGAGGTGATCCGCGCCACCATCCGCAACAACCAGAAGTGCTTTGTGGTCAGCGACCCCGCGACCGGAAAGCTCACCAACAAGTTCGTGCTGACCGCCAATATCGAGGCGAGCGACGGCGGCCTCGCGATCGTCGCCGGCAATGAGCGGGTGATCCGCGCACGGTTGTCGGACGCCAAATTCTTTTATGAGAGCGATTTGAAGACGCGGCTGGAAGACCGGCTGCCGAAATTCGACAATATCGTGTTTCACGAAAAGCTCGGCACCCAGGCGGAGCGCATCGCGCGCATCGGGCGCCTTGCCGCCGAGATCGCGCCGCTGGTCGGCGCCGATGTCGAGAAGACAAAACGCGCGGCGCTGCTGGCGAAGGCCGATCTGGTGACCGAGACGGTCGGCGAATTCCCCGAGCTGCAGGGCCTGATGGGCAAGTACTATGCGCTGGCGCAGGGCGAAGACGTCTCGGTGGCCGCTGCGAGCGAAGAGCACTACAAGCCGCAGGGCCCGGC
>NZ_JANXTC010000034.1:0-12115 GCF_025356345.1 Tardiphaga sp.
TCTGGCCGTCGCCAACGTCAAGGGCAACTTCGTTTTCACGGATACGTTCGCCACCGCCGCCGAGTCAGCCGCGTTCTCACGAACGAAAGCAGGCTGGACCGCCGGCGCCGGTGTTGAATATGCGCTGCTGAACGGCTGGTCGGTGAAGGGCGAATATCTTCATATCGATCTCGGCAGTGAGAGCACGACCAGCTCCAACCTCACGGCGTTCACCCCGACCATCGCATTTGCCAGTAATGCTTACCGTCACAGCGTGGATTTGAAGTCGGACGTCGTCCGCGTTGGCCTGAATTACAAATTTGGCGGTCGCTAGGCCGAACCAAGCGGCATCGGGAAACCCGGGTTAAAATCGGAAGGCTGGCCCAAGGGCCGCCTTCTCGGCACGACCGCGACTGCCGGCTTATCGCCCGCCCAGCTCAGGCGGCGGCGAACGGTCGAGCGGGTCGCCTTTGATATCGCCGAGCAGATCGAGTTCGATCGGCTCAATGACCAGCGGCCCGCGCTTGCGGGTCAATTGCGCGACCTTCTCGATCGAGCCAAAGCGGACCCGCAACTCCGGCACGGTGCTGGCATTCTGCGCTCCCACCAGCAGCAGCGGACCGGCGAGGTTGGCGGCGGTGGGCTCCGGCATGTTGATCCAGCGAATGCGCTGGTTGATCTGGGTCACGCAGGTGCCCTTGGGCAAATAGAAGGCGAGCCAGCCGGTGGTGCCGTAATCCGGCGCCAGCACGCAGGTCGCGCCGACCCGGCTGCGTACCGCTTCGATCTGGGCCGCCACTTCGGTGAAACCTACGCCGATGCTGCGCACCGTGGAATCGCGACGATAGCCCGACAACAGCCCGGTGTTGGCCTGCACCACCAGCAACGTGAACATCACAACGCCGGTCGGGCCTGCCCAACGCATGCAGAAATCGACGTTACGCTGCGTACGCGCGCGCCATTGGGTGACATTGGCAGCCACCGCCGCGGCAATCGCGAACGCCGGATACACCGGCGCGAACCAATTGGCCTCGACGCGGGCATGCAGCGAGTGCCACAGGAAATAGGCCACGATGGTCCACAGCATCGCGCTGATCAGCACCCGCGCCGGCCAGGCGCCCGACTGGCGCAGGACCAGGGCGTAAAGTCCCATGGCGCCGAGGATGAACACCAGCGGCGTCGCGAAGGCGATCTGCGTCGGAATGAGCTCACCGATGAAGGCCGGATTGAAATGATCGATCCGCGCCCGGCCGAGCTGCTTGATGAACGATACCCACTGATGTTCGGAATTCCACAACAATACCGGCGAGAACACCGCCAGCGCGACCACGCCGCCGAGGTAGGTCCAAAGCGAGATCAGCCAGCGCCGCAGCTTCGGCACGGCGATCAGCCAGATCAAAATCGCAGGGCCGAAAAAGAACGCGGTATATTTTGATAGCAGCGCGGCGCCGACCGCGGCGCCCACGGCGAGCCACCACACGCCGCGCCCGGTCGCCAGCAGCTTGGCGAGGCTGTACAGAACCAGGCTCGACGCCACCAGCAGCGGCGCGTCGGGGGTGACGATCATGGTGCCGGCGGCGGCCATCATGGTGGCGTTGAGCAGCAGCGTGGCGGCGGAAGCGACGCGCTGGCCGCCGAACAGCAGCGCGGCCGTCTGGTACACCGCCCAGCTCATCGGCAGGCCCAGCAGTACCGACACCAGCCGGACCCCGAATTCGGTGTCGCCGGCGATCAGGGTGCCGAGCCGGATCACCACCGCCACCATCGGTGGATGGTCGTAATAGCCGCCGGCAAGGTGCTTCGACCACATCCAGTAATAGGCTTCGTCGAAAGTCAGCGGCGTCCACGCGGACGCTACCAGCCTCAAGACGATGAGTCCGACGACGATCGCGGCGGTGCCGCGCACCAGCCGCTGGTCGGGCGCCGTCATCACGGCTTCACCGCTTGCGCCAGACGAACAGGCCCGACATCGCGTAGTTCCAGACCACGCCCATCAGCGCGCCCGAGGCGCCGGCCAGCCACCAGATCGGCTCCTGGTCATAGACCGAGAAGGCAACGCCGACATTGGCGAGCAGTCCGACACTGCACACCAGATAGAACAGCAGCAATCCACGCAGGATGCCAAAGCCCTTCAACCGCTGGTCGCGATAGGTCAGGAAATTGTTGAGCAGGAAGTTGCTGGTCATCGCCAGCATCGCCGCGCCACCCTGCGCCTCCGCGAATGGCAGCGCGAAGGCCTCGAGCAGGATGAACAACGCCGAGAAATGCACGAACAGGCCGATCGAGCCGACCAGCGCGAACAGCAGGAAGCGCAGCGACACCACGTCATTGGTCAGCTTCGCCAGCACCAGGCCGAGGAAGTCGAGTGCCACCATGGAATCGAGCTTGCTCTCGCCATGCTGCCGCGAGCCGAAGGTGTAGGGCACCTCGATGATGCGCAGATCGCCGCGCCCGGTGGCGACGACGTCGAGCAGGATCTTGAAGCCCTGGGTGGACAATTGCGGCGCCAGTTGTTCGAAGCGATCGCGGCGGATCATGAAAAAGCCGCTCATCGGATCGGCGATCTTGACCCGCAGCACCCGCTGCGCGACCGCGGTGGCCAACTTGCTGGCGCCAAGCCGTTGCTGGTTGAAACTATCGGCGCTGCCGCCTTCGACATAGCGACTGCCGATGACGAGATCGGCGGCATCGCTTTCCAGCAGTCCCAGCATCTTGGCGAGCTGGGTTTCATCGTGCTGCAGGTCGCCGTCAATCACCGCCGCGCACGGCGCGCTCGACGCCAGCATGCCCTCGATGCAGGCGCCCGACAGGCCGCGGCGGCCAATGCGGCGGATACAGCGTACGCGGGAATCGTCGCGCGCCAGCGTCCGCACCATCTCGGACGTGCCATCCGGCGAATTGTCGTCGACGAAGATCACTTCCCAGGCGATTCCGACCAGCGCGGCATCAAGGCGCCGCACCAGAGTGGCGACGTTGTCGCGCTCGTTGAAGGTCGGCACGATGACCGAGAGCCGCAGCGGGGCGCCTGTCGGCAAGGCGGACGCGGGCCGTGGATAAAGGGCTTCATTCATGGCGCAGGATATATCGGGGGCGCCGGTCGATGCCAAGGCGGCGCGGGCAGATCGACAGAAATCAGCGGCATGCGGGATAACGGGCAACAGTACCCCAGAAATGCCAACGACCCCGAACAACATGGCGCGCGTACATCCGGCGCTACCGAGCTATTCTAGGGTCGTTCCAGCGCCGGAGCCTTTAAGCATCGACGTCGCCGTTGAAAAGAAGATAGGGAGTTATGGGACATTCCGCAAGGGGCATCGCATGGCCGGTAAATTCGGCAATATCCGCATCGGTATCGGGGGGTGGACCTTTGCCCCCTGGCGCGGTGTCTTTTACCCGGAAAAGCTGACCCAGGCCAGGGAACTCGGCTATGCGGCCTCCAAACTGACTTCAATCGAGATCAACGGCACCTATTACGGCTCGCAGAAGCCCGAGAGCTTCCGCAAATGGGCGCGCGAAGTGCCGGATGGCTTTGTGTTCTCGCTGAAAGGGCCCCGCTTCGCCACCAACCGTCGCGTGCTCGCCGAAGCCGGCGAGTCCGTGCAGCGCTTCTATGATTCCGGCGTGCTGGAGCTGGGCGACCGGCTGGGGCCCGTGTTGTGGCAGTTCGCGCCGACCAAGAAATTCGACGAAGCCGATTTTGGCGCGTTCCTTGAACTGTTGCCGCGTGAACGGGATGGGCGCGCCTTGCGCCACGTCGTCGAGGTCCGCCATGACAGTTTTTGCGTGCCCGGCTTCATCGCGCTGCTGCGGCAGTTCAAGATTCCGGTGGTGGTCTCCGAGCACGCCACCTATCCCGCGATTGCCGACATCACCGGCGACTTCGTCTATGCCCGGCTGCAAAAGGGCAAGGACAGCATCCAGACCGCCTATCCGGCGAAGGCACTGGATGCCTGGGCCAAGCGGCTGCAGCTCTGGGCGGCCGGCGGCGAGCCCTCCGACCTGCCCCGGGTCGATGACACCAAGCTGAAAAAGCAGCCGCGCGACGTGTTTGCCTATGTGATCCACGAGGCCAAGGTGCGCGCGCCCGCGGGCGCAATGGCGCTGATCGAGCGCGTCAAATAGCGGTCCAGACACTTCGTTGACCGACGTCGCGTCACCGCCCTTGCCCGTGGGGCAAGACAATCTGGCGCATGTTCGCAGATCGTTCTCCCGGCCGCGCTGGACGCCCACTTATCCACAGTTTTAATCTACCTGAAGTTGTGTTTTTCGGCGTGGGGCTCGGGCGCAATGCGTTGGCAGGTGGCGTTAGGCGCGCTGAGCTTCGCGGTCGCGGTGGCCTGCGGCGCCTGCCACGTGACGGCGCAGGAGACCGAGGACGGCCTTGACGACGACGTCGCCGACAGCCCGCCTTCGCGCTGGGCAATATTGCTCGATCCCGTCTGGTCGAAAAAGCCTGCTTTTGACTTCCTGACCGGCGGCATGCCCGATCGCCTGATCGAGTTTGGTGGCATCGACATCTGGCGCTACGGCATCGGCACCTATGCCGGCGCGCAATTTGCGCCGGCGGGAACCAACAAGGATGGCTTCATTGTGCGATTCACCGGCTCACAGAATATCGAGCGCTACAGCACCCGGACCAAAGACTTCAGGACCGAGGTGATCCGCGCAGCGATCCTGCCCGGCTATAAATTCACCGCCGACCGAGTCGAACTCCAGTTGCTCGGCGGCCTCGACGTTGAAGCCGACTACCTGATGGTCAACCGCCATTATTTCGCCTCGCGCGGCCGTATCGGGGCGCGCTTCACCATTGATGGCTGGTGGGAGCCGACGCGCCTGCTCATGCTGCAAGCATCGCTCTCCGGGACGACCATCGACAACGGGATCAGTTCGCGCGCCGCCGCCGGCTGGCGCCTGTTCGATCGGTTCTGGATCGGGCCGGAGGCGTCGATCTCCAGCGACTTCTTCAGCCGGCAATACCGGGTCGGCGCGCATCTGACGGGCCTGCGGACCGGCCATGTCGAATGGACGATCGCCGCCGGCCATATCGAGGACAGCTTCAAACGTGACGGCGTCTATGCCCGGGTCGGCCTGACGATCCGTCCGCCCCGCGAACCGTTCTTCGAGAATTGAAGTGCGATCAGCCCTTGGCGTCACAGGCCCAGGCGCGGATCACGCATTCCTTGCCGCCGAAATCATAGCATTTCCTGGTCGCCGCGTTCAGCGACGTGGAGATCCGCGGCGCCACGGCATAAGCGTGCGCGCCGCACGGATTTTTCATGTCCACCGCGAAGGCGGCGCAGGCGCGGTTCATGGTGACCATCGTGCATTCGCCCGCGCACTGTTTTTTAGCGGCGGCGACGGCTGCTTCCTGGGCGGGGTAATCGAACGCCTGGCCATAGGCGCCGCATTTACCGACCGCCAGGGCGCCGGCGGCCAGCGTAGGTGCGATGAAGGCGGGTACGAGCAGTGCGACAAATCCGGCAAGACAAACGGCGCGAAGCCGCGCGGCGACGAAATACAAATTCCCCTCCCCCGAGGTGCAATACTCTGGAGAAGTTACATCGCAGGCGTTTCAACTTGGTGAATGAATTCGCAACGCCACACCCGGCATCGTTGCGCTCAGCCGCGCCGAGCTTCCGCCAGCGCCTGCGGCGTGTCGATGTCGAGGAAGGCGCCATGGCCCTCGACCGACACTTCGGCCACCGCCTCGCCATGCTTGATGATCAAATGCCGGGCGCCGATATCGCCGTCCAGCGTCATCAACTCGCCGAAGAAACGTCGCGACCACAGCACCGGATTGCCGCGACGGCCGTCGCTGACCGGCACCGCGATCAGGCTGCCGCGATCCGGCGCAAAGGCCTCGATCAGGCGGTCGATCAGCCGGGTGTCAATCAACGGCATGTCGCCGAGGCAGACCACCGCGCCATCGGCATCGGCCGGCACCGCCGCGATTCCGGCTTTCACCGAACTCGCCAGTCCCTCGGCGAATTCCGGATTGTGCACGAAGATGACCTGCAGTCCGGCCAGCGCCTTCTCGACCTCGGCCGCCTGGTGACCCGTCACCACGGTGACGCTCGTCGCCTTCGATGCCAGAGCCTGCTCGGTCACGGCGCGCACCAGCGTCTTGCCGTTCAGTTCGGCCAGCAGCTTGTTGGGGCCGCCCATCCGGGTCGAACGGCCAGCCGCCAGAATCACCGCCGCGACATGGCGGTTGCCGTCGGTGCCCGCCGGCAGCCGCGGCTGCGGACGGGTCACGATCTCCATCAGCAATCCGCCGACGCCCATTGCGGTGAGATCGGCGCGGGTCACCGCGATGCCGGCCAGCAACCGCATCAGCACCCAGTCGAATCCATTCTCCACCGGCGAGCGCGCGCAGCCCGGGGCACCCAGCACCGGCACGCCGCCGATCCGGCCGATCAGCAGCAGATTGCCGGGATCGACCGGCATGCCGAAATGTTCGATGGCGCCACCGACCTGCTCGATCGCCGACGGGATCACATCGCGGCGGTCGGCGATCGCCGAGGCACCGAACACGATCACCAGTTCGGCGCCAAGGCCGAGCAATTCCCGCACCGATGCGGCGAGCGCATTCTGGTCATGCGGCACGCGGCGCTCGGCGATGATCTTCGCCCCGGCCGGCGCCAACCGCTCGGCGGTGACGCGCAAAGTCTTGTCGATGACTTTTGGCGACAAGCCCGGCAGCAGTGTCGAGACGATTCCGACTTTTCTGACCGTATAGGGAGCGATCCGCATCGCGCCGCCGGCCGCAGCGAGCACGGCGGCGTCGCGCAAGTGACCGGCAACGCCGAATGGAATCAGTTTCACGGTGGCGATCATCTCGCCTTCGACCACCGGTTTGAAGGCGGAAAGCGTCGCAAAGGTAATGGCCTCGTCGACGGCATTGATGCGGTCAACAATGGCGCGATCGACCACCAGCACGCCGGGATGCCTGGCAAACAGATTGGCGCGGCCGGTAAAGGCGCGCTCGACATGAACGCCCTCGCCCGCCACTACTTGCGCGATACTGGCCGCCGCGGCGTCCTCGGAAACATCGCCCTCCTCAAGGCGGACCACCACCACTTCCCTGACGCCGGCACGCTGCAGCGCGGCGACTTCATCGGCACCAATGGTGGTGCCCTTCTTGAGCACCAGATCGCCCTGCCGCAGCGTATGCACGGTGACACCGCCCAGCGCTTCCGCCGGTCTGGCCGGGCCGAACTTCACGCGGCGCTCGGTTTGGGCAGACGCAGTTCAGCGGTGATCTGTGCCATGATCGACACCGCGATCTCCGACGGCGATACCGCGCCGATGTTGAGGCCGATCGGCGCATGGATCTTGGCGATATCCGCGTCGGTGGCGCCCTGCGCCTTGAGCCGGTCGCCGCGCTTGGCGTGGGTTTTTCGCGAGCCCAGCGCGCCGATGTAAAAACAGTTTTTGGCGAAGGCGTGCAACAATGCGGGATCGTCGATCTTGGGATCATGGGTCACCGCGACGAAGGCGGTGTAGTAGTCGATGTTGAGCGGTGGCAGCGCCACGTCGGGCCATTCCGCCACCAGCGCGACATCCGGAAACCGCTCGGGGCTGGCGAAGGCGGTGCGCGGGTCGATCACCGTGACATTGTAGTCCAGCGCGCGCGCCAGTGGCGCCAGCGCCTGGCTGATATGAACCGCGCCGATGATGACGAGGCGTGCGGTCGGCGCGTAGACGTTGAGAAACAGCTTCTTGCCGCACGTCTCGATCATCGCGCTCTTGCCCATGCGCAACTGCTTGTCGAGTTCGGCATGCAACGGATCACCGGGGAAATCGACGGCCTTGACCAGGCGTTGCTCGCCATTGGCAACGTCGGTGACGACGATCACCGGGCGGCGCGCGGCACGCTCGATATTGATCTGGCTCAGGGTCTCAAGCTTCACGACTAACCGACTTTCTCGACGAATACGCGGATCGTGCCGCCGCACGAAAGGCCGACGTTCCACGCGGTCTCGTCGGCGACGCCGAATTCAAGCATTTTTGGCGCGCCTGAAATGATCACGTCGAGCGCTTCGGTGACGACGGCGCCCTCGACGCAGCCGCCGGACACGGAGCCCAGAAAAGTACCGTCATCATTGATGACCAGGCTGGAGCCAGCCGGGCGCGGCGCCGAGCCCCAGGTCTCGACCACGGTGGCCAGCGCCACGCCGTGGCCAGCCTTCTGCCAGGCCTCGGCGGCCCGCAGGATGTCTTCGTCGCGATTCAGCATGGGAGCCTCTTTCAGCTGCGGATCGTTCAGGCCGCCGGCCGGATCAGGCTGCGGTGGTGCGCGGGCGGAGCCGAGGACAGCGCCTTGATCAGCCCCTCCATCGAACTCAAATTATGTACCGGGCGGAATTCGTCAACGTGCGGCAGCATCATTTTGATGCCCTGCGCCTTCGGCTCGAAACCATCGAAGCGCAGCAGCGGGTTGAGCCAGATCAGCCGGCGGCAGGAGCGGTGCAGCCGGTCCATCTCGAAGGTCAGCCGGCTGTCCGCCTCGCGCTCCAGCCCGTCGGAGATCAGCAGCACGATGGCACCCTGCCCGAGCACGCGGCGACCCCACAATTTGTTGAAGCTGTGCAGCGACTCCGAAATCCTGGTGCCGCCGGCCCAGTCCTGCACCGAGGACGAGCAGCTCGCCAGCGCCTCGTCGGGATCGCGCGCGCGCAGCGCCCGCGTCACATTGGTCAGCCTGGTGCCGAATAGAAACACCGAGACGCGTTTGCGCGCATCGGTGATGGCGTGCAGGAAATGCAGGAACAGCCGGGTATATTCGCTCATCGAGCCGGAGATATCGAGCAAGGCCACGATCGGCGCCGGCCGGTCGATCCGGCCGAGGCGGCGGATATCGACGATGTCGCCACCGGTGCGCAGCGAACCGCGCAGCGTGCGGCGCAGATCGAGCTTCAGCCCGCGTTTGTCGGGCTGGGTGCGGCGGGTGCGGAGTTCAGCCTGCGGCAGGTTCATCCGGGCGATGGCGCGGGTGACCTGCGCGATCTCCGCCGCGCTCATCTGCGCAAAATCCTTCTTCTGCAGCACCTCGCGATCGGACACCGAGAGCTTGACCTCCTGCTCCTGCGGCTGCTCCTGCGCCTCCGCCATCGCCGGCTTGGCCATCGCCTCCTGGACGCGGCGCGAGGCCGGCGGTGGCGGCTTCCTGGCCTGTTCCGGCAGCGGCACCGAATCGAGCATCTGCTTCCATTCGTCGGCGGCGCGAAAAAACAGATCGAAGGCCTGGGCGAATACCAGCGCATGTTCGTGACGCTTGACGAAGATCGCCTGCAGCGTCGCGAACAAATCGGCACGGTGGCCGATCTCGATCAACTGGATCGCGTTCAACGCATCAATCACCGCGCCCGGCCCGACCGGCAGGCCAGCCGCCCGCAACGCACGGGCAAAGCCGATGACATTGTCGGCCATCAGTCCGGTCGGCGGGTTGAGGTGATCCATGGCCTATTCACTCTCGTCGTCCCGGGGCGCGAATTCTCCTCGTCATTCCGGGGGGCGGGCGGCACCAGCCGAACGCCAACCCGGAAGCCCGACATGTTCATCATCCCATGGCGAGGTTCCGGGTTCGCTCGCGCTGATGCGCTCGCGCCCCGGAACGACGAACCTATTCGGTCGCTTCCTTCAAAACCTTCTGCAGATTGTCGCCCTGCATCCGCGCGATGTCGTCCTGGTACTTCAGCAGCGCGCCGAGCGTATCGCCGACCACTTCCGGCGTCAGCGCGCGGGCGTCGAGCTCGGTCAGGGCGGTCGCCCAGTCCAGCGTCTCGGCGACGCCCGGCGACTTGTAGAAATCCTGGTCGCGCAGCGCCTGCACGAATTTCACCACCTGCGCCGACAGTTTCGCGGAGATGTTCGGCACGCGGGATTTCACGATCGCCAGTTCGCGTTCGGCGGTGGGATAATCGACCCAGTGATACAGGCAGCGGCGCTTCAGCGCGTCATGGATCTCGCGGGTTCGGTTTGAGGTCACAATGACGATCGGCGGTGCCGGCGCCTTCACCGTGCCGAATTCCGGGATCGTGACCTGGAAGTCGCTGAGGATTTCCAGCAGATAGGCTTCAAAGGCCTCATCGGCGCGGTCGAGTTCGTCGATCAGCAACACCGGCGCGCCGTTGACGTCGGGCTCCAGTGCCTGCAGCAGCGGCCGCTTGATCAGATAGCGTTCGGCAAAGATGTCGCTGGAGAGCTGGTCGCGGTCGGTATCGCCGGCCGCCTCGGCCAGCCGGATCGCGATCATCTGCGACGCGCTGTTCCACTCATAGACGGCCGAGGCGACGTCGAGACCCTCATAGCATTGCAGCCGGATCAGCTTGCGACCGAGCGCCGCCGACAGCACCTTGGCAATTTCGGTCTTGCCGACGCCGGCCTCGCCTTCGAGAAACAGCGGCCGCCCCATCCGCAGCGCCAGAAACACCACCGTGGCCAATGAGCGCTCGGCGAGGTAGCCGCGCGTCGTCAGCATGTCCAGCGTCGCCTCGACGGAGGTCGGGATCGCCGATGTCGCACTCATGAAGCCGCCGATCTTGGGATAGCCAGTCTAAGGAAAGCCGGGCCTCGCAAATCAGGCCCGGGCGTTGGCGGCGTCGACGGCGCGGCGCGCCAGCACACCGATCAGATGGGCGCGATATTCCGCGCTGCCGTGGAGGTCGCTGTTGAGACCTTCGGCGGGCACGGTGAGACCTTCCAGCGCCTTCGACGAAAACCGCTTCTGCAACGCCTGTTCGAAGGCCTCGACGCGAAACACCCCGTCCGAACCAGCACCGGTGACGGTGACGCGGACATCCGAGGGCCGCCGGGCGACGAACACGCCGACCAGCGCATAACGCGAGGCCTGGTTGCGGAATTTGACGTAGGCGGCCTTCTTCGGCAGCGGGAACGAGACCTTGGTGATGATCTCGTCGGCTTCCAAAGCGGTGGTGAACAGGCCCTGGAAGAATTCTTCCGGCTTCAGCTTGCGCTTGTTGGTGATGATGGTGGCGCCCATCGCCAGCACGGCCGCGGGATAGTCGGCGGTCGGATCATTATTGGCGAGCGAACCGCCGATAGTGCCCTTGTGACGCACGGCGGGATCGCCGATCAGCGCCGCCAGTTCAGCCAGCGCCGGGAAGGCTTCGCCGACAATCGCCGACGATGCCACTTCGGCATGCTTGGCCAGCGCGCCGATCACCAGCGAGCGGCCCTTGATCTCGATGCCGTCGAGACCCTGGATATGGCTAAGGTCGATGATGTGCGGCGGCGCGGCGAGGCGCTGCTTCATCACCGGGATCAGCGTGTGACCGCCGGCCACCAGCTTGGCGTCTTCATTCTTGATCAGAAGATTGGCGGCCTGCCGCACGGTCTCCGGACGATGATATTTGAATTCGTACATGGGGTATCCCTGGGGTCGCGGTGCGCGATGATCGTCGGCGTCGTGAGGCGAGACAGATTAGGCGAGGTCGGAATTCGCCATGGCCTTGGCGCCGGCGGCGATCGACACCACGATGTTCTGATAGCCGGTGCAGCGGCAGAGATTGCCTTCGAGTTCTTCGCGGATGACGTGATCGCTGAGATCATGGCCCTTGCGGTGCACGAGATCGACCGCGGTCATGATCATGCCGGGGGTGCAGAACCCGCACTGCAGGCCATGGTGCTCGCGAAACGCTTCCTGCATCGGATGCAGCGGCGCGCCGTCGGCGGCCAGACCCTCGATGGTCTTGACCTCGTGGCCATCAGCCATCACGGCCAGCGTGGTGCAGGATTTCACGGCCTTGCCGTCGAGATGCACGACGCAGGCGCCGCATTGCGAGGTATCACAGCCGACATGGGTCCCGGTCAGGCGCAGGTTCTCACGCAGAAACTGCACCAGCAGGGTGCGCGGGTCGATATTGCCGGTGACGGGATTGCCGTTCACGATCATCGAGATTTTGGCCATATGCACTCTCTTGGTCCGGGCTGCCATCGCGTGGCCGCGCGGTCATTAAAATCATTCCGAACGCATGATATGGCCCATCCCGGCAATGAGCAACCTCGCCGGGGGATGGCTAGCCATGTGTCAGGCGCCGAAGGCGCCGTGTCCCGGACGCGCCGCGGCGTTCTTCACGCTGCTGCGCGTCCGGGATCCCGATTTCTACGTAAG
>NZ_JANXTC010000052.1:0-8979 GCF_025356345.1 Tardiphaga sp.
GGCTGTCCGGCCCGGCGATGATCCGTCGCATCCTGCTGCCGGCGGTGCTGCCGGCCTATGTGCTGGCGCTGCGCGTCGGGCTTGGCCTCGGCTGGATGTTCGTGGTCGCCGCCGAATTCATGGGCGCCTCCGAAGGGCTCGGCTATCTCTTGATCGACGGCCAGCAGCTCGGCAAGCCGGCGCAGATCCTCTCCGCCATCACCATCTTCGCCATTCTCGGCAAGTCCACCGACGCGCTGATCGAACTCGTGTCGGCGCCGTGGCTGCGCTGGCAGGACGCCTTTCGCAGCGGCGGAGACGCCTGATGCTGAAGCTCGATGGCGTCGGCAAGACCTATCCCAACGGCGTTCATGCGCTGCAGCGGTTCTCGGCCAGCATTCCGCAGGGCGAGATCGTCGCCATCATCGGCGGCTCCGGCTGCGGGAAGTCGACGCTGCTGCGCGCCATCGCCGGGCTCGACCGCGCCAGTACCGGCACCATCATGCTCGACGACCTCGACATCGCCGCGCCGCACGAAAAGATCGGCATCATCTTCCAGGAGCCGCGGCTGCTGCCGTGGCTCAGCGTCGCCGACAATATCGGTTTCGGCCTTGCGGCGCTGCCGGCAGCGCTGCGCCGCGAGAAAGTCGCGCAGGGACTGGCGCGCGTCGGTCTCGCGGAAAAGGCCAGAGCCTGGCCGCGCGAATTGTCCGGCGGCCAGGCGCAGCGCGTGGCGATTGCCCGGGCGCTGGCGCCGCGGCCGGCAGTGTTGCTGCTCGACGAGCCGTTCTCCGCGCTCGACGCCTTCACGCGGCGCGATCTGCAGGACCATCTTCTCGATCTGTGGGCCGATACAAAGCCGACGCTGTTGCTGGTGACGCATGATGTCGACGAGGCAGTGGTACTGGCCGATCGCGTGCTGGTGATGCGACCGCGGCCCGGTTTGCTGTTCGTCGAGATCGCGGTCGATCTGGCCCGGCCGCGCGATCGCGCCTCGCCTTTGTTCGACGCGGTGAAACATCGCGTGATGACCGCGCTGGACCGGTCGCTGGACCGTGGCGTGCCCGATGACGCATTGCAGGCGGCTGCCGGCGAGGCAACGGGGTGGTGACAATTGGCGTCAATCGCCATTAGATACCGTTAACCAGATCAGGGAGAAAGCCATGGACGCCGCCACGCTGCGCGCCACGCAAGCGCCGATCAAGGAGCGCTACAAAACCGATCCGACATCCGCCTTCATCACGCTGAAGGCGAAGGGTTCGATCGACAGTGACGGCATCGCCTGCAAGGTCGAGACCGGGCGCCAGATCGCCGCCGCCGGGCTGCATCCGGCGACCGGCGGCTCCGGGCTGGAACTGTGCTCCGGCGACATGCTGCTGGAAGCGCTGGTGGCCTGCGCCGGCGTGACGCTGAAATCGGTGGCAACCGCGGTCGAGATTCCACTGAAGTCCGGCGTGGTGACCGCGGAAGGCGACCTCGATTTCCGCGGCACGCTCGGCGTCGACAAGGAGGCCCCGGTCGGCTTCGCCGAAATCCGGCTGCGCTTCGACGTCGATACCGATGCCCCGCAGGACAAGCTCGATCTGCTGCTGAAACTCACCGAGCGCTATTGCGTGGTGTACCAGACCATCCGCAACGGACCGAAGGTGTCGGTGGCGATGCATCGGGTGTAGGAAGGCATCTTCGTAGTAGGGTGGGCAAAGGCGCCCTTGCGCCGTGCCCACGCGTTGTCGCGCACGGGGAAAGACGTGGGCACGCTTATCCGCGCTGTGCGCGGCGAAGCTCTACCCGCCCTGCGACATCTGGTTAGGTCGTCGCGATAGCCCTCCGCTCCGGGGAGGGCAAGAAAGTACCCTCGCTTCATGTCCCCCGAACTTACCTTCGCCCTGACGCTGCTGTCGCGCATGGCCGTCACCGCGGCTTTCGTCGTTACCGCCTCGATCATCACCGAGCGCTCCGGCGCGGCGATCGGCGCGCTGGTGGCCTCCTTGCCGATCTCGGCGGGGCCGTCTTACGTGTTTCTGGCGCTCGATCACGACGCCGCCTTCATCGCGCAGGGCGCACTGGCCAGCCTGCCGGTCAATGCCGCCACCCTGTTCCTCGGCCTGACCTATGTCTGGCTGGCGCAGCGCCACCGCATGGTGGTCAGCCTCGGCGGCGCGGTGCTGGTCTGGTTAGGCCTCGCCGCGATCGTGCGGATGACGGACTGGTCGCTTGCCGCCGGCATCGCCGCCAATGTGGTCGCCTTCGCCATCGTGCTGCCGCTGACGGCCCGGTTCCGCCACGCCCGGATGCCGCTCATTACCCGGCGCTGGTATGACATCCCGCTGCGCGCGGTGCTGGTATCGACCCTGGTCGCCACGGTGGTGACGCTGTCGGCGACCATCGGCCCGGCCGGCAGCGGCATCCTGGCGCTGTATCCGGTGGTGTTCACCAGCATGATGCTGCTGCTGCAGCCGCGGATCGGCGGGCCGGCGACGGCCGCGGTGATCGCCCATGGCGGCTTCGGCCTGGTCGGCTTCGGCCTGGCGATCGTGGTGCTGAACCTGACGGCGGTGCGGCTGGGTTCGGTGACGTCGCTGAGCCTGGCGCTGGCGACCTGCGTAGCGTGGAATCTCGGGCTGTGGGCGTGGGGAAGAAGGAAAGTCCTCGTGGCTTGATCCCCCCTCAGCCGTCATTGCGAGGAGCCCTTGCGACGAAGCAATCCAGTTCTTTCTTTGTTTTTGGCTCTCTGGATTGCCGCGTCGCTTCGCTCCTCGCAATGACGGGCGGAAAGTGCGGATGCTACCCCTTCGGCAGCTTCGCCTTCAGCGCGTACAGCGCATCGAGCGCTTCGCGCGGCGACAATTCGTCAGGGTGGATCGCGGCCAATGCGGCGATCAGCGCTTCCGCTTCGGTGGGCACCACGGGCTCGATGGTGGCACGCGCGGTGACGGCGAACAAAGGCAGGTCGTCCATCAGCGCCTTGGTGGTCTGGCCGCGGTCCTGCGCTTCGAGTTTGGCCAATACCGACTTGGCGCGCGCGATCACCGCGGCGGGGAGCCCCGCGAGTTTGGCGACCTGGATGCCGTAGGAACGGTCGGCCGAGCCGGGCAGCACCTCATGCAGGAACACGACGTCGCCGTGCCATTCCTTGACCCGCACGGTGGCATTGAACAAGCGCGGCAGTTTGGCGGAGAGCGCGGTGAGCTCGTGATAATGAGTCGCGAACAGCGAGCGGCAGCGGTTGCTCTCGTGCAGGTGCTCGATCGCCGCCCAGGCGATCGACAACCCGTCGAAGGTCGCGGTGCCCCTGCCGATCTCGTCGAGAATGACGAGCGCGCGCTCCGAGGCCTGGTTGAGGATCACCGCGGTCTCGACCATCTCCACCATGAAGGTGGAGCGACCACGTGCGAGATCATCGGCGGCGCCGACGCGGGAGAACAAGCGGTCGACGATGCCGATCCGCGCCCGCGTCGCCGGCACGAAACTGCCGATCTGCGCCAACAGCGCGATCAGCGCGTTCTGCCGCAGGAAGGTCGACTTGCCGGCCATGTTGGGACCGGTGATCAGCCAGATCTGGCCGGACTTTTGGGCGGGCCCCGGCGACAGGTCGCAGGCATTGGCAATGAAGGGATGGCCGCCGCGGCGAAGCGCCTGCTCGACGACGGGATGGCGGCCACCCTCGATGGCGAAGCCGAGCGACATGTCGACGTCGGGGCGCACGTAATTGTCGTCGATCGCCAGCTTGGCCAGCGCGGTGGCGACATCGAGCAGCGCGAAGGCATGCGCCGCGGCGTGCAGGTCCTCGGCGTCGTCGCTGACCTTGGCCGACAGCCGCTCGAAGATTTCCAGCTCGAGGCCGAGCGCACGATCGCCGGCATTGGCGATCTTGGCCTCGATCTCGCCGAGCTCGGCGGTGGTGAAGCGGGTCTGGCCGGCCAGTGTCTGGCGGTGGATAAAGGTCGCGTTGAGCGGCGGCGTCATCAGCTTGTCGCCGTGCTGCGCCGTCACTTCCACAAAGTAGCCGAGCACATTGTTGTGCCGGATCTTCAATCCCTTGACGCCGCAATCGTCGGCGTAGCGCGCCTGCATCGCCGCCACCACCAGGCGGGAGGCATCGCGCAGGTTGCGGGTCTCGTCGAGCGCGGCCTCAAAGCCCTCGCGAACGAAACCGCCGTCGCGCTTCATCAGCGGCAATTCGTCAGCCAGCGCGCGGGAAAATTCCTGCGCCAGGTCGCGCGACGGCCGGCGCAGCGCATTCATCGCAATTGCAAGGTCGGTCGGCAGATTGTCGGTGGCTTCGAGCCGCGAAAGCACCCGGTCGGCGGCGTGTACGCCGTCGCGCAGGGCGGCCAGATCACGCGGGCCGCCGCGGCCGACGGCGAGACGCGCCAGCGCGCGCGACATGTCGGGCGCCGCCTTCAGGGCGCTGCGGATATCGTCGCGCAGCGCGGTGTCAGCCACGAAGGTTGCGATGGCATCGAGCCTGCGCCCGATCGCGTCAGAATCGGTCAGCGGCGCGGCGAGGCGTTGCGCCAGCAGCCGCGAGCCGGCGGCGGTGACGGTGCCGTCGATCGCGTCGAGCAGCGAGCCCTTGCGCTCGCCGCTCAATGTGCGCGTCAGTTCGAGATTGGCGCGGGTGGCGGGATCGATCGCCATCGTGGTGCCGGCGGCCTCGCGGGAGGGCGGCGACAGCGGCGGGCGTTTGCCGAGCTGGGTGCGGTCGATATAGGTGACGGCGGCGGCGGCGGCGGTGGCCTCCAGCCGCGACATCGCGCTGAGCCCGTCCATGGTGGCGACGGCGAAATAGTCGCACAATCGCCGTCCCGCGGTGGCGCCGTCGAACACGTCGCGGGTCAGCGGCGTCACCGCCGGCAATTCGCGCAAGGTCTGGCTGAGCTCGGGATCGCTGTACAGCGCGTCGGTGACCAGCACCTCGTTCGGATTGATCCGCGCCAATGTCGCACCGAGCTCGGCGACGGAGCATTCGGTGACGATGAATTCGGCGGTGGAGATGTCGATCCAGGCGAGGCCAATGCGGTCGACGCCGGACGAGCCCTTGGCGCGGGCGATCGCCAGCAGGTAATTATTGGTGCGGGCGTCGAGCAAAGTGTCTTCGGTCAGCGTGCCCGGCGTCACCAGCCGGACCACGTCGCGCTTCACCACACTCTTGTTGCCGCGCTTGCGCGCCTCCGCCGGATTCTCCATCTGCTCGCACACCGCGACGCGGTGGCCGAGCGCGATCAGCCGGTGCAAATAGTCGTCGGAGCGCTCCACCGGGACGCCGCACATCGCGATGTCGGCGCCCTGGTAACGGCCGCGCTTGGTCAGCACGATGCCGAGCGCCCGCGACGCGGTCTCGGCGTCCTCGAAGAACATCTCGTAGAAGTCGCCCATCCGGTAGAACAGCAGCAGGCCGGGATTGGCGGCCTTGATCTCGAGGTACTGTTCCATCATCGGCGACACCCGCGTGATGTCTTCCACGGGGGCGGCGGATTCGGGCGGGGCAGGGATGTTGTGCTGGATCGTCATGGCGGCGGAAGCTAGCAAATTTTACCCGGGCAATCACAGGGCGCGGGGCGCGTTTTCCAGTGTTGATGGCGGGTTGCGTGTTATAGGGATGGCCCTATAATTGAGTGCTGGGCGACGACCGATCAGACCCGAAACCCTGCATCTTTGTGGGCTCCAGCCTGAAGGATCTGAAGCGATTCCCGCCGCTGGTGAAGAACCGCATGGGTTATGCGCTGGGCCAGGTCCAGCACGGCGACGAGCCTGTCGCGGCCAAGGCGCTGAGAGGATTTGGCGGCCGATCCGTGCTCGAACTGGTCGACGATTTCGACGGAGACACCTACCGCGCCGTCTACACGGTGCGGTTCGCGGAAGTGGTCTACGTGCCGCATGCCTTCCAGAAGAAGGCGAAGAAGGGCATCAGTACGCCACAGCACGACATCGAACTGATCAAAGCGCGACTGCGCGACGCTGAAATGCATTTTCGCACGCGCAAGAAGGGGTGAGGCCATGACGAAGCCCAAGGTCGACGCGCAAGCAATCGAGGCCCATGAGAGCAGCTGCAACCTGTTCGCCGACCTCGGCCTGCCGGACGCCGCGCAGCGGTTGCTCAAGAGCCAGATCGTCGCGCAACTGCACCGGCTGATCAAGGCCCGTGGACTGACGCAGGTGAAGGCCGCCGGGCTGCTCGGCATTCACCAACCCGACCTGTCGCTGCTGTTGCGCGGCGACTTCGACGATTATTCGGCCGAACGTTTGATGAAAATGCTGACAGTGTTCGAGCAGGACATCGAGATCGTGATGAAGCCGAACCGCAAGACCGGGCAGCCCGGCCGGATTACCTTCAAGGCGACTGCCGCCTAGTCAGATGTTCCTTCCCTATCCGGACGTGCGGCGCTTCGCGCTGCGGCGCGTCCGCGACAAGCCGAGCTTAACGCCGTGGTTGACAGGTCAACCATGTCCGCATATCGGCTCTCCGCGGAATGCAGCGCTCCGGGCCAGCGTTGATTTGACCTGCCGGGCCGGCCTTCCTAAAACACCTGCAATTGCCGGCGGTCCAACGCGGACGGCGTGCCACAGGGAGAGAATTCAATGAGCGATGTATTTGTCTGCGACGCGGTGCGCACGCCGATCGGCCGCTTCGGCGGCTCGCTGGCCAAGGTCCGTGCCGACGACCTCGCCGCCACGCCGATCAAGGCGCTGATGGACCGCAATCCCGGCATCGACTGGGCCGCGGTCGAGGAAGTCTATTACGGCTGCGCCAACCAGGCCGGCGAGGACAACCGCAACGTCGCGCGCATGGCGCTGCTGCTGGCCGGCCTGCCGGATTCCGTTCCCGGTGCGACACTTAACCGCCTGTGCGCCTCCGGCCTCGATGCCGTCGGCGCCGCCGCCCGCGCCATCCGTGCCGGCGAAATCGATTTCGCCATCGCCGGCGGCGTCGAATCCATGACCCGCGCGCCGTTCGTGCAGGGCAAGGCGACCGAGGCGTTCTCGCGCTCGGCCGAAATCTTCGACACCACGATCGGCTGGCGCTTCATCAACCCGCTGATGCGCGAAAAGTATGGCGTCGACGCGATGCCGGAGACCGGCGAGAATGTCGCGCAGGACTTCCAGATCTCCCGCGCCGACCAGGACGCGTTCGCGATCCGCTCGCAGCAGAACGCCGGGAAGGCGATCGCATCCGGCTATTTCGCGGAAGAGATCGTCGCGGTGATGGCGCCGGGTGGCAAGGCTGGTCCGATCAGCGTCGACAAGGACGAGCATCCGCGTCCCGAGACCACGCTGGAGGGCCTGTCCAAGCTGCGCCCGATCGTGCGCAAGGACGGCACCGTAACCGCCGGCAACGCGTCGGGCGTCAATGACGGCGCCTGCGCCATGATCCTGGCTTCCGCCGCCGCGGTAAAGAAGCACGGCCTGACCCCGCGGGCGAAAATCCTCGGCCTGGCGTCGGGCGGCGTGGCGCCGCGCATCATGGGAATCGGCCCGGTGCCGGCGACCCAGAAGCTGATGGCGCGGCTCGGCCTCAAGATCAGCGACTTCGATTTGATCGAGCTCAATGAAGCTTTTGCGTCGCAGGGCATTGCTGTGCTGCGCCAACTCGGCGTCAGGGAAGACGCCGACTTCGTCAACCCGCATGGCGGCGCGATCGCGCTCGGCCACCCGCTCGGCATGAGCGGCGCGCGGCTGGCGATGACCGCGGTGCACGGCATGGAGAAGCGCGGCGGCAAGCTCGCCCTCGCCACCATGTGCGTCGGCGTCGGCCAGGGCGTGGCGATGGCGATCGAGAAGCTGAACTGAGCACGACACCAACGGCCGTCCTTGCGAGGAGCCGTTGCGACGAAGCAATCCAGTCTTTCTTTGTGGCCCCTGGATTGCCGCGTCGCTTCGCGCCTCGCAATGACGGGGGAAAGACCTGAGGAAAACACATGACGCTGATCTATCCCATCGAGAGCAATGCCGCGCATGCGCCGCGGCTGTCGCCCGGCTACAAGAGCACTATCAAGCGGGCTCCGCAGAAGGCGCGCATCCTGATGCCGCAGACGCTGTCGGAGCTGACCGGTCCGGTCTACGGCCACGAGACCGTGCGGCCCGGCGATCACGACCTCACCACCATGCATGCGGGCGAGCCGATCGGCGAGCGCATCATCGTCCATGGCCAGGTCCAGGACGAGGATGGCCGCGGCCAGCCCAATGTGCTGGTCGAACTGTGGCAGGCCAATGCCTGCGGCCGCTACGTCCATGTGGTCGACCAGCACCCGGCGCCGCTCGATCCGAATTTCACCGGCGCCGGCCGCGCCGTGACCGACGCCCAGGGCCATTACCGCTTCGTCACCATGAAGCCCGGCGCCTATCCCTGGGGCAATCACCCCAACGCCTGGCGGCCCGCGCACATCCACTTCTCGGTGTTCGGTCATGCCTTCGTGTCGCGGCTGGTGACGCAGATGTATTTCCCCAACGATCCGCTGTTTCCCTACGACCCGATCTTCAATTCGGTGACCGACGAGCGGGCGCGCAATCGCATGGTGTCGGATTTCGATCTCGACGCCACCGAGCCCGGCTGGGCGCTGGCCTATCGCTTCAACATCGTGCTGCGCGGCCGCAGCGCCACGCCCTTGGATACGCACTGATGTCCGGTATCACCCCCTCGCAGACCGTCGGTCCGTATTTCGCCTATGGCCTGACCCCGAACGGCAAGTATGCCTGGAACGACGCCTTCAGCAACAATCTGCTGACGCCCGACGTCTCCGGCGAGCGCATCCGCATCGAAGGTTTTGTGTTTGACGGCGACGGCGCCAACGTGCCCGACGCGATGCTGGAGATCTGGCAGGCGGATTCGCAGGGCCGGTTCTCCGACCCGCAGGATTCCCGCGCGCAGCCGAATTCGTCGTTCAAGGGCTTTGGCCGCTGCGGCACCGGGGCGGAAGGCTTTTCGTTCGAAACCATCAAGCCCGGCGCCGTACCGGGCTTGGACGGAAAACCGCAGGCGCCGCACATCGTGCTGGCGGT
>NZ_JANXTC010000090.1:0-10475 GCF_025356345.1 Tardiphaga sp.
CGGACCGAGGCGTAGAACTTCAGCGCATTGCCGCCGGTGGTGGTCTCCGGGCTGCCGTACATCACCCCGATCTTCATGCGGATCTGGTTGATGAAGATCACCATCGTGTTCGACTTGTTGATCGAGGCGGTCAGCTTGCGCAGCGCCTGGCTCATCAGCCGCGCCTGCAGGCCGGGCAACGCATCGCCCATCTCGCCTTCCAGTTCGGCGCGCGGCACCAAGGCCGCCACCGAATCGATCACCAGCACGTCGACGGCGCCGGAGCGCACCAGCGTATCGCAGATTTCCAGCGCCTGCTCGCCGGTATCCGGCTGCGAGATCAGCAGCTCATCGATATTGACGCCGAGCTTGCGGGCATAGACCGGGTCGAGCGCGTGTTCGGCGTCGATGAAAGCGCAGATGCCGCCCTTCTTTTGACCTTCAGCCACCGTGTGCAGCGCCAAAGTGGTCTTGCCCGAGGATTCCGGTCCGTAGATTTCCACCACCCGGCCGCGCGGCAGGCCGCCGACACCAAGTGCGATGTCCAGACCGAGGGAGCCCGACGAAATCGTCTCGATATCCATCGAGCGATCATTCTTGCCGAGCTTCATCACCGAGCCCTTGCCGAACTGGCGCTCGATCTGCGACAGCGCGGCCGACAGGGCCTTGGTCTTGTCCATGGAGGATCCTTCAACGATACGCAGGGCGGTCGGGGTCGAGGCCATATCTAGCTCCTTATGAACGGGATTCGCGAGGACTGACAAACAATCGGCGGGTTTGCACTGTTGAAAATACCGTACACCATTCGTTCTATGTTCGCAATATGTTCTTTTGTCGAATGTCGCCGCTACGCCATAAATGACGGGCTCGCGAAAGGAAAAGCTGGCCCGAATTCAGCCGCGCAGCCCGTTTCATCTCGGTGGTCAATTTTGGACAGCTGGAACCAGTAGAATCCTTAAAGTCTCCGGATCATCGAATGGATCTCGGCAATTGTCGGTGACTGGAGGTTCTTGCGCCCCCGCCTGATCAATAGGTGGCAAGAAATGCACGGTTCTTCCAGACATCAGTCCCATTTCAGTTTCCGCGTATTTATCGATGGTGAACAACTTCACGAATCCGAGGCTCTGGCCTTTGATGACCTCGAGGAGGTCTGGCAGGAGGGCGCCATGACCTCCGCGGAATTGATCCGCTCGATGTATGGCAAAATCGAATCGGACCTCGACTGGCGACTGGACGTTTCCGATGCCAGCGGCGCGGTGATCTATCAGTTCACCTTCCAGGCGAAGCGGCTTTAAAGAAGCGACATCCGTTCGCTCCATCGCCTCCGTCCCGCGGTGATCGCCAACGTCTCTGCCGCATCAAGGCTCCGGATCGGCGCCCGGCGTTTTGCCATCGCCGGTTTTGCGCCTAGACCAGCGTGATGGATCCAGAACAACGCATTCGGGCGAGTTTCGCCAAACAGGGCCTGATGGCCACATTGGGGGCGACGCTCGGCAGCGTTGCGCCCGGCGCGGTCGAGATCGTGCTGCTGCCCGGCCCGGCCGTTTCGCAGCAGCATGGCTTCGTTCATGCGGGCGCGGTCAGCGCCATTGCCGACAGCGCCGCCGGCTATGCCGCGCTAAGTCTGATGCCCGCCGGCAGCGGCGTCCTGACCACGGAATTCAAGATCAACCTGCTGGCGCCCGCGACCGGCGACCGTATCATCGCGCGCGGACGCGTGGTGAAGTCTGGCCGCACCCTGACACTTGCGCTGGCGGAAGTCTTCGCGGAACGCGCGGGACAGGAACGGCTGATCGCACTGTTGACGGCGACCCTGATGTCCATCACCGGACGCGAAGGCATCGAGGATTAGTCCCGTGCGGCGATAGGCCTGGCAACTTCCCACGGCGGAACCGTGCCGGAGCTGGATAAGAGTCGCTTTTCCGACTCGAATTGGCTAGCCTTGACTATCACCGTGTGGACCTCGGCAATCGTCGGTGACTGAGGGCTTTTGGCGCCCCCGCCTGATCAACAGGCGCACCCCATGCACGTTCCGTATTCGACACCGAAGACTTATTTTCAATTCCGGGTTTTCACCAACGGATCGCAATTGCACGAAAGCGATCCGCTGGCCTTCGACAGCGTTGAAGATGCCTGGCACGAAGGCGCGATGACGTCCTGTGAGCTGATCCGCGGCATGCACGGCAAGATCGAGGCCGACCTCGATTGGCGGCTCGACGTCTGTGACGGCGATGGGATTGTAATCTACAGGTTCTCGTTCAAGGCCAAAAGGCTGTGAACGCCGGCGTCCGCGATCATCGCAGCAGGTAATCCGGCGTCGATATCGCCGCTCTCGCGGCGGACAGGAGCTGGCGTCACTTGCTGATCCCGCGCGGCGTCACATACAACACAAGCTGCGGCTTTATCTTGCATTGGCGCACTTTGTGGTCGACGTACGCGTCAACTCGGGTTAGCGGTACCATGGTCTTCACGGCATTACCATGCCGAAGAGATATTTTCGCGCGTCAGCCCTGGTCATCCCGTGCCCCGATTCTTTTTCCATATCATCTCCGAAGTCAGTTTCCTGGATGACGAAGGCAGCGACTTCGCTGATAGTCAGACTGCCCTGATCCACGCCAGACAACTGGCCGCCGAGATGGCCAAGGACCAGCCGCCGCCCGGCGGATCGATCGTTGTGGAAAACGAGGATGACGGCCACCTGTTCGAAATTCCGCTGGCGTCCTGGAACAGTTGATTGGCCGGCGGAAGCGCTTTTGGCAGGTGCATCGCTCAGGACAATTATGCGTCGACAAACCGCCGAACCAATCCTAGATTGGCGATATCACCGGCACCCTGGCCAAGGCGGTGATGGAGAACTGTACTCCCGCCAGAATGCGGTGCTGAACCATGCCTCGCTTCTTTTTTCATTTTGTTGCCAAGACACTTCTGGAAGACGAAGCCGGCGCCACGTTTCCGGATGCGGAAAAAGCGCTGCTGCACGCCAGGGTGATGGCGGCCGAACTGGCCCAGAACGATCTGCTCGCGGGCTGCGCCATTGTCGTTGCCAACGAGGCCGAGGACGAGCTGTTCGAAATTCCGCTGACCTGCTGGGCCAACTGATGCCGGGCCAATTTCAGTACGCGGCTGGGGGCCGGCACAGAACAGACCAATCTGCTTGGCCGGGTTGCCGTACCGTCATGCCGACATATTTTTCCATATCCGCCAAGGCAAATATGCCAGCACATCTGGCGAGGGTGCCGACCTTCCCGATCTACAGGCCGCGCGGAGGCAGCTGCGATGATCTATCGTGACACGGCTCGCAGCATTGCCAACGACCTGAATCAGAGTCCGGAATGGAAAATGGGCGTCGAGGATCATTACGGAAAGACGGTGTACCGTCTCAACGTGATAGCAGAGACGATCAACGATACCTGACCGCATCGGTCCGGAATGAGCATTCAAGCCAGGTAGCCGTGAGTTCATATCGATCAATGCAATATCACCCATATCAAGGGTCTCCCATGACGCATCCCAGCAGAACCTACGAAAATTATGCGGAATCCTGTCTTGATATCGCCGCGCAAACCGCGGATCGCGGTGCGCGACTACTGCTGCGTGAAATGGCGGCCGAGTGGCTGAAAGTGTCGGACACGGACTGCGCACGGCGCCGTGACAAACTGTCTGACGGCTATGCGATCAGCCCCGACGGCCATGCCCTGCCACCCGAATTATCGAGCTAGTCCGCGGCCACTACTTCCACCATGGATGCGCCAACCGGCAACGGGCCGCGGTTCAACTCGCGCTGATCTTGTCTGTTGCCTCGGCACGCCCAGCGGACACAGGATGGCGTTTGTGAGACACGTTGTGCGGCGACGCCGGACGCAAAGCGCCGGGCGCGAACGGGATTGAAGTTGGCGGAGCGCCCGACGCCGAACGCACATCAGACAGATGTCGTGTGACGGCTTGAGAGATCGAGGACTGCGATGATCCACCCCGCCGTAAAATTCCAGTTCGGACGGATCGTTCAGGAGTATGGGAACTGGCACGCGATCGATGAATATGACCGCTCCCGCGCGCCGGGATGGTGGTGGGGGCCGGCCCTCGCGCTGCGCGACGCGCACGAACAGATGCCGACCGACTGGCTGCGGCTGATGGCATTGCCGGATGCCGGTACCTATTCGGATGCCGCGCGACTTTTGTTGGATTCGCTCGCCGGCCAGACCTCACAGCCCTGGCCGAATGAATTTCCGCGCCAGTACCAGACGCGCCCGACCGCGACGGATGCCGCCTAATTGGCGGCGCTGCCGGTCTTGGTGCGAGGCTTCGCCGGAGCAGCCTTCGGCGCGTCACTACGCACCGTACCCCACGGATCGGCGGCCGCCTTGGCATCCGGAATCTTGCGCAGTGACTCGCGATAGGCCTTCTCGGTGATAGCGTCCTGCTCTCTTTCCTCCGGCGACTTGCTCTTCAGTTCTGGCATCAGGTTCATGTGCTGGGCCATCGCGGGCCCCGTAAACAGCATGAGCATCGCCAGCGCGCGGATCATTTTCATTCGCAACTCCCACCAGAATTCGGGATCTTATAACACCGCAAGGTCATGCGCGCCAATGCGGTCGCCGAGCCACGTCCCGCGGCCGCGGCAACCACGCCGATCCGGCCTGCCGAACATCCATCCCCCGGTATTTTTCCGCGGCGACGTAAATCAAAGCTGAAACGCATCGCCCCGATCTCACCTGCCGGGTTTATCGAACGGCAAGATGGCGATGCTATCAGCGGACATCATTCCAATGTGGACGCGGCGATGATCGAGAAACGAGTAGCCCGGCGCTACCGGGTATTGAAACGCGGCAAACTGGCATTCGGCGGCGGCGGCGGTACCGACCGCACCGTGCGCGACATTTCAAACTCCGGCGCGCGGATCGACCTCGACGGTCCAGCCGGTCTCCCCGCCGGTTTCATGCTGGTGATCGAAGCCGATCATTTCATGCGCCGATGCCGCCCGATCTGGAACAGGAACAGCCAGATCGGCGTCGCCTTCGGTTAAAGGAGTCAGTAGCGGCCGCGACCGGGGCTGACGCCATTGCCGCCACGGCCGTAACCACCGCCATAACCGCCGATGCTGATCCCGATGCCACCGGAGCCGCGCGGTTCGGGGTCGTAATAGACCGGCGGCGCGCGCCGAACCACGATTTCCTCCTCGATTTCGCGAATCCGGCGCTGCGGCGTGCGGTCGGCACGCTTTTTTGCTGGCTCGCTCTTCTCCGCCTTGCGTGGCGCGGCCGGCGGCGCGCTGCACGGACAGGTCAGCGCGACATTGGTCGGCGCCAGCGCGGCGTTGACGCTCGCGGCCGGCGGGCGGTTACGGGTGCGCTCCTCGAGCTTCCGCGCCGTCGCGGTGAGGTCGCTGTCCGGATATTTGGCCAGAAAGTCACGATACGCCGCCGCATCGTTGCGGAGGACGGCATTGTTCCAGGCGACCATCCTGTAGTGGCGATCCAGCCATTCGCGCGCCAGCGGGCCAAGCGGCGGCGGCACACCCAGTGACACGAACGCCTGATAGGCCTCGACTGATCCGTCCGCGACGACCAGCTCGTTGGCGGTCTCGACCGGCTTACCTTTCAATTCGCGTTTCCAGTCCTCCGCCGTGCGCTTGTTGGCGACAGGCGAAGCAGCCGCGCCGTCAGCCGTGCCAAAGAAGCGAAAATCATTGACCAGCGACGAACTCTCCCACGGCGTCTGCCGGCCGTCGGTGGCCTTGTTGACCGACAGCCGCACCCGTTTGAACGCCTCCTCGATCGGCAGGCCGGGCTCGCGTCCGGCCTGCAGCAGCGCCGTCGTATACGGACTGTTACCGTCACGGCCATCCTCGGCCTCGGCACCGGGCGAGGTCGAAAACGACAATAGCGTGCCGGCGGTCCCGAGCCTGACGTCGACCTGCGCGAGGCCGCGGCCGGCGGTCTTGTTGATGGCGGGGAACGGGTCGTTACGACAGGCATCGAGCAGAATGATGCGGGTCTTCGACGGCACCGAGGTCAGGGTGTTGATGATATCGTTGAGCCGAACCGCCTGCAGCGGAATGTCGGCCTCGCGCTTCGGATCGACATCGACCGGCACCAGATAGTTTTCGCCGTCGATCTGCAGGCCATGGCCGGCGTAAAATAGCAGCGACACCGTATCCGGCCCCTTCGCCGCGACGCTGGCCGCGAATTCCGCGATCCTGCTGCGAAGTTCATTCTGCGACAGGTCGGCGGCGGACTGCACCTCGAAGCCGGCGTCGCCGAGCATCTGCGCCATCGCCCTGGCGTCGTTGACCGGATTGGGCAGCGGCACCACCGCGCGGTAGGCCGACTGGCCGATCACCAGCGCGATCCGGTTTTCCGCCGATGCGGCGTGACAACCGAGCAGCATCGCCGCGGCGACCATGGCGTTGCGAATGACCGGACCGACCATCAAGCGACCTCCCCGGCCACCTGGCCGGACCGCGCGACGGACAATTCCGCCTGATTCGGATGAACTCAGGCGGCCGCCGCATCCACACCGCGACGGCCTGCCGCGACCTTAATTGGTCGCGCGAAACGAAAGCGCGGTTCACAGCCCCGCGCGCCGTGCGGTCTATTTCTTCTTGGCGGATGCCGCCGGTGCGGGCGCCACGCCGCCCCATGGGTCATATTTCTGCTTCGGCTCGGGAATCCGCTCCATCGCGGCCTTGTAGGCCTTTTCGTCGACCTTCGGGCCTTCCTGGGTTTTCGGGCCCTCGCTGCCCTGACTGCGTTTGCCGCCCATCTGGGCCGAGGCCGGGGCCGCCAGAAACGCCAGCGCCATTGTCGCCACCAAAACTGTTCTCATCGCACGGTTCCTCCTTGCGGCCTTGATAGCCTGTCGTCCGGGGATCTTCCTAGCGCGAAGATGTCCCCGGCTGCGATCATCGGCCGCGGCGGGAACATCCGGGATCACCTCGGCATTCCCGGTGCGCGGCATTGGCCATGACGGCATTTCGCCGCGAAATGCAGGCTTTTCCGGGGTGCCATGGTGAAACAATGGTTGCGAATTTCGATCAAATGATGCGCCCGAACAAACCGCATGTTGGAAATTTTCATCTAGCCTGTGGTCCTTGAAGCGGTGGAACGCGGCAGGCGTCCGCTTGACCTGCCACACCGCTACCGGGGACCCAGACGTGGTTGAGATCGCAAATTCCGTCGCCGACGATCGCCGCGCCACGCGCGCGGCAGACGTGCGGGTGCATGACGCGCCGGCACCGCTCACGGCGATCGGCATCGACGTCTGGCAAGCTCTGGCGCAGCGGGCCATCGAGGCCAATGGCTACTACCTTCCGCACTGGCACCTGGCGGTCAATGCCTCGGCGCGCGGCCGCACCGATGTCGCCGCGCTGAGCGCCTGGAGCGAGGCTGCGAGCGAGCCGTCACGCCTGATCGGACTGCTGCCGGTGGTCTCCGCCTGGCGCGCCTACCGCATCCCGCTGCCCGCGCTGGTCAGCGCCGATCCCTATGGCACGCTGAACACGCCGCTGCTCGATCGCGAGCAGGCCGACGCGGCCGTCAGCGGCCTGATGGCGCAGGCCCGCGCCAGTGGTGCAAGGGCGCTGATCCTGCGCGACATGTCGCTGGGCGGCGCTGCGATGCAGGCGATCACCGCCGTCGCCGCGCGCGGTGGTATCACGGTTCGCGTGCTGCGATCGCATTATCGCGCCTGTCTCGACGCCACAAGCGACGCCGATGACTTGCTGCGCGACGCGCTCGGCGCCAAGAAACTGAAAGAGCTGCGGCGCCAGCGCAACCGGCTCGCCGAGCACGGCGACATCCGTTTCGAGGTCGCCCGCAGCGCAAACGAGGTCGCGGCGGCGCTGGAACAGTTCCTGACGCTGGAGGCAAGCGGCTGGAAGGCCCGGCGCGGCACCGCGCTGGTGCAGGACGCCGGCGACGCCGCCTTCATCCGTGGCGCCACCGTGGCCCTTGCCAGCTATGGGCAATGCGAGATCGTCACGCTCCGGGCCGGTGACACCGCCGTCGCTGCCGCCATCCTGCTGCGGCATCTCGATCGCGCATTCTACTTCAAGATCGGCGTCGACGAGCGCTTCGCCAGATTGTCGCCCGGGGTGCAGTTGACGCTCGACGTCACCCGCCATCTCTGCGCCGATCCGATGATCGCCAGCGCGGACTCCACCGCCAACGCCGGCCATCCGATGATCGACCCGATCTGGCGTGGCCGGCTGGCGATCGGCGACGTGCTGATCCCGCTGCGGCCGCGCGATCCGGTGGTGCCGCTGATCCACGCCGCGCTATGGCTGCGACAAATCGTGCACGGCGCCGGGCGGCGATTGCTTCACGCCACCCGCGGGTAACCTGCAAGGATCTTAGTCAAGACACGCTCAAGCTGTCGTGGACGCGATACAACACGACGTGTTGCTTCGCAGAGCCCGGGGCGACGCGGAAACCGCATTCGGAATGATCCCCGCACTGCAAGCGGCATGAACGATGCCGCACCGCGTCAGGACAGGCTTTGGACTACTCCGCCGCCTGCGCGTTGATCTCCGCCGACACCTGCCGGATCGCGCGCGCCAGTTGATCCGGCGGCTGCGCGCCGGACACCGCGTATTTGCCGGCGAACACATAAGTCGGCACCCCGGAGATGCCCTTGTCGGCGGCTTCCCTGGCATCGGCGGAAATCCGTTCGACATCCTCGTCGGTGGCCAGCCGGCGGCGAATCTCGTCGGCATCGAGGCCGACATCGGCCGCGGCCCGCACCAGCGTCTCGCTGAGCGTGAGATCACCGCCATCGCGAAAATACAATTCCATCAGCCGCTGCTTGATTTCGGCCGACTTGCCGGATGCCTCCGCCCAGTGGATCAGCCGATGGCAATCGATGGTGTTGGGTTGCCGCTTCACCATCTCCGGCCGGTAGTTCAGCCCCTCCTCCTTGGCGGCGTCGACGACGCGCTGCGCGATACCCTTATAGGCCTCGACCGACCCGAACTTGGTTTCCAGATAGGTATCGCGGTCAATGCCCTCGCGGGGAATCCAGGGATTGAGAAAGAACGGCCGCCAATGCACCTCGACCGGAATCTCGGGCGCCAGCGCCAGCGCGTTCTCGATCCGGCGCTTGCCGATGTAGCACCATGGACAGACCACGTCGGAGACGATGTCGATCTGAAGCGGCTTGATGGTGTCCATGAGCAATCCTCGCTGTTCGGTCAGAGATAGGCCGCCGGTGTGCCGCCGACAAGCCCGTCAGGCGAGTGTCGCCGCCATCGCCCGCAGCCGCGCGGCGGTCGCGTCATCAGCCGGAAAGAACGTCTCGATGGCGATCTCCGACAGCGTGATGTCGAGCGGCGTGCCGAATACCATGGTGGTCGAGAGAAAGCTCAGCACCTCGCCCTGTAGCCGCATCCGGAATGGCACCGCGACAGCGTCGGCCGCGACCGGACCGGGCCGCGCAGGGACCGGGTACGCCCGCAGTTCCTGATACAGCCGAAGCAATTCGGGATCGGCGGTGGTCTCGCACTGTCGGTGCAGCCGCTCCAGCAGATGCGCGCACCATTCACCGAGATTGACCGTGCGCGATGCGAGGCCGTCAGGATCAAAGGCAAGCCGCAACACGTTCAGCGGCGGCGCCAGCCGCTTCGGCGACAGGCCCGCGAGCAGCGGCATCACCAGCCGGTTGGCCGATAGCAAATTCCAGTGCCGGTCGATCGCCAGCGCGGGATGCGGCTCATGCGCCTTCAGCACCAGGTCGATGGCGCGGACAGCCGCGGCCAGCGCGGGATCGTCCAGCGAGCGCTGTTGAAACGCCGGTGCAAACCCCGCCGCCATCAGCAACACATTGCGCTCGCGCAACGGCACGTCGAGCCGCTCCGCCAGCCGCAACACCATCTCGCGCGACGGCGCGGCCCGGCCCGTCTCGACGAAACTCAAATGCCGCGTGGAAATCTCGGCGTCGCAGGCCAGGTCGAGCTGGCTGAGCCGGCGACGCTGCCGCCATGCGCGCAAATGCTCGCCGATGCGAACGGCACTACGGGCGGCTTGAGCGGTGGCCAATTGCGCGGTCATGACGAAAAACTAGCATGCGTTTTTCGCGGTATCCATGACGTCGGAGGTAATCGATTTGCCGCGGCAGGCGGGACATCGTCGCATCGTCAACATCCAACACAAGGAGAACCTGCGATGATCCACCCCTCCCCCCTGCTCCGCCTCGCCGTTCAGGCCGACGCCGCCGTCAGCGGCGCCATGGCGTTGCTGTTGAGCTTCGGCGCCGGCATGCTGGCGCCGGTGCTGCGCCTTCCCGAGCCGCTGCTGCTGGAATCCGGACTATTCCTGATCGCCTATGCCGCCTTCGTCGGCTGGCTCGGCTCGCGCCAACTGATGCCCCGCGCGATGGTTGTGCTGATCATCGCCGGCAATGCGCTGTGGACGCTGGGCAGCGTCACGCTGCTGTTCTCCGGCATGGTGTCGCCGAGCCTGCTCGGTCTGGCCTTCGTTGCGCTGCAGGCCATCGCCGTCGGG
>NZ_JANXTC010000096.1:0-8605 GCF_025356345.1 Tardiphaga sp.
GGTCCTCGTTGAGAGCGAACTGCATCCCCTGTCCTCGCTCCGCGACTAGTTCATCGTGGGGATTGAGAACTCAGCGCCTTCCTTGACGCCGGATGGCCAGCGCGCGGTGACGGTCTTTGTCTTGGTATAGAAACGGATCGAGTCCGGGCCGTGCTGATTGAGGTCGCCGAAGCCGGACCGCTTCCAGCCACCAAAGGTGTAATAGGCGATCGGCACCGGGATCGGCACATTGATGCCGACCATGCCGACATTCACCCTGGCGGCGAAGTCACGGGCCGCGTCGCCGTCGCGGGTAAAGATCGCAACGCCATTGCCGTAATCATGGTCGGATGGCAGCGCCAGCGCCTCGGCATAGTCATGGGCGCGGACCACCGACAGCACCGGACCAAAGATCTCTTCCTTGTAGATCCGCATGTCCTTCGTCACATTGTCGAACAGACAGCCGCCCATGTAGAAGCCGTTTTCATACCCCTGCATCTTGAAGCCGCGGCCGTCGACCGACAGCGTGGCGCCTTCCTTGATGCCGATCTCGACATAGTCCTTGACCTTCTCCAGCGCCGCGCGCGTCACCAGCGGACCGAAATCGGCGGTGGGGTCGATCGAGGTCCCGATCTTCAGCGCCTCGACCCGCGGGATTAGTTTTTCCATCAGGCGATCGGCGGTGTTCTTGCCGACCGGCACGGCGACGGAGATCGCCATGCAGCGCTCGTCGGCGGAGCCGTAGCCGGCGCCGATCAGCGCATCGACGGTCTGGTCCATATCCGCGTCCGGCATAATGATGGCGTGGTTCTTGGCACCGCCAAAACACTGCGCGCGCTTGCCGGTCGCCGCGGCGCGCTCATAGATATATTGCGCAATCGGCGACGAACCGACGAAGCCGACGGCGCGGATGTCGGGATCGTCGAGGATAGCGTCGACCGCTTCCTTGTCGCCATTGACGACATTGAGGATGCCCGGCGGCAGGCCCGCCTCGATCATCAGCTCGGCGAGCATCATCGGCACGCCGGGATCGCGCTCCGAGGGCTTCAGGATGAAGGCATTGCCGCAGGCAATCGCCGGGGCAAATTTCCACATCGGGATCATCGCCGGAAAGTTGAACGGGGTGATGCCGGCGACAACGCCGAGCGGCTGGCGCATCGAATAGATGTCGATGCCGGGACCGGCGCCCTCGGTGTATTCCCCCTTCATCAAATGCGGAATGCCGCAGGCGAATTCGACCACTTCGAGGCCGCGCTGGATATCGCCCTTGGCGTCGGGCACGGTCTTGCCATGCTCGCGCGCCAGCAGATCCGCCATCTTGTCGTAGTCGCGCTGCGCCAGTTCGAGAAATTTCATCATCACCCGGGCGCGGCGCTGCGGATTGGTGGCGCCCCAGCCGACCTGCGCCTCGATCGCATTCTCCACCGCCGCGCGCATCTCCGATTTCGACGCCAGCGCTACCTTGGCCTGAACGTCGCCGGTCATCGGTTCGAACACGTCAGCGAAACGTCCGGATGTACCTTTGACCTCGCGGCCGCCAATGAAATGACCGATGTCGCGCATGCTTCTCTCCCAAACCAGTTTTGCCAGCATGTTGCACAGGCTTTATCTCGTTTGGAAAGGGCTTGGACGCGCAGCGGATTTGCGAAAATGCCGACATCACTGCGTCCTTGTGCGTGCACCGAAGGCGCCACGCAAACGGCGGCAACATGTCACGCCTTGGCGGTTACCACCTTCAAGCCGGCCTTCTTGACGGCCGGCTTCTTCGCAACCGGCTTCAGCGCCGCTGGCCGTTCGAGTACAGCATCCCGACCGGCGCTGAGCAGTTCCTCGGACAACTCGCCCGATCCGGCGACGCGTGCCAGCACCAGCGCGCCCATCATCGTGGCAAGCGCCGCCATCGCCTGCTTCCGATTCGGTTTACCGGCGGCACCCGGGAACTGCTCGGCGATCAGGCCGATCATCTGATCCAGCTTGGCGGCGAATGCCTTGCGCGTCTTCGGGCTTTCGCGAGCGATTTCGGCGCTCAGCGCTGGCAATGCGCAGCCATGTCCGGGATTGTCGCGGTGTTGCGACGACAGATAGAACTCCACAAAGGTGGGCAGGCGCTGATCCGGAGCGGCCTGCACCGACAATTGGCGCCAGCGTTCCATCGAACGGTCCATGGCATAGCCAAAGGCTTCGACCACCAGGGCTTCGCGCGAGTCGAAATGCGCATAGAACCCGCCATGGGTGAGGCCGGCGTCCTTCATCAGGTCAGCGACGCCGATGCCATGCGCGCCCTTTTCGCGCAGCCGCACAGAGGCCTTCTTGACGATCCGTGCATGAGTCTCGAGCTTGTGTTCCTTGGAATAGCGCATCAACGTTCCATGCCATTCTGGATTGATCGGCGAATTCAACTTGTAGCATCTCATGCCACAAATCGGCCCCGGCCGGAATGAATAGTTGGCTGCGCTCCGAAGCTCGATTTCGGACACGCAGGCCATATGAATGACGTTAGTCATATAACCCAGTTGGCGACCATTCGCAATCTGTCCGCTTCGCTGGCCTTGACAAACAAGTATTTTAATCGGGAATCGGTACGACAAGACCGGCGATCCACGCCGGCAACAACCGCGGGACGTCCTATGCATATGCTCAATCCTTTTTGCGGCGTCGATCGTGATCCCCGCGGCGTTGTGCGGCTGACGATCTGCAACGCCGGACCGCTCAACATCCTCAACTCGGCCGCCATCCAGGGTGTGCGCGAGGGTCTGGAAGTGCTGGCCACCGAACGCGCGATCCGCGCGCTGGTGATCGCCGGACAGAGCGAGAAGAGCATGATCGGCGGTGCCGACATCAAGGAGATGGCGACGCTTGATCAGGCCTCGGCCGAGAAATTCATCACCGGCCTTCGCGACCTGTGTGAATCCGCCCGCGCCTTTCCGGCACCGGTGATCGCCCGGATTCCTGGCTGGTGCCTTGGCGGCGGGCTGGAATTCGCCGCCGCCTGCGATTTCAGAATCGCCGCGCACGACGCCAAATTCGCCATGCCGGAGGTCCGGGTCGGAATTCCCTCGGTCATCCACGCCGCCCTGCTGCCACGTCTGATCGGCTGGGGCCGCGCCCGCTGGCTGATCATGACCGCCGCGACCATCGACGCGCCGACCGCGCTGGGCTGGGGACTAGTGGATGTTGTCGCCCCCGAGGGCGGCCTCGATGCGGCGGTCGAAAGCACCGTTGCGTCGATCCTGGAATGCGGCCCCGAGGCGATGCGCTCGCAGAAAGCCCTGCTGAGGCAATGGGAAGAACTGCCGTTAAAAGAATCCGTCAACCTCAGCGTCGCGGTATTCGGCGAGGCCTATCTGACCGGCGAGCCGCAGCGGCTGATGCAGGACTTCATCAACCGCAAGCGGTAGCCCGGCGCAGATTTGACGAACATTTTTGTCAGGACGGCAGTTGCATATTTCACGGCCAATTATATGATGATCGTCATCTCAAAAGAGCGGGGCATGTTGCGTCATGCACCCGTCATATCGCTCCGTTGACAACAGGAATACCCATGCTTTCCGGATGGCTCGCCCCTGCCCTCGCCCGCCGCAACATCCATTACGGATGGGCGATGATCGCGGTGACCTTTGTCACCGCGTTGGTCAGCGCCGCCGCGGTCGGTGCGCCCGGCGTCTTCATCGTGCCGCTGCAGAAGGAATTCGGCTGGAACACCGCCGAGATCTCGTCGGCGATGTCGATCCGCTTCGTCCTGTTCGGGCTGATGGCACCGTTCGCGGCGGCGCTGATGAACCGCTACGGGCTGCGTAACATGACGCTCACAGCGCTGCTGGTCGTGGTCACCAGCCTGCTGCTGTCGCTGGCCATGACCCAGGTCTGGCAGCTGATGCTGCTGTGGGGCGTGGCGGTCGGGATCGGCACCGGCATGACGGCGCTGGTGCTCGGCGCCACCGTCGCCAGCCGCTGGTTCAACGCCAGGCGCGGATTGGTGGTCGGCATCCTCACCGCGAGCGCGGCGACCGGCCAGTTGATCTTCCTTCCCATTCTGGCCAGCATCACCGAACATTCCGACTGGCGCTGGGCGCTGGCGCTGATGTGCGTGATGCTCGCGGTCGCCGCGCTCGGCATCCTGCTGGTGATGCGCGACCGTCCCGCGGATCTCGGCCTGCGTCCCTATGGCGACAGTGGCACCGCACCGATCGTGATTCCGCCGCCGAACCGCGCGCCTATCATGGCAGCTGCGCTGGGCGCCTTGCGCGACGCCGCGAAGACCCGCGTGTTCTGGATCCTGTTCGCCACCTTCTTCATCTGCGGCGCGAGCACTAACGGGCTGGTCCAGGTACATCTGATTCCGATGTGCCTGGATTTCGGTATCCCACAGATGCAGGCCGCCGGCCTGTTGGCGGCGATGGGCGTGTTCGATTTCATCGGCACCATCGCCTCGGGCTGGCTGTCGGACCGCTATGACAACCGCTATCTGCTGTTCTGGTATTATAGCTTGCGCGGCCTGTCCTTGCTGGCGCTGCCGTTCACCGATTTCTCGTTCTACGGGCTGTCGCTGTTCGCGATGTTCTACGGCCTCGACTGGATCGCCACCGTGCCGCCAACGGTGCGCCTGACCGCCGCGAGATTCGGCCCCGAACGCGCCGGTCTGGTGTTCGGCTGGATCTTTGCCGGCCATCAGCTCGGCGCTGCCACCGCGGCATTCGGCGCCGGCCTGTCGCGCACCGTGCTGCTGAGCTATTTGCCGGCGTTCTTCGCCGCCGGCGCGCTGTGCATCGTCGCTGCGGTGATGGTGCTGATGATCTCCCGCGACCGGAAGGTCGCCGCCTGAGCGCGGTGGCCGGCAGAACTTTCAACTTCAAGACTGGAATGATCATGCGCCGTATTGTGGTGACAGGAATGGGAGCGGTATCGCCGCTCGGCCGCGGCGTCGAGACCAACTGGTCGCGGCTGCTGGCTGGACAATCCGGCATTCGCCGACTGCCGGAAGCCATGACCACCGATCTTGCGGCCAAGGTCGGTGGCCAGGTGCCCGACATTTCGGATGATACCGAGGGCGGCTTTGATCCCGACAGGGCCGCACCGCGCAAAGACCAGAAAAAGATGGACCGCTTCATCCTGTTCGCGCTGATGGCGGCCGAGGAAGCCATCGCGCAGTCCGGCTGGACGCCGGAGGACGCGCGCGCCCGGCAGCGGACCGCGACGGTGATCGCCTCCGGCATCGGCGGCTTTCCGGCGATTGCCGAGGCGGTGCGGACGACGGACACCAAGGGCATTCGCCGGTTGTCGCCCTTCACGGTGCCCTCCTTTCTTGTGAACCTCGCCGCCGGTCACATCTCGATCCGCTACGGCTTTGAAGGGCCGATCGGCGCGCCGGTGACGGCCTGCGCCGCCGGCGTGCAGGCGATCGGCGATGCCGCGCGGCTGATCCGTTCCGGTGAGGCCGATGTGGCCATTGCCGGCGGCGCCGAAGCCTGCATCGACCGCGTCAGCCTCGGCGGCTTTGCAGCGGCGCGCGCGCTATCCAGCAATTTCGTTGACCATCCCGAGCGCGCCTCGCGCCCGTTCGACCGTGACCGCGACGGCTTTGTGATGGGCGAAGGTGCTGGCGTGCTGGTGATCGAGGAACTCGAACACGCGCTGGCGCGTGGTGCCCGGCCGATCGCGGAACTGATCGGCTACGGCACCACATCGGACGCGTTCCACATGACCGCCGGACGCGAGGATGGCGACGGCGCCAGGCGCGCGATGCAGATCGCGCTGGCGCAGGCCGGCATCGCGGCCGGCGACGTGCAGCACCTCAATGCGCACGCGACCTCGACGCCGGTCGGCGACCACGGCGAACTCGAAGCGATCAAGACCATCTTCGGCACCAAAGGCAGCGTGGCGATCAGCTCGACAAAATCCGCGACGGGCCATCTGCTCGGCGCCGCGGGTGGATTGGAAGCGATCTTCGCGATCCTGGCGCTGCGCGACCAGATCGCACCGGCGACGCTGAATCTGGAAAATCCAGATCCGGCCGGCGATGGTCTCGATTTCATCCGTGGCCATGCGCGCGCGATGACGATCGAGCACGTACTGTCGAACGGGTTCGGTTTTGGCGGCGTCAATGCCAGCGTGGTGTTCAAAAAGATCTAGTCGTCGCATTCCGGGGCGAGAGCGGCGGTAGCCGCGAGCGAACCCGGAATGACGAGGTGGGACGTCGTCTACGGCCGCATCGCCAGCCTTGACGGTCCCGGCATCCGCAATGGTTCGGCCAATCGCGCGAATTCGCACAACAGCGAGCGCGTCTTCATCGGGTTGATGACTTCCTCGACCCAGAATTTTTCCGCCGACCGAAACGGCGAACGCAGTTTGTTGAGACGATCCTCGATCTCCTGTTGCTTGGCCTTCGGATCCTCCGCCGCTTCGATCTCGGCGCGGTAGGCGGCCTCGATGCCGCCTTCCAGCGGCAGCGATCCCCAATAGGCCGACGGCCACGCATAGCGCATCGACAACCGGTTGGCCGGCTGATGCACCACGCCGGCGACGCCAAAGGCGTTACGGATGATGATGGTGCACCACGGCACCGTGGTCTGATTGACCGCTGCCATCACCCGCACGCCATGACGGATGGTCGCCGCCTTCTCGGCGTCAAGACCGATCATGAAGCCCGGGCAGTCCATCAGATAGACCACCGGCAGATGAAAGGTTTCGGCGAGGTCGACGAAGCGCACCACCTTCTGACAGGCATCCGCGGTCCATGAGCCGCCATGGTGAAACGGATCGCTGGCCAGCACCAGCACGGCTCGGCCCTCGAGCCGCGCGAAGCCCGTGATGATCGGTCGACCGAAATTCGCCGCCATCTCGAAGAACGAGCCACGATCAACCACCGCGTCGATGATCGGCCGCATCTTGTAGACCTGCTTGCGGTCGCGCGGCACCGCGTTGAGCAGACGGGCGTCGGCGCGCTCGGGATCATCGGTGCAGATTGTCGTTGGCGGCAGGCCGTATACCGAGGACGGCAGATACGACAGGAAGCGGCGCGCGCAAGCAAATGCCTCTTCTTCGGTCTCGACAGCGTGATCGACGCCGCCGGCGCGGGTCTGGATCTCGCTGCCGCCGAGCGCCTTCTTGTCCAGCGTCGCGCCGAACCGCGCCACCACCGGCGGCCCGGCGACGAACATCGCGGAGTTTTTGGTCATCACCGAATAATGCGAAGCCGCCAGCCGCGCGGCGCCGAGTCCCGCCACCGAACCGAGGCCGAGCCCGACCACCGGCACCTGCGCCATGTTGGCGATCGTATACCAGTACCACCGCGTGCCGCCGACGCCGCCCGGTAGATTGGCCGCGCCCTTGGTCTCGATGGTCTTCACCGAACCGCCGCCGCCGGAGCCTTCGATCACCCGGATAATCGGCAGGCGAAAATCATGCGCCATCTCCTCGGCCATCAGCGGCTTGGCCGAGATCGACGCGTCCGCCGAGCCGCCGCGCACGGTAAAGTCGTCGCCGACCACCACCACCGGACGGCCCTCAATCCGACCTCGGCCGAACACGCAATTCGCCGGCGTCAGATGAGTGAGTTCGCCGTCGGCATCATACTCGCCAACGCCGGACACCGCGCCGACTTCGTGAAAGCTTCCGGCGTCGATCAGTTTATCGATGCGCTCACGAACGGTGAGCCGGCCCTGGTCATGCTGTCGCTTGACCTTGTCAGCGCCGCCCATCTCCCGCGCGAATGCTTCGCGCCGGGAGAGGTCGTCGAGTTCCGGCTTCCAGGTCATTCACGTTCTCCGGGGGAAAAGTCTTGGGCGGCTTGGCCGCGGACAGCACGCCGGTCGGCGACGCGCTGGTCAGGCCGCTCTCGGCATTCTGCACCATCGCGCTGACGTCGCTGCCCAAACGGGCCAGCAACGGCGCGACCTCGTCGTGCAGGCGCTGCTCATCATACATCGCCGCCAGCAATCCGATGGTGACGACCACGAAGGTCTGGTACTGCGGCGACCAGATCGGCGCCGCGATGCCGGTGATGTGCGGGCTGAACATGCCGCCGGCGATGACATAGCCGTGCTCGCGCAGCGACTCCCGGTTGCGAACGATCCTGCCGCTCAGGATCTTCGCCTCCTCCGGCATTTCGCGCGACATATCGTTGATCAAGGCGTTGCCGACATCCTCGTCAAGCGCCGCGGTATAGGCATGGCCGGCCGCGGTGCTGCCCATCGCGATGCGGCTGCCGGTGGTGGAATGCAGGCCAAGCGCATGATCGGCGCGGGCATATTCCAGATAGACCATGTGGAAGCGATCGGGGATGGTGAAGCCGATGGTGCCGGGAATCTGCTCGGCGACTTCCTGCAGCCGCAGCCGGATCAGGTTACGCACCTGCAGCCCGCGCATCATCGAGGCGCTCATCGCCACCGCGCTCGGTCCGATACGGTATTTCTGATCGCCGGGCAGATAGGCCAACTGGCCCATCCGGGTCAGCGTATGCGTCAGCCGCGACACGGTCGAGCGCGGCAGGCCGCAACGCTTGGAGATTTCGAGATTGCCGAGCCGGGCGTCGTGCCCCTCGAAGCAGCGGAGAATCTCGAAGGCGCGCGCCACCACCTGGATGACGTCGCCATCGCCAGCGAGATCGCTGGCGAGCATGCCCTGTTTG
>NZ_JANXTC010000162.1:0-9930 GCF_025356345.1 Tardiphaga sp.
TCACGATGGTCATCAGGGCCGCCGCGGCATCGCTATCTCGGTTCTCGACCGCTTCGATAATGTGTTGATGCGAGACCAGAACGATTTCGCGCTCCGCATCCGCCACCGGCGCGCTGAGCAGGAAGGAAGCGCGCAACGCCGCCTCGATCACACCGCCGATCGAGCGCATGAACGGGTTGCCGGAAGCGTTGGCGACCGTAAGGTGCAGGCTGAGGTCGCCATCGGCAAAACCGGTCGAATCGGAGGGCTCCCGGCGCATGGTGGCAATGGCGCGGCGCAGTTCGGCGAGGTCGTGGTCCGAGCGCCGTTCGGCGGCCAGCGCGGCGGCGCGGGGTTCCACTGCCAGCCGGATGTCGGCCAGATCGCGCAGAAAGCGCGTGTTGATTCCGGCGTCGAGATGCCAGGCCAAAACGTCGCTGTCGAACATGTTCCAGGCGGCACGTTCGCGCACCACGGTGCCGACCCGGGCCTTGGTGCTGAGCAGCCCCTTGGCAACTAGCGTCTTGACGCTTTCGCGCAGCACCGGACGCGACACGCCGAACATCAGGATCAGCTCGGGATCGCCCGGCAGCTTGGCGCCTTCGGCATAACGGCCGGCGATGATGTCGATGCCGAGGCTGCGCGCCACCGCGGCGTGGTTGGAATGCGCGCGCCGCGTCGGGATACTGACGAGCTGCGGGCTCATGACGCGGGCACTGCCGCGGCGCGACGGACGGATCGGCGGGCGAAGCCGACGATCGCCTGCTGCAGGACGATGAAGGCAAACAGCAGAACGCCGGTGGCGATCTTGGTCCACCAGCTCGACAGCGTGCCGTCGAAATTGATGTAGCTCTGGATCAGGCCCTGGATCAACACGCCGACAAAGGTGCCGAATACAAAACCATAGCCGCCGGTCAGCAGCGTTCCGCCGATCACGACGGCGGCAATGCTGTCGAGCTCGACACCGACCGCCGAGAGCGAATAGCCGGAGGAAGTGTAGAACGAGAACACGATGCCGGACAGGCCGGCCAGCATGCAGGACAGCATGTAGATGCGGATGGTCGTCGGCCCGACACGTACCCCCATCAGCGCCGCCGTGCCGCGGCTGCCGCCCAGTGCGAAGACATCGGCGCCAAAGCGGGTGAAGTGCAGCAGTCCGATGCCCACCGCGAACACCGCGAGCATGATCATCGCGATCACCGTCAACTGGCCGTCGCCGGGTAGTTTGATCGCGTAATCGGCGAGCTCCGAATATAGCGGCGCGTTGATCGGGATCGAATCCGTGGACATCAGGAAGCTGGTGCCGCGGGCGAGAAACATGCCGGCCAGCGTGACGATGAAGGGCGGCAGGTCGAAAACCTGAATGATCGCGCCCATCGCCGCTCCAAAGGTTGCGCAGATCGCGAGGATCGTGGCGAAAGCCAGCCAGGGGGACATGCCGAGCCGCTGGATCGCGATGGCCAGGAAGACCGTGGTGAAGCCGATCACCGCCCCGACCGAGAGGTCGATGCCGCCGGAAATGATGACAAATGTTATGCCGGTGGCGACGATGCCGAGGAAGGCATTGTCGGTCAGCAAATCGGCGACCACGCGCGTCGAGGCAAAATTGGGGAACTGCACCGAGCAGATGATGAAGCCGACGACGAAGACGGCCGAAGTGATGAGGACGGGAAACAGCCGGTTCATTTCCGCGCCCTCGACAGCAGCAGGCCGAGGCCGGCAAGCCGTGGCGATTGCATCAACAGCACCGCCAGCACCACGAGCGCCTTGACCACCAGGTTGAATTCCGGCTTGAAGCCGGACAACAAAATGCCGGTATTCATGGCCTGGATGATCAGTGCGCCGAGCACCGCGAAGGCCAGGCTGAAACGTCCGCCGAACAGCGAGGTGCCGCCGATCACCACCGCGAGGATGGCGTCGAGCTCAAGCCACAGCCCGGCATTGTTGGCGTCGGCGCCCATAATGTCGGCCGCGGCAATGACGCCGGCGAGCGACGCGCACAGGCTGCACCAGACATAGACGGCGATAGTCATGGTGGTCGTGCCGACGCCGGCCAGCGCGCTGGCCCTTGCATTGCCACCGGTAGCCTCGATCATCAGCCCAAGCGCCGTGCCGCGGATCAGCACCACAGTGAGAAGCAGCATGCCGAGTGTAATTGCCACCGGCACGGGCACCCCCAACACTGCGCCGCCGCCAAACCACACCAGCTCCGGTGAGGAGAACGTGACGATGCGCCCTTCGGTGATCAGCTGCGCGATGCCGCGGCCCGCGACCATCAGGATCAGCGTGGCGACGATCGGCTGGATGCCGAGCACCGCTACCAGCAGCCCGTTCCATACCCCGCAGACGAAGCCCGCGCCGAGCGCGGCGGCCAGCACGACCGGCCATGGATGGGTGTCGGCGAAGCTGGCGGCAATGGCGCCGGAGATTGCCATCACGGCGCCGACCGAGAGATCGATGCCGCGGGTCGCGATTACCAGCACCATGCCGAGCGCCAGCAGGGCGACTGGCGCGCCGCGGTTGAAGACGTCGATCAGACTGCCGAACAGCCTGCCGTCCTGCAGCCGCAGGTCGAAGAACTGCGGCGATACGGACCAGTTGATTGCCAGGATCGCCAGGAAGGCGAGCACTTGCGGCAGGCCGGAGCGGGGCAGGCGCAGCGCCATCATCGGTCCCTCACGCCGCGCGCGGCTGGTCGCCGGCGATCGCCGCCAGGATCGTCGGTACGTTGATCGCCTCGCCAGCGAGCCGTGCCACATGCGCCCGTTCGCGCAGCACGATGACCTGATCGGCATAGCTGACGATCTCCTCCAGCTCCGAGGAAATCACCAGCAGGGCAAGCCCGTCGGCGCAGAGTTGCTGGATCAGGCGGATGATTTCAGCATGCGCCCCGACATCGATGCCGCGGGTTGGCTCGTCGAGGATCAGCAGTCGGGGCGAGATCGCCAGCCAGCGCGCCAGCAGGGCCTTCTGTTGGTTGCCGCCGGAGAGCAGACCGATCGGACGTTCCGGGTCGGCGGGACGGATGTCGAGCAGCCTGATGAAACGCCTTGCAATATCGTCCTGCTCGCGCCGCGACAGCGGCTTCAGCAGCCCGCGACGCGCCTGCAGCGCCAGCACAATGTTTTCGCGCACCGTCAACTCCGCGACGATGCCGTCGGTCTTGCGTTCTTCAGGGCAGTAACCGAAGCCGAGCCGTACCGCGTCGCGTGGGGAATGCAGCCGTGCGACGCGGCCGCCGATGGTGGCCGCGCCGCTATCGGCGCGGTCGACGCCGAACACCAGCCGCGCGGTTTCGGTTCGGCCGGAGCCGAGCAGACCGGCGAGACCGACCACCTTGCCGGCGTACAGGTCGAGGTCGAACGGCGTGATGCTGCCATCCTTGCCAAATTGGCGGAGCCTCGCCAACGGCGGAGGCGGGGCAGTATCGGCACGATGCATGCGCGCGGCGGCGACTTCGCTGAGTTCGCGGCCCAGCATCATCCGGACCAGCTCGATGCGTGGCAGCCGCGCCGTCTCGCGTTCGCCGACCAGCCGGCCGTTGCGCAGCACGGTGATGCGGTCGCTGATGGCATAGACCTGATCGAGGAAATGCGTGACGAACATGATGCCGATGCCGCGCCGGGCGAGCTGGCGCATGATCGCGAACAGGATTTCGACCTCGTGACTGTCGAGGCTCGCCGTCGGCTTGTCGAGGATCAGTACCCGCGCCGACATGTCGACGGCGCGCGCGATGGCGGTGATCTGCTGGATGGCGACCGAATAATCACCGAGCGGGGCGGCGACATCGAGGTCAAGCCCGAAGCCCTTCAACAGCTGCGATGCGCGGCGGCGCATCTCGGCATGATCCACGAATCCAAACCGCGTCGGCTGCCGGCCGAGAAACAGATTCTGGGCTACCGACAGGTTCGGCAGCATGTTCACTTCCTGATAGACCGTGGCGATGCCCGCCTTCAACGCCGCGTCAGCGGTGCGTAGCTCGATATCGACGCCGTCGAGCCGCACCACACCGGCGTCGCGCGCGACCACGCCGGTGATCAGCTTGATCAAGGTCGACTTGCCGGCGCCGTTCTCGCCCAGCAGCGCATGTATCTCGCCGGCGCATAGCGCGAAATCGACCTCGTCGAGCACGCAGACGCCGGCGAAGCTTTTTGTCAGCCCGCGCGTTTCAAGAAGCGGCGTCACCGTCCGGCCTAGTAGCCGAGGCCCTTCTTGCTGTCGTAGATCTTCTGCGGGTTGTCGGCTGCCGTATAAAGCTTTGACTCAGTCTGGATCCACTTCGGCGGCGTGGTGCCCTTTTCCTTCCAGGCGATGATCGCATCGAAGGCAGGACCGGCCATGTCCGGCGTCAATTCCACGGTCGCATTGGCTTCGCCGGCAGCGATCGCCTTGAAGATGTCCGGCACCGCGTCGATCGAGACCGTGAGAATGTCCTTGCCCGGCTTCAGACCGGCTTCCTTCATCGCCTGGATGGCGCCAACCATCATGTCGTCATTATGCGCGTAGACCGCGCAAATGTTCTTGCCGCCGCCTTCGGCCTTGATGAAGCTTTCCATCACTTCCTTGCCCTTGGCGCGGGTGAAGTCGCCGGTCTGGCTGCGCACCACCTTCAGGTTGGAGTGTTTGGCGACGGCCGTATCAAACCCCTTCTTGCGGTTGGCGGCGACGCTGGCGCCCACCGTGCCCTGCAGCTCGACGACGTTGCAGGCCTTGTTACCCGCCGCTTTGGCCAGCCACTCGCCGGCGACTTCGCCTTCATGTACACTGTCGGAGGTCACGGCGGTGAGATACAGGTCCTTGCCGGACGGATCGATATCGCGGTCGAGCAGCACCACGGGAATCTTGGCGTCCCGGGCTTCCTTTAGTACCGCGTCCCAGCCGGTCGCAACCACCGGCGCCAGAAAGATGGCGTCCACCTTCTGAGCGATGAATGAGCGGATCGCCTTGATCTGGTTTTCCTGTTTCTGATTGGCGTCGGCGATCTTGAAATTGACGTTACGCTTCTTGGCCTCTGACTTGGAGACAGAGGTTTCGGCCGCACGCCAGCCGGATTCGGAGCCGATTTGTGAAAACCCGATAGTGAGCTGAGCAGCGGAAGCGTTGCATGCCAGGCCGGTCAAAGCGGTGGCAGCGAGCAGGGCCGTGAGGGTCATGCGGATCATGAGCGTTCTCCCAGATGTGCCGACGCTTCTTCGAGCGTCTGGATGCGGGAGAGTTTATTGCACGGTCAGATTGTGCTGACTAGTCATATTATTTGACTATACCATCCGCCAATGAATCGGTGGCTGCCAGCTCCGCCGGTAGCTCTTCGGCGTTGGGATCACCGGGCGCGGTGGCCCAGGCGAGTTCCACGAGGGTGACGGTCCGCCGGCCGACCCCATCGAGCTGGCAGACGATCAGGCCCCGTTCCTCGATATAGCTCAGCAAACGCCGGGCGCGGCGCAACGAGTGCGATCCATAGGCTCGGGCGATGGTGGCATCGCTCGGGCAGGGCCAGCCCTCCTTGGCGGCGCGGGCGATCATCATAAACACCCCCTGCATATCCTCGGGCAGGATCGAAGCGCGGTTGGAGACATCCTGCCAGCCGTCATCTTCGGCCATATCAGAGCCCAGTCCGGCACGGGCGCGTGTCAGCATGTGCCGGAAGTCGCTGAGGTCAGGTACCGCCGCGCCGAGCCCGCCGATGCGGCAGCGGACCACGAATTCCTGATAAAGCACGCCGACGGCGCGAAAGCCGGCGTCAGGTTCCGCCATCACGGCGCGCAGAATACGATCGACGCGATCGCGCCGCTCGGCAAGTTGCTCCGCGCTGAGCGGCTGCTCCACAGGTTCAGGACGGATTTCAAGCGCCGCGGACTTCGCCGCCATCAACTGGCCGAGCAGGTCTGGGGATAACCGGCGCTGCGGCCGAACATGTTCCGGCGGCGGCGCGGCCAGGATCATCGCATGGGCGTCCCCGGTCGCTTCCGGCAACGCCAGAAGCCGCGGCGTCGCATTGCGCGGCTGGGTGTCGGTGGGTCCGATGCGCAGCCCCAGCGGGCGGCGCGACAGCGCGGGGCCGAGCGCCATGAACTGCCCGCGTTCGAGATCCCGGAACGCCTCTGCCTGGCGCCGCTCCATGCCCAGCAGATCGGCGGCGCGCGCCATGTCGATGTCGAGAAAGGTGCGGCCCATCAGGAAATTGGAAGCCTCGGCCGCGACGTTTTTGGCGAGCTTCGCCAGTCGCTGGGTGGCAATGACGCCGGCAAGTCCGCGTTTGCGGCCACGGCACATCAAGTTGGTCATCGCGCTGAGCGACAATTTACGCGCTTCGTCCGAAACCTCGCCGGCGACGGCCGGCGCGAACAGCTGCGCCTCGTCCACCACCACGAGCATCGGGTACCAGTGATCGCGGGCCACGTCGAAAAGCCCACCGAGGAACGCAGCGGCACGCCGCATCTGGTTTTCGGCGTCGAGCCCTTCGAGATTGAGAACCGTGGAGACGCGGTGGATGCGCGCGCGCTCGCCGGCGACCTGGAGGCCGCGCTCGGTATGTTCCTCGGCATCGATCACCAGATGGCCGAAACGGTCAGCCAGCGCCACGAAGTCGCCTTCGGGATCGATGATGGTCTGCTGTACCCACGGCGCACTTTGTTCCAGCAGCCGACGCAGCAGATGGGATTTTCCGGAGCCCGAATTGCCCTGCACCAGCAGTCGGGTCGCCAGCAATTCTTCCAGGTCGAGCGTCGCCGGGGCGCCTGCCGTCGTTCGTCCCATCTCGATCGCAACGGTCATATCGACTCAAACGCTCCCTGAGATGGGGGCTTATCAACCTGACCGTGGCCCGTCGAGCGCCCATGACGCCGGCACCATGATTCATCCCCCGGGTCCCGCATCTACCCGCGGGATAGCAATGGATTAATTTCGCAACCTTTGGTCGGCTCTGTCTGAAAGTTGTCGCGGCAGGCTGCGCTAAAAAGAGTTGCGATCGAAGGAATTTGCAATCCTTGCGATCTCGCACGTCAACACTCGAGGTGATTGTCGGGTAGGTATCTGGCGCCGCAGATTTTGGTAATCAATTTCATTTAACTTGTTGGGAGCGGTGCGTGAATTTCTTGATGGCATCGTGAGGGAAGCCCGCGGCCATCGCATGTCACACGGATCAGACGACAGTGATAATTATTGGCCGGGTTATGTCGATGCGTTGACATCGATGGTGCAGGTGCTGGCCTTCGTCATGATGATGTTGGCCATGGCGGTGTTCGTATTGTCGCAGAGCGTGGCGAAACATGCTGTCGAGGCCATTGCCAAGGTCGTCAATGCGGAGGTTAACCCCACGGATGACGTCAAGAAGATGACGCAGGCCGTGATGGAGAAGGTGCGGCAGCTGCAGTCGGCCAATTCGGCGAGCGAGCCGCGCAAGCCTGAGAAGGCAGTCGACAGTTCGGCGAGCGCTGCCGCTGCTAGTATTGACTCCGAAAAACTCGTCGGAGCGCGGGTGAGCAATGCGCGGTCTCGCCAGGAGCCGGCGCGGATTCAGGTTTCGCCGGAATCACCACGGCTGTCCCTGGGATTCGAGGAACGAAGCTTCAAGGTGCAACAGGACGCTGCCCAGTCGATCGCGCGTCTGGTCGACGACAACAAGGTCCTCGAGCGCGGACAGGTGATCATGATCACCGCCTATGCCTATTCTGGCGACGGCGCGCTCTCCGAGGCGAGGCGTCTGGCCTATTACCGGGCCATGATGGCGCGCAAGCAGCTGGTCGATTCCAGGGTTCGGCCTGACAGCATTCGCGTCAACGTCAACGACACCGCGGACCGCGAAAAGGGTCTGACGGTCGAAATGGTTATTGCGGACAAGAGCGCCAATTAACAGGCGTGGGGAGGCCAAAAGCCTCTGCCAAAGGGTATTGCGATGGAAAAGCGGATTGCGCACGTTCTCTACAAGATGATCGGGTTGATCGTCTTGATCGCTCTCGGAAGTGCCTGGCAATGGGACTTCATTGCCGAGGGCGTGATGGCTCACGTCTATACGACGGGATCGATCCTCAGTGCCTTCGGCTTCGCCATCGTCATGGCCTTCGTGTTCGTGTTCAAGCTGAGAAACGAAGTCGTTGCCTTCAATGCATTGAAGGAGATGTGGGATGACATCCGGATAGGCCCGAGCGAGCAGTCGAGGGACCCGCTATGGCGGCACTATCGCTGTTCCCGGCCGGGGCGCCTGTTCAAGCGGCCGCGTCTGCTGGGCCATGCCTATGATCTCGTCACCGACGAGCTGGCGCGAACCAAGAAGATCCGCCTCTCGGTCGAGACGATGAACACGCTGGTCCACAAGATCGGCGAGACCATCGACGACGAGAAGTCCTTGCTCGGCTACATGTCCGGGCTTCTGGTCTTCATGGGCCTGATCGGAACGTTTATCGGCCTGCTCCATATGGTCGGCTCGATGGGCGGCATCATTGGCGAACTCGCGAGTTCGGCGGGAGGGTCCGCGTCGCCGGACGCTTTCCAGAAGCTGCTCGGCGCGTTGCAGGAGCCGCTGAAGGGCATGGCGTCTGGGTTCGCCGCGTCGCTGTTTGGCCTGTTCAGTTCGCTGGTCGTCGGCCTGCTGGCCCGCATGGCGGGCCAGGCCGCCGGCGTATTGAGGCACGAATTTGAATCATGGCTGGCCGGCGTCGTCCAGATCGGCGACGAGGAAAACGCCAACGACCGATCGCCGGAGCGCGTCAACGGCGCCCGATCATCGTCCGATCATTCCCTGGTCCAGACCGTGGGCAGCATTCTTGCCGACTATTCGCGCGTGGCCGGAAATTTCGACCAGGCGGTGCGGTTGCTTGGCGACATTCAGATGAGCCAGCAACAGCAGGCGGCGCGGATCGACACGATCGCCGGCAGCCTGTCGAAATTTGGCGCGGGGCTGGAAACATTTTCTGAAGGCATGTCCGTCGTGATGACTACGGAACTGGAAGCCACCCGACTGCTGATCAAGGAGATGGAGCAATCGCACTCGACGAACATCCGTCACCTCGCCAATAATCACGCCCAGACCGCTGTGCAGATCGCCGCGGCGATTGAAAAGAACGCGTTCGTCGCCGAGCGCATGCCGCTGCAGGTCAGTGACAACATCGAGTCCCGGATCGATGGCGCGCTCAAGGAAGCAATGAAGCCGTTGGCGGTGTCTATCACCAGTCAATTTCACCGGCTGGAGGATTCGGTCACGAAGCTTGCCACGCGGCGGCCTGCGGATGGCTCGATGTCATCGCCCAATGGCGCGGAAAGCGGACTTGAAGGCCGGATTTTCGAAGGCTTTGACCGGCTCAACGCGAATATCGGCACAGCCTTTTCGGCCTATACCGGCGTGCTGAAACTCGCCGTCTCCGCGCTGGAAAAAGCCGAAGGAGCATCCGACCAACGAGTGGCTCATCCGCCGGAGATCGCATCAACAGACACGAACCGGGCGATGGCCTAGCTCGCGTCGGCCAGAGCCATTTTAGACAAAGGAGTTTTTTTGATGAAGAGCGCTGTTGCAATCACACCGACCACTCCTGCGCTTCCACAATCGGCGAAGCTGAACAAAAAGACCTTTTCCCGGCGTCACAGCCGCCACGATTGCGTGGTGATAGGCACCATGAAAGTCATCGACATCGGCGCTGAATTCGATGGGGCCTTGACCGAGGTGTCGCAGGGTGGATGTACCTTCCGGCAGGCCAGCATGTTTGTTCTCGACCGTCTTGGTGAGACGGTGCTGGTGCATACGGAATTCTTTGAGGCGGAGGGGCGCATCCGCGCCGTCCGCGAAGACGGCTATGGCGTGCAGTTTTTCAACGAGGTCGATGAGGGCGTGGTTGATCGCATCGTTCAGGAATACGGCTTCAAGGTCTCGGACTCATTCCTGGCCAAGCGGAATTAGCCGCGGCCGTATTGCCATGCCGACACATTCAAGGCGGCCTGCCACCAGCATCCATGCAGCAC
>NZ_JANXTC010000178.1:0-7797 GCF_025356345.1 Tardiphaga sp.
CTATGTCCCGGTGCTGCTCGGCGGCATCTTTAAGGCCACCAACAACAAGTCACCGGCCGAAGCGCTGGCGGGCATCAAGAACAAGCGCGAGTTTCATGAGATCGAGACCGAGCGTTTCATCGCGCGCTTCCAGGTCGCGCCCTATGTGATGAACCCGTTTTTTCCGGTCAACACGCTGAACCTGATGCGCGCGGCGATCGCGGCCCAGCTCGAAGGCGTGTTCAAGGAATATGTCGAGGCCGCGTTCCATCACATGTGGCGCGAACCGAAGAAAATGGACGATCCCGAAATCGCGGTGGCCGCGCTCAATTCGTCGGGCCTCGACGGCGCCAAATTGCTGGCCCGCGGCCAGGAGCCCGAGGTGAAGGCCAAGCTGGTCGCCAACACGCAATTCGCCGTCGACCGCGGCGCGTTCGGTTCACCGACCTTCTATGTCGGCGACGAGATGTTTTACGGCAAGGAACAGCTGCGCGACATCGAAGAACTGATCGCACGCTGACGGCCGCAGGATGGGTTCAAGCCGCCGCGCGCTGGCGAAACTGCGAAATGATTGTAGCCCGGATGAGCGAAGCGATATCCGGGGTCGGCGCACCGACACATTCGACATCCCGGAAGTCGCTTCGCTCATCCGGGCTACGAGGAAGAATCAATGCAAAAACGTAATGCCACGGTTGCCGTGATCGGCGCCGGCGATTTTATCGGCGCGGAAATCGTCAGGAAATTTGCCGCCGAAGGATTCACTGTCTTCGCCGGCCGCCGCAATGGCGACAAGCTGGCGCCGCTGGTCGCGGAGATCGAGGCGGCGGGCGGAACCATCGTGGCGCGTTCGCTCGACGCCCGCAAGGAGGACGAGATCACCGCGTTTCTCAACGATGCCGATGCGCATGCGCCACTCGAAGTCTGCATCTTCAATGTCGGCGCCAACGTCAATTTTCCGATTCTCGAGACCACCGAGCGGGTGTTCAGGAAAGTCTGGGAGATGGCGTGCTATTCTGGCTTTCTCGCCGGACGCGAGGCGGCGCGGCTGATGACGGCGCGCGGCGGCGGCAACATCTTCTTCACCGGCGCCACCGCGAGCCTGCGCGGCGGCTCCGGCTTCGCCGCCTTTGCGTCGGCGAAATTCGGCCTGCGCGGCATTGCGCAATCGATGGCGCGCGAACTCGGTCCGCGGAACATCCATGTCGCGCATCTGATCATCGATTCCGGCGTCGACACCGCCTGGGTGCGCGAGCGCCGCGAACAATTGTGGGGCAAGGAGGCGCTCGACAATCCCGATCTGCTGATGCCGCCGGCCTCCGTCGCGGCGTCGTACTGGCAGCTCTACCAGCAGCCGCGCAGCGCCTGGACCTTTGAAATGGAAATTCGCCCGTTCGGCGAGAAGTGGTAAGGCCTATCACTCTGCGCTGTCATTGCGAGCAGCTCTTGCGACGAAGCCATCCAGTTCTTACCGTGCCTGCGGCTTTCTGGATTGCCTCGTCGCCAAGAGGCTCCTCGCAATGACGGACGACACTGACACCGTCTCAACATCAACAACTGGACTTACAGCATGCGTATTCTCGTGGTCGGTGCCGGTGCCATCGGCGGTTATTTTGGCGGCCGGCTGTTGCAATCCGGCGCCGACGTCACCTTCCTGGTCCGCCCGAAGCGTGCCGCTGAACTGGCCAGCGCCGGCCTGGTGATCAGGAGCCCGCATGGTGACATCACCCTGAAGAATCCCCCGACCGTGCAGGCCGACAAACTCGCCGAAAAATTCGACGTCGTACTTCTGAGCTGCAAGGCGTTCGATCTCGACGATGCGATGGCCTCCTTCGCGCCGGCGGTCGGACCCGGCACCGCGATCATCCCGCTGCTGAACGGCATGCGCCATCTCGACGTGCTCGAGGCGAAATTCGGCGCCGGCGCGGTGCTTGGCGGCCAGTGCAAGATCGCCGCCACGCTCAACGAGCAGCGCGAGGTGGTGCAGCTCGCGCCGATGCAATCGCTGTCGTTCGGCGAACGCCGCGGCGCCGCCTCCGACCGGGTCAGGACCATCGCCGGAATCATGGCCGCCGGCAATTTCGGCGGCGCGGCCTCCGACGCCATCCTGCAGGACATGTGGGAGAAATGGATCTTCCTCGCCACGATTGCCGGATGCACCAGCGCCATGCGAGCTGCGATCGGCGACATTGTCGGCGCTCCCGGCGGCCGCGATTTCATTCTCGGCGTTCGCGACGAATGCAGCGCCGTGGCGACCGCCAGCGGCTTTGTGCCTCGTGCGTCTTTTCTGGAAAGTAGCGGCGCGATGCTGACGGCGGAAGGTTCGAAGATGACCGCCTCGATGTATCGCGACATCCTGAATCACGCCGCGATCGAGGCGGACCAAATCATCGGCGATCTGATCGCCCGCGCCGACGCCGCCAAGGCGCCGGTGCCGCGGCTGCGGATGATCTACGTCCACCTCAAGGCCTACGAAGCGCAGCGGGGATAGTTCTGGCGTCCCGGCCAGCTCGCGCAACAGCGCGGACGTGTCCGGGACGACATCAAGCTATAAATGCGCCAGGTAATGCGCCAGCGCGACGATTTCCTCCTCGCTCAGGGAATAGGCGACGTCAGCCATCGCCGCCATGCCGCCGCCGGCGCGGGTGCTTGATTTGTAGTCGTGCAGCGCCTTGATGAGATATTCCTCGCGCTGTCCGGCGATCCGCGCCACCGCCTTGGTACCGGCATAGCTGTCGGTGTGGCACGAGGCGCAGCGCCGCCCCGCCGCGGCCTGCGCGCCCTTGGCCGACAGGTCGGGATTGTCATCGGGCTTCTTCGGCGCCGGCGGCAGTGACGCAAAATAGGCACCGAGATTACGGACATCCTCATTGCTGAGCTGATCGACGATCGGCTGCATCTGCTCGTTCTTGCGGGTGCCGGAACGGAAGAACACCAGCTGCCACTGGATGAAGGCATCCGGCTGCGCCGCCAGCGAGGGAATGTTCTCGGTCTGCGAAATGCCGGCCTCGCCATGACAGCCGCTGCACAATTCGGCTTTTTCCTTGCCGGCGACGAGATCGGCGGCGTGAAGGGGAGAGGATAGTAATGCGATAAGGATCAGACTTGCGGCGAGACGGGGCAGCTGGCGTATCATTGGCATTCCAGTTTCCGACCTAACAGCCGTCATTGCGAGGAGCCCTTGCGACGAAGCAATCCAGCCTTTCCTTGCGGCCTTCTGGATTGCTTCGTCGCGGAGTTTATCATCGGGCCGGCGAAGCCGGACCCGTTGGCTCCCCGCAATGACGTGGAGAGGCCAGCGCACCGGCCCCCGCTTATGTCATTTCACTTCGCGTAGCTGATGCGGTACACCGCGCCGGCCCAGTCGTCGGCCACCAGCAGCGAGCCATCCTTGGCCAGCACGATATCGGCGGGACGGCCGAGATAGCCCTGGTCACCCTCGATCCAGCCCGAGGCGAAGATTTCCTGCTTGGCATTCTTGCCATCCGGATCGGCGGTCACCCGCTTGATCCGCGCGCCCTGATATTTGTGCCTGTTCCAGGAGCCGTGCTCGGCGATGAAGATGTTGTTCTTGTACTCGGCGGGGAATTGGTCGCCGGTGTAGAACTTCATCCCCAGAGGAGCCACATGCGCGCCGAGATTCAGCACCGGCGGCGTGAATTCCGAACACGCGTGACCCATGGCGAATTTCGGATCCGGCATGTCACCCTGGTGGCAATGCGGATAGCCGAAGTGCTCGCCGAGCTTCGAGATCATGTTGAGCTTGTCGCTCGGCAGGTCGTCGCTGACCCAGTCACGGGCGTTTTCGGTGAACCAGTATTTTCCGCTACGCGGATCGACGTCGCCACCGACGCTGTTACGGACGCCGAGGGCGACGATCTCGGCATTACCGGTCTTGGGATCGACGCGGCGGATCTGCGACAGCGAGGTCGGCGGGATGCCGATATTGAAGGGAGGTCCGAACGGCACGTAGAACCAGCCCTCCTTGTCGGCAGCCAGATATTTCCAGCCATGCGCGGCAAAGGACGGCATGTCGTCATAGACCACCTTGCCATCGCCGAGCTTGTCGAGATTGGCCTCGGCATTGTCGTAGCGGATCAGTCTGTCGATATCGATGACGTAGAGCGCGCCGTCGCGGAACGCGATTCCGGTCGGCATCTTCAGCCCCTTGATCACGGTCTTGACGTCCTTCTTGCCGCCCTTGTCGGTGATCGCATAGACGTTGCCGAGCCCGAACGAGCCGACGAACAGCGTGCCATTGTCGCCCCACGCCATCTGCCGCGCCGCCAGCACGCCGGAGGCATAGACCTCGATCTTGAAACCCGCCGGAAGTTTGATCTTTTTCATCATGGCGGCGAGTTCGGCGTCGGACGCGCCGGTCGGCGGGCCGGACGGCGGCGCCAGGCCCTTCTGCGCCTCGGTCTCGTCGCCAAGGAACCAGTCATCCGGCGGATGGGTCCAGAATTCCTTGGTATCAGACTTGTAGCTCTTGAGCTTTTCCTGAGCGCTGGCCTGGCTGATCCCGGCAATGGCGAGGATCGCAGCGCACGCCAGAACAGATCGAGAAAGGATCGATGTCATCGCGTCACTCCCTGGGCAGCCGCAGTGCGACTGCGTTGTTGTTTTCAACATTCAAACCCGAACGCCTGCCTGCCGTTTTGCCCGGTCAGACAGGTAAAATGCTAGCACATCCACAGCGGGTGGAAAGTACGGAAGTGCAGTGCTGCGCGTGCACATCGCGAGATGCCATCAATTTCTGCTCGTCAAATGGGACCGGCATGCTAAATTCAGGTCATGGCGGCTAAAATTCTTTAAGGCGTAATGCAATTGCCGGAGACTTGGCCCGAATGGGCGCAGCTCCAACTAGCTCAGCTTGCGTGTGAAATCGACGCGCGGATCGAGTCCAAGACCTATCGCGCGACGCCCGAGGAACTCGCTGGAATCGATCTCGGCCTCAACGATATTCGCGAAGGGCGCATCGCGACGGCGGAGCAAGTCGAGCAACTGTTCGAGAAGCATCGGCCTGCGTGAAGGTCATCTATTCCGAAAGAGCGCGTACGGTGCTTGCTGGAATTATTGGCTTTATCAGCGAAAAATTACCCATCATCATACGGAGCCTTTCACAGGCAATTCGCATTGTCCCTGCGGAGGATTGCTCAATTTCCCGAGAGCGTGCCCCGGTTGAAAACCGGTTCGATATTCGCGTCGTTCCGCTGAAGCGATATCCGTACAAGTTTTACTATCAATATCGGCATAAGCTCGAACTTATCGAAATCGTGGACATTCAGCATGTGGCCCGCGACGACTTGCCCGGTACCGACTGAACTACGCGCTACGGGTCATTCGCACTTTTCCCGATAAACACTCCAGCGCCGCACGATCCCATTTTCCAAGGTTGGCGGCCGCCTCATACGTGCTTTGCAGAAATTGCAGCAGGATTGCGTCGGGATTTTCCGCGGTGCGCACGGCATCATAAGGCAGGATGAATTCGCCAAGATCCTTGCTGAAGAACGCGGCCTCCGGCCGCACCACCACGTCGGCGAAACCCGCCGGCGCCGGATAGGCGTAGGAATAGAAGGCGGGATAATCGATCGCCCCGCCGCCTGGCCAGAAGCCGGCGCTCGAAACCTCATGCGAATAGGCTTCGCGCACCACGTCGTCGGAAAGATGCGGCACGCCACCGGGATGCGTCGGCGCGGCGCGACCCGAGAACCGTGTCACCGCCAGATCAAAGCTGCCCCAGAAGAAATGCACCGGGCTGGCCTTGCCGATAAAGCCGGTGCGAAACGGCTTGAAGACGCGGTCGACCTGCCGCAACGCCCGCCCGAAGCGCCGCACCGCATCGGCATCATAGCTGGCGTGGACATGATCTTCGCCGAAACGGAGCGGATCGACAAGTTCGTTCGGCATGTCGTCGATCTCGACCGCGATGCCGAGATCGGCGAGTGCCACCAGCAGCTCCGCGTAAAAACCGGCAACCGACTGCGCCCGCAACGGCAGCTTGCGGCGGGCGCCGCCGCTGGTCTCGATATCGAGCACGTGGTCGATAAAATCGAAGGCAATCTCGAAGCTGGTTTCGCCATCCGCAATCGGCGAGGTGGTCAGCCCGCGCGGGGTGACATAGAGCACGACATGCCAGGAATGATTCAGCCACGGCGTTTTCGATAGTCTGATCTTGCCGACGATCTGGCTCCATAGCCGCAGCGTTTCGGCGCTGTCGCGCCACGCGGCATAAGGCAGTTCGGGCCAGCCGGCCATCGCCGTCAGATCATTCCCTTGCTGACGTAATTATACAGCACCGCGAGCACGACCAGGCCGATGAAGATCAGCGCCACCGGCAGCTTCCTCTTTTCGGGCTGCGGCGGCTTTTCCGGCTTGATCTTGCGGAAGGGCGTGACGTTGTCGCCGTGATTGTCGGTCATTGGTCTTGTTCTCGGAGCCGTCTTGACGAGGGGAGGCGTACCGGTGCCGCCCATGCGGGCATAATAGCTTCGGTACACGATTTGAATGGTGGTCTCAGCCGCGGCCGCTTCGGACTGCCGGCGTGCCAGCAACGCGCGGTAGCCGGCGAAGAAGGACTGCGATTCCTGCGGCAACGCATCGATGCTGTTCAGCTTCGCCATCATCAGCCAGGTCGCAAAATCGGCACGCGCCTCATCATTGGCGCGCTTGGCAATTTCGAGGTTGGAATCTGTCGTCGCCGGCATCGTCGGTCCGCACCATCTGGAAGTGCCGCGATTGTCTGCGCAACGTCTGACGAATTCAAGCGATGCGAGCGCTGGAACCCGGATACGACAAAGCCGCCTCGCGGCGGCTTGTCATCGAAATCCGAAGCGATCCGGAGATCGCCAGGAAGAGCCAAGAAATTCTGGAGCGGGCGAAGGGATTCGAACCCTCGACCCCGACCTTGGCAAGGTCGTGCTCTACCACTGAGCTACACCCGCATCCGAGAAGCTGGGCGACGCTTGCGCACCGCCAACGCGCAGACCTATGCCAAATGCGGCTGACGAATGCAACAGCCAGACTGCAGGGAAAATTGGCTCGGTTAACGCGTTTTCATCGGCCGAGCGGCGGATTAGGGTCCGAAACCGCCCGGTTACCGTCAAAAGGGCGGCGCTTGGCCCGAATCAGCGCCGAAGCGGGTCATTTTTACCCGATTGAAAAATGCGCCCGTGAGCGCCATTTAAATTATGGGCTGTGCTAGAAGCGGCGAGATTTTTAGAGACATCAAGCGAGGTTCACGTGACCATTCTGGAACAGGGCGGCGCATCGACGCCGCAGGCAACCGCGCTCATCAAGGAAACCACCACCCAGAGCTTCGTGCAGGACGTCATCGAGGAGTCCAAGCACCAGCCGGTGTTGATCGACTTCTGGGCGCCGTGGTGCGGCCCGTGCCGCACGCTGACCCCGATCATCGAAAAAGCGGTCACCGCCGCCAAGGGCCGGGTCAAGCTGGTGAAGATGAACATCGACGAGCATCCGGAAATACCGGGCCAGATGGGCATCCAGTCGATTCCCGCCGTGATCGCCTTCGTCAACGGCCAGCCCGCCGACGGCTTCATGGGGGCGGTGCCGGAAAGCCAGGTCACCGCCTTCATCGACAAGCTCACCGCGGGTATCCCCGGTGCCGAGCCGACCACCGCCGAGCTGCTGCAGGAGGCGGAGGCCATTCTCGCCGAAGGCGATCCGGCGACCGCTGCCTCGATTTACGGCGAGATCATTGCCGCTGACGCCACCAGCATCCCGGCGCTGGCCGGTCTGGCCCGCTGTTACCTGGAAAGCGGTGCGATCGAGCAGGCCAAGCAGACACTGGAGCTGGTG
>NZ_JANXTC010000229.1:0-14859 GCF_025356345.1 Tardiphaga sp.
GCGGCTGGAGGGCGAGGTGATGCTCTCCGCGCTGGCGCGCAAGGTCGCGTCGATCGAGATCACCGGCGAGCCGACCCGGCGCTTCAACAACACGCTGCGCGGGCTGGAAAGCCTGCCAATCAAGCTCACAGCCGCCTGAGGATTCTCGATGCCTGACGTCACCTACATCCATCCCGACGGCCGTGCTGAAACCGTCAATGCCCGCGACGGCGACAGCGCCATGATCACGGCGATGCAGAGCGGCGTCGACGGGATTGTTGGCGAATGCGGCGGCGGCCTGGTGTGCGCCACCCGTCACGTCTATGTCGACGATTCCTGGATGGAGCGGGTCGGGACCGCCGCGGCCGACGAAGACGAGATGCTGGAAGGCGTGGCGGCCGAGCGCAGCCCGAACAGCCGGCTGTCGTGCCAGATCAAAATGAGCGACGCGCTCGACGGCCTCGTGCTGCGATTGCCGGACCGGCAATTCTAGTTTGCAAACGGCGCGACCGGCAACGTCCGGACCCGCGATTAGAACAGGGAGGTAATATCATGAAGGGCTTCAAGACAGTTCTGGCGGCAGCGGCATCGTGCATGCTGGCCGGCGCCGCGCAGGCGCAGATTTCCGACGATGTCGTGCGCGTCGGCGTGCTCAACGATATTTCCGGCGTATTCCAGGACACCAACGGCATGGGCTCGGTCGAAGCCGCGCGGATGGCCGCCGAAGATTTCAACGGCGGCGGCAAAAACATCAGGGTCGAGATCGTCTACGCCGACCACCAGAACAAGGCCGATGTCGGCTCCGGCATTGCGCGTAAATGGCTCGATGTTGAGAAGGTCGATGCCATCGTCGATGTGCCGAATTCATCGGTCGGGCTGGCGATCAACAATATCGCGCGCAACACCAAGATGACCTTCCTGGCGTCATCCACCGCCACCTCCGACCTGACCGGCAAGGATTGTTCGCCGAACACCATCCAGTGGGTCAACGACGCCTGGGCCACCGGCAACACCACGGCCGCGGCGATGATGCAGCGTGGCGGTGACGACTGGTACTTCCTTACGGTCAATTACGCGCTCGGACAGGGCATCGAGGCCGAGGCCAGCAATTACATCACCAAGAACGGCGGCAAGGTGCTCGGCTCCGCGAAGCACCCGCTCGGCACGTCCGATTTCGCTTCGCTATTGCTGCAGGCACAGGGCTCCAAGGCCAAGGTCATTGGCCTCGCCAATGCCGGCGCCGACACCATCAACGCGGTCAAGCAGGCCGGCGAATTCGGCATGCAGGACGGCCCGCAAAAACTGGTGGCGTTCCTGATCTTCATCAACGACGTCCACGGCATGGGCCTCAAGGCTGCACAGGGACTGCTGCTGACCGAGTCATTCTACTGGGATCTCGACGACGACACCCGCGCCTTCGCCAAGCGTTTCGCGCAGCGCCCCGGCATGAACGGAAAGATGCCGAGCGGCAACCAGGCAGGCGTTTACGCATCGACGCTGGCCTATCTGAATGCGGTAGCGGCCAAGGGCAGCGACGACGCTGCGACCGTGGTCCCGCAGATGAAGACGCTCAAAGGCAAGGACAAATTGTTCGGCGACATCGCGATTCGGGCAGACGGCCGCGTCACCCACCCAATCTATCTGTTCGAGATCAAGAAGCCGGACGAGTCGAAATATCCCTACGATTACTACAAGCTGCTTTCGACAGTGCCCGCTGAGAAGGCCTTTCGTCCAATCGAGCAGGGCGGCTGCTCATTGATAAAATAGGGCTGCCGGAACCGGCAGCCCCTAGCTTAAGTGTGGAATCGTCAAAATGCCGATTCCACACGAGTTTTAAGCACCCTACGAACCTCCCGTTGATGCTCGAATCGTATTCGAGGGTCTAACTATTTTCGACCAAAAATATCCCGAAACTGAAAATCAGCTTTCAGTTTTAATTGCGGTGACGACCAGTTCGCTGTCGTCAATCGTTTGAGTCCTTTGCCAAACATTCTCTCGGTTTGGAACAGGTTCAAACCCAGCGTACATGCTCTGGGCAGCTTTCTCTTTCAACGCAACAGGAAGCACCTGGAACCGCGACAGGCTTTCGCCCGCGAACTGAAGGAGAGCTTGGTCTCGCGTCGTAAGGCATTCGAAAGATGCCGGGTGAATAGGCGCCCGGGCATCTACCGAATTTCTCACTACACCGACCGAACATCGCATAACCCTTATTTTAGTGCCTAAACCGGACTCAGGCGTCACGCGGAGAAACTGGATTGAACATGGACGGAAAATTAGCAAAAGGTTAGCCGGCTAGATAAACTGAATTGAAAACGGCTGGCTGAATCACCAGCCCTCAGCCTAAACGTTGAATCGGAAAAACAGCTAAATCACTTGCATCAATTGGCGCTGAATTCGTGAACCACTGAATTCGGCGCCTCTTCTTTTTGCAGAAATGGGTCGGATAGCGGACATGCCGCAGACATATGGGAGGCGACGCGATTGACCCAAGGCGGACATTCGGTTCTTGGAAATCTGTCACGACCTCGGTAGCAATCTATAAACCCCCGCCGGCTAGGGTCGAATGACGAACGTTGAAATTAACCCGCATTGGCCGCGATTGCAAAATGAACTTGTGGGAATGAGGTGGCTCGGAATCTTGCTGACGGTCGTTGTGGCCGTGTTGGTGATCTATAAAGCGAACTTCCCGACCTATTCCTATCGCTATCGCCTTCAGATTTCTCTCTCCGTTGACGAAAAGCTTTACACCGGTTCGAGTGTTATTGAGGTCGTCTGGAAGTGCGGGCCGCACATCACGGGCTTGGGCCGCTGTGTCCCATACTTGGGCGGACAGGCCGCGGTAGTCGATCTCGGTTCTCGCGGTGCCGTCGTCGCTACGCTGGGAACCGGTGAAAACATCATCCCGGTACCGGATGGAGCCGTCGACGCTGTATTTATCTGTGCAAATGCGTTCGGCAATCGTAGCATCGACGAGGAGTTGCCAGCGTTGCCGCGCCTGACCGGCCGCCGCGATCTTTCCCCATCCAATTTCCCGCGGCTGGTGTGGTTTTCGAACCCAGCCGACATGACATCCGCGCAGAAGATAACGATCGAGAATGTCGCAAACGTAATCGAATCTACAGCCCGATTCACGGAAGCCTTTGTCGAGATCACCAGCGATCCGGTCGTCATGAACATCGCAACTAAGTTGCCGTGGTTTCCAGCGTTTAAGCTTGCGCAGAAGGGCAAAGGTGTCCTTTCCATGCCGGGCCAATTTCAGCTCGTTTATAATATGTTCGTGGGAGAGAGTTGGTGATTTCCGCAGGAACCATCAAACGTGCGGGGTGGGCAGCATGAATTGGCTACTGGACGGTGGGAAGTCGGTTGTTGGCGCAAAGCGGTCACTCGAATTCGCGGCGCTAAAGTCCTGAATGGCCCTGAGAAGGGGGGGCCCTCACAGCTTCCCGCGCCCGACGCCCTCATAGACAAACCCCGCCGCCGCCATTTCTTCCGGCCGGTAGACGTTGCGCAGATCGATCAGCACCGGCTGTTGCATCACCGCCTTCAGCCGATCCAGATCCAGCGCGCGGAACTGGACCCATTCGGTGACGATCACCAGCGCGTCGGCGCCGGCCGCGCAATCATAGGCGTCGCTGCAATAAATGATATCCGGCAGCTCGGCCTTCGCGGCGTCCATGCCGACCGGATCGAACGCGCGGACGGTGGCGCCGAGATCGAGCAGGCCGGTGACCAGCGGGATCGAGGGTGCCTCGCGCATGTCGTCGGTATCGGGCTTGAAGGTCAGGCCGAGCACCGCGACCGTCTTGCCGCGCAGCTGGCCGCCCAGCGCATGCGCGACCTTGCGCGCCATCGCGCGCTTGCGGTTGTCGTTGACGTTCAGCACCGCCTCGACGATCCGCAACGGCGCGTCATGGTCGAGCGCGATTTTCACCAAGGCCCGCGTGTCTTTCGGAAAGCACGAGCCGCCGAAGCCGGGGCCGGCATGTAAAAACTTGCTGCCGATGCGGTTGTCCATGCCGATGCCGCGCGCCACGTCCTGGACGTCGGCGCCGACCTTTTCGGCGAGATCGGCGATCTCGTTGATGAAGGTGATTTTGGTGGCGAGGAAGGCGTTCGCGGCATATTTGATCAGCTCGGCGGTGCGCCGCTCGGTATACATCACCGGCGCCTGGTTCAGCGACAGCGGCCGGTAGATCTCGCCGATCGCCTTTTTGGCGCGCTCGTCCGAAGTGCCGACCACGATGCGGTCCGGAAACTTGAAGTCGCGGATCGCCGCGCCCTCGCGCAAGAATTCCGGATTGGAGGCGACCGCGACATCGGCGGCCGGATTGGCCTCGCGGATCAGCCGCTCGACCTCGTCGCCGGTGCCGACCGGCACCGTCGATTTGGTGATCACCACCGTGAAGCCATTGACGACCGCGGCGATCTCCTTGGCGGCGGCATAGACGTAAGACAGGTCGGCATGGCCGTCGCCGCGCCGCGACGGCGTGCCGACCGCGATGAACACCGCGTCGGCTTCGGCGACCGGGCCGGAGAGGTCGGTGGTGAAATCGAGCCGGCCGGCCTTCACATTGGCGGCGACCAGCGCGTCCAGCCCGGGCTCGAAGATCGGGATCTGGCCTTGCTGCAAGGCGGCGATCTTGGCCTCATCCTTGTCGACGCAAGTGACGTGGTGGCCGAAATCGGCGAAGCAGGCGCCGGAGACGAGGCCGACATAGCCGGTGCCGATCATGGCGATACGCATGGGAATTCCTCGGGCCAGGGAAGCGGACGGGTTGCAGGGGTCTTAGCAGGCGATGGCGACTTGCACACGACGGGCAGGGGGCGATTTCCCGGATTTCCTTGGTGGGCAGAACGTGTTATGCAACGCAATAGCAATTTCGCTGCCCACTGGCCTGCCGCAATTTGGCCGCAAGAATTTTTCGCTTCGAATCAGTCTTGCGGCGTGATTGTGGCGCCCGCCTGAATCTGGCCTGAATCGACCAAGCCCATGAAAAATGACCAGATTCTGGACCTGATTTCGGATTTCTGCCGGCAATTGGAGATGGCGGAATCGACCTTCGGCCGCCGCGCGGTCAATGACGGCAAGCTGGTCAACCGGCTGCGCGAGGGCAAGCGCATCACCATCGACACGCTGGATCGCATCCAGGCCTTCATCGCCCAGTCGCTGCCGGAGGGCGTGCCGCCGCCGCCGGGGCTGCAGACGCCGATCGAGCGCCGCGACCCGCGCAGCAATTTTCGCTTCTTCGAGAACCGGCAGAAATACCTGCTGTTCGTGCATACTTGCTCGGAGAAGCGGGTGATCGCCGACCGCGTCGGGCTGGAGCTTGCCAGCATCCATCCGCGGCCGCCGGCGCTGCGGGTATTCGACGCCGGCGTCGGCGACGGCACCGTGCTGGCGCGGGTGATGCGCTCGATGCACGGCCGGTTTCCGCACATGCCGTTCTATATCGCCGGCAAGGAATTGAGCCTGGAAGACGTGCGTCTGACGCTGGACAAGGTGCCGGACCGCTTGTTCGAGCATCCGGCCACGGTGTTCGTGCTGACCAACATGCATTATGCCGAGGCGCCGACGCTGACGCCGATTTCGCCGGCCGCGGCCGCCGGGATGATCTGGCACGAAGTGCCGTTGCGCGGCGCCTCGTCCGGCGAGTTCGAGGCGCAGATCGCCGGGCTGAACGCGTTTCTGGAGGATAATTGGCGCGCCAGCATCAACCCGCGCTCGGGCATGCCGACCTATGAACGCCCGGTGGCGCTGGTGGTCTACCGCGAGGATCACCGTTTTCTGCTCGACAGCATCATCCCGCGCGCCGGCCGCACCGAGGCCAATTTCGACCTGATCATCGCCTCGCAGCCCTACCGCGCCAAATCCTCGGTCTCTTTCCGCGCCAAACGCATCATCGCCCCCCTAGCCCGAGCCTTGCGCGCGGGCGGTCGGTTGATCGGAATCCATTCGCATGGGCAGGACCCCGGTATGGAGATCGTGCAGGCCGTCTGGCCCAAAGAAAACCCTTTCGCCGTCAGCCGTCATGAGCTATTGCGCGCAGTGAAATACGAACTGGGCTCAGCCGCCCGCGATCTGAACTTCAATGCCTATTCCGACCAGCGGTCGATCTTTCGCTACGCCATGGAGGCGCTGCCGAACGAGGTGACCGGGACGATCGGGACCTCGACGGCTTTTGCAGCGTGGAACGCGGCGGTCTATGTCGCCCAGATCGAGGACGACCGTTTGACGGAAGTGACTCAAAGCGGCCGTTATCTGGATGCCACCCGGGAGGTTCTGCGCAAGCATAACGGTCTCTGGTTCTACGATGAATCCTATGTCATCTCGCGGCGTCGCGACTGACATTTCCGGACATTAGATGAAAGGCCGCCGAGATCTGGCGGAAAAGGGGTTGTTGATGCGCGCGTCTTATCTGTTCACCAGTGAATCCGTCTCCGAAGGTCATCCCGACAAGATCTGCGACCGGATCTCCGACGAAATCGTCGACCTGTTCTTCCGCGAAGGCGCCAAGGCCGGCATGGACCCCTGGTCGATCCGGGCTGCCTGCGAAACGCTGGCCACCACCAACAAGGTAGTGATCGCCGGCGAAACCCGCGGTCCCGCGTCGGTCACCAACGATCACATCGAGGCCGTGGTACGCGCTGCGATCAAGGACATCGGTTACGAGCAGGCCGGATTCCACTGGAAGACCGCGGACATCGAGATCCTGCTGCACCCGCAGTCGGCCGACATCGCGCAGGGCGTGGATGCGCTGCAGCCCGGCACCAACCAGGAAGAGGGAGCCGGCGACCAGGGCATCATGTTCGGTTACGCCACCAACGAGACCGCCGAGCTGATGCCAGCCCCGATCTTCTACGCGCACAAGATCCTGCGCCTGATCTCGGAAGCCCGTCACGCCGGCATCGAGAAGGTGCTGGGGCCCGACTCCAAGAGCCAGGTCACCGTGCAGTACGAGCACGGCAAGCCGGTCGGCGTCCGCGAGATCGTGGTGTCGCACCAGCATCTGGTCGAGGACATGACCTCGAACCAGGTTCGCGACTGCGTCGAGCCCTATGTCCGCAAGGCGCTGCCGGACGGCTGGATCTCCGACAAGACCATCTGGCACATCAACCCGACCGGCAAGTTCTTCATCGGCGGTCCCGATGGTGATGCCGGGCTGACCGGCCGCAAGATCATCGTCGACACCTACGGCGGCGCGGCCCCGCATGGCGGCGGCGCGTTCTCCGGCAAGGATTCCACCAAGGTTGATCGTTCAGCGGCTTATGCGGCGCGCTACGTCGCCAAGAACGTCGTCGCGGCGGGCCTCGCCGATCGCTGCACGCTGCAGCTTGCTTACGCCATCGGCGTGGCGCGGCCGCTGTCGATCTACATCGACACCCATGGTACCGGCAAGGTCGCCGATGAGGTGATCGAGAAGGCCGTTGCCGACTCGATGGACCTTACCCCGCGCGGTATTCGCAAGCATCTCGACCTCAACAAGCCGATCTACGCCCGCACCTCCGCCTACGGCCATTTCGGCCGCACGCCGGATGCGGATGGCGGCTTCTCGTGGGAAAAGACCGACCTCGTCGACGCATTGAAGAGCAACGTCTGATCCGAAACTCGTCGTTCCGGGTTGACGTGCGCATTGTGGCGCACGTGAAGCCGGAACCTGGAACTTATTATCACATCGGGATTTCGGGTTCGCGACCGCCTGACGGCGTTCGTGCCCCGGAATGACCATTTCACTAAAGGACAATTACATGACCGCGCCCAAGGGCTTCAACGACTACATCGTCAAGGACATCGCGCTGGCGCCGTTCGGCCGCAAGGAAATCTCGATCGCCGAGACCGAGATGCCCGGCCTGATGGCCACCCGCGAGGAATACGGCCCGAAGCAGGTGCTGAAAGGCGCCCGCATCGCCGGCTCGCTGCACATGACCATTCAGACCGCCGTGCTGATCGAGACGCTGGTCGCGCTCGGTGCCGACGTGCGCTGGGTGTCCTGCAACATCTACTCGACCCAGGACCACGCCGCCGCCGCGATCGCCGCGGCCGGCATCCCGGTGTTCGCCATCAAAGGCGAGAGCCTGGAAGAATATTGGGATTATACCGCCAAGCTGTTTGACTGGCATGGCGGCGGCACTCCGAACCTGATCCTCGACGATGGTGGCGATGCCACCATGCTGGTGCATAGCGGCCTGCGCGCCGAGCAGGGCGACGTGGCCTTCCTCGACAAACCGGAATCGGAAGAAGAAGAAGTTTTCTACGCGCTGATCAAGAAGCTACTGAAGGAAAAGCCGAAGGGCTACTTCGCCGAGCTCGCCAACAACATCAAGGGCGTGTCGGAGGAGACCACCACGGGCGTGCATCGCCTGTACGAGATGCAGAAGAGCGGCAAGCTGCTGTTCCCGGCCATCAACGTCAACGATAGCGTCACCAAGTCGAAGTTCGACAATCTGTACGGCTGCCGTGAATCGCTGGTCGACGGCATCCGTCGCGGCACCGATGTCATGATGTCGGGCAAGGTCGCCATGGTCGCCGGCTTCGGCGATGTCGGCAAGGGCTCGGCCGCGTCACTGCGCCAGGCCGGCTGCCGCGTGCTGGTGTCCGAAATCGATCCGATCTGCGCGTTGCAGGCGGCGATGGAAGGCTATGAAGTCGTCACCATGGAAGAGGCCGCGCCGCGCGCCGACATCTTCGTCACCGCGACAGGCAACCGCGACATCATCACCATCGAGCACATGCGCGCGATGAAGGATCGTGCGATCGTCTGCAACATCGGCCACTTCGATAATGAAATTCAGATCGCGCATCTGAAGAACATGAAGTGGGACAACATCAAGCCGCAGGTCGACGAGATCACCTTCCCGGATGGTCACCGCATGATCCTGCTGTCGGAAGGCCGCCTGGTGAACCTCGGTAATGCCATGGGTCACCCGTCCTTCGTGATGTCGGCATCCTTCACCAACCAGACGCTGGCGCAGATCGAACTCTATGCCAACAACAAGGACGGCAAGTACAAGAAGGAAGTGTACGTGCTGCCGAAGGCGCTCGACGAGAAGGTTGCGATGCTGCACCTCGCCAAGATCGGCGTGAACCTGACCAAGCTGAGCCCCGAGCAGGCCGCCTATATTGGCGTCAGCACCGAAGGCCCGTTCAAGGCCGACCAGTACCGCTACTGAGTTCGACGCACTGATTTGAACGACAAAGCCCCGGAGCGATCCGGGGCTTTTTTGTGATGTCCGTTACTTACGTGTCCCGGATGCGGTGCGGCCTGCTTGATGTCGCTCCGCAGATCCGGGACCGTTACGAACGAGGGCGTTTGAGACGGCCCCGGCCCTGCGAAGCAACACTTCGTGTTGCGTCGCCTCCGGGGCACGAACCATCTCTATTTATTTGACCTTCTCGCCGATGCTGCATTTCAGCGTGCCGATACCATCGATGCCGCATTCGATTTTATCGCCGGGCGCAAGGGCGGCGACGCCGGCTGGGGTGCCGGTCAGGATGACGTCCCCGGCGCCGAGTTCAACCTGCAGCGACAGTTTCGCGATGATCTCGGCGACGTTCCAGATCATTTCCGACAGGTCGCCCTTCTGCCGCTCGGTGCCGTTCACCGACAGCCAGATCTTTCCGCTGGTCGGATGGCCGATCTTCGAGGCCGGTGCCAGCGCGCCACACGGGGCGGAATCGTCGAACGATTTGCCGATCTCCCAGGGCTGCTCCTTCTTGCGCGATTTCATCTGCAAGTCGCGGCGGGTCAGGTCGATGCTCACGCCATAACCCCAGACGTGATCGAGCGCGGTCTCCGCGGAAATGTTGAAGCCGCCGCTCTGCAGCGCCACGATCAGCTCGACCTCGTGCTGGAAGTCCTGGGTCTGCTGCGGATAGGCGATCACGCTGCCTTCCGGAACGATCATGTCGGCGTGCTTGGCGAAGAAGAAGGGAGGGTTGCGCTCGTCATTGCCGAGTTCGCGGATGTGCTCGAGATAGTTGCGGCCCACGCACCAGACGCGGCGTACCGGAAATTTCTTGTCGTCGCCCTGGACGGCAATGGCGGCCTGCGGCGGAGGGGCGATAACGAACGATGCGGTCATGAGTGGCTCTCGGGTACATGCAGGAGCCCATCGTCATTGCGAGGCGCTCTTGCGACGAAGCAATCCAGACTTGTTGGTTTGCAAGCGGGCTGGATTGCTTCGCATCGCTCGCAATGACGACAGAGAGGGGACCTCTCTTTCGAATTCGGATTGCTCAGGCCGGGGCGTCGAGCGGAGCCAGCGGGCTGGCCTCACGATGTTGCAACTTGAAGAACGAGGCATAGCGGCCGCCGCGGCGCAGCAGGTCGTCGTGGCGACCGCGCTCGACGATCTCGCCGCCTTCAACCACCAGAATGGCATCGGCATGCATGATGGTGTGCAGCCGGTGCGCGATGACGATGGTGGTGCGGTCGCGGCACAGATGCTCGATTGCTTCCTGCACTGATTTCTCCGACTCGGAGTCCAGTGCCGCGGTGGCTTCGTCGAGCAGGATCACCGGGGCGTTCTTTACCAGGGCCCGCGCAATGGCGACGCGCTGGCGCTGGCCGCCGGACAGCTGGGCACCGTGTTCGCCGACCGGCGTGGCATAGCCGAGCGGAAAGCCCATGATGAAATCATGCGCGCAAGCGGCCTTCGCCGCGGACACGATGTCGGCCTCGGTGGCGCCGACCTTGCCGAAGGCGATGTTCTCCTGGATCGTGCCGCGGAACAGATAGACGTCCTGGCCGACATAGGCGGTCTGCTGCCGCAGCGACCGCCGCGAAATCTGGCCGATCGACTGGCCGTCGATGGTGATGTCGCCTTCGCTGACTTCGTAGAGCCGGAGCAGCAGCGCCAGCACGGTTGACTTGCCGCCACCGGACGGGCCGACCAATGCGGTGACCTTGCCGGGTTCGGCGACGAAATTCATCCGGTTCAGCACCAGCTCGTTGGGCCGATAGCGGAAGCTGACATCGTGCAATTCGACGCGGGCATCGCTGAGCAGCAAGGCCGGTTTGGCGTCGTCATTGGGCTCGGAGGCCGGGCTGTCGACGATCTCGAGCAGCATGCGCGCGCCGATCAGGCTGCTGTTGAGCTCGATGTTGAGCCGGGCCAGCCGCTTCGCCGGCTCGTAGGCGAGCAGGAAGGCGGTGACAAAGGAGAAGAACTGACCGGGCGTCGCGCCCATCGCCACCACGCGGTAGCCGCCATACAGCAGCGATCCAGCGATCGCAAAGCCGCCAAGCGTCTCCATCAGCGGGCTGGAGCGGTTGGAAACCCGCGCCATCTTGTTGGCGTTACGCTCCACCGCGGTGATGCTGGCTTCCATGCGCTCCTGCATGGTGTGTTCGAGGTTGAACGCCTTGACGGTGCGGATGCCCTGCAGCGATTCCTGCATTGTCTCCATGATGTCGGCGGTGCCGGTGAACTGGTTGCGGGCCAGGCCCTTGATGCGTTTCACCAGCTTGCGCAGCATCAGCATCGCCGGCGGCGCGATCAGGAAACCGAACAGCGCCATGTACGGATCCTGCATCAGCATCACGCCGACCAGCGCGATCAGCGACAGCAGATCACGGCCCACGGCATTGATCAGCAGGCTGAGCACCTGTGTCACCGAATTGGCGCCGGCCGTCAGCCGCGCCAGGAATTCCGAGGAATGCCGTTCCGAGAAGAAGCCGATGCTCTCATTCATCAGCTTGGCGAACAGCCGGCGCTGGTTGTTGGCCAGGATGGCATTGCTGATCTGCGACAGGATCACCGTATGACCGTAGGTCGTCACGCCTTTCACCAGGAAGATCAGCACGACGACGCCGGAATACAGCGCGATGCGGTTGATGTCCTTGTCGACATAGGCCTGGTTGATGACCTCGCCGAGCATGTAGGCCGCGCCGGCGGTGGTGCCGGCCGAGACCGCCATCAGCGCGAAGGCGATCAGGTATCGGCGCCAGTAGGTGGCCGCCTGTTCGGTGACCAGGCGGCGGATCAGCGCCCAGGCGCCGGTGGGATCGTCAGTGATTTTGCGAGGAATATCAGCCATCCGCGTTCCAGCGACGGCGCCGGGCAGGGATTTGCCGCAGGCGTCAGAGTCGGTGCGAAACAGCCGTCTCATTGCCCGCTAAATGGGGGGATTTCAAGCCGAATTGGCCGGCAGCCAGCCCGGATCAGGCCGATTTGGCCATCAATTCAATGCCATGGCGCTCCAAAGCGAGCTTCTCTTCCCAGGCCAGCGCATGTTTGGCGATGGTCTCGAGGTTGTCGAATTGCGGCTTCCAGTCCAGCGTGGCGCGAATCCGGCTGGTGTCGGCGATCATGCTCATGATGTCGCCGTCGCGTCGCGGGGCGTGCTGCACGGCAAAGCTGCGCCCGGAGGCGAGGCGCACCGCCTCGATGGTCTCCAGCACCGAATAGCCGCGGCCATAGCCACAATTCAGGGTGGTCGAGGCGCCGCCGTGGCGCAGGTAGTTCAGCGCGGCGAGATGGGCCTGGACGAGGTCGCTGACGTGGATGAAATCTCGGATGCATCTGCCGTCAGGGGTCGGATAATCCGTGCCGAACACGTCGATCTTGCTGCGCTGGCCGGTGGCGGCCTCGACCGCGATCTTCAGCAGATGGGTCGCGCCCATGGTGGCCAGGCCGGTGCGGCCCTTCGGATCGGCGCCGGCGACGTTGAAATAGCGCAGTACGACGAATTCCATGCCATAGGCCGGTGCGATGTCGTGCAGCATGATTTCGCTCATCAGCTTCGACGAGCCGTAGGGCGACAGTGGCCGGGTCGGGGCGTCTTCGGCCACCGGCGTAGAATCGGGATTGCCGTAGACGGCCGCTGTCGAGGAAAAGATGAAGCGCTTGACGCCGCATTTGACCGCGGCGGTGAGCAGATTACGCGTGGTCATGGTGTTGTTGCGGTAATAGCTGAGCGGATCGCGCATCGAATCCGGCACCACGACCGAGCCGGCGAAATGGATGATGGCGTCGATGCCGTGCGCGGCGATCACGCCCTCGACCAGATTTTCGTCGCCAACGTCACCGATGAACAGCGGTACGCCGTCGGGCAGATAATTCGAGAAGCCGGTGGACAGGTTATCGATCACGACCACGCTTTCACGCGCTTCCACCAGCGCATGAACCATGTGGCTTCCGATATAACCGGCACCGCCGGTAACAAGCACGGTCATCGATCCAACCTTATCGCTACGCCCATGACATCACGCTAACCGTTCCGAAGTGAAGAGTGGGTTTCGACGGCTGGTAACTGGCCACTATGCTTAATGTTGCGTATAGGAACTGCGTCGAAAGGAAGACATGCGTGCCCATCGCTAATAATGCCGCCGGCAAGGTGCAGTTGATCGTCACCAATCTGCATTGGCGTTACTCCGGCGTGACCGCCACCAACCGGATGGTGGCGCCCAAGCTTGCCGCGATGTTCCGTGCGGCCTGGCTCGGCTCGGACGCGCCGGAAGGGATTGACCGCATCGGCGCGGCCGATCTGTTGCGGCTATGGTTGCGCCGTGCGCCGGTCATCTGGCATGCGCGGCGCAACAACGAGATGATCGCGGGGGTACTGCTGCAGGCGCTCGGTTGGCCTCTGAAGCTGCTATTTACCTCCGCGGCGCAGCGCCACCACACCTGGATCACGCGATGGCTGATCGGGCGGATGGATGCGATCATCGCCACCAGCGAGGTCTCGGCTTCCTATCTCAAGCGTTCGGCGACGGTGGTCACACACGGCGTCGATCCGGTCCGCTATTCACCGCCCGCGGACCGCGCCGCCGCCTTCGCGGAAGCCGGATTGCCCGGCCGCCATGCGATCGGATGTTTCGGCCGCGTCCGTGCGCAAAAGGGCACTGACCTGTTCGTGGAAGCGATGTGCGAATTGCTACCGCGCTATCCGGATTTTACGGCCGTGATCGTCGGCGCCGTCACGCCCGACCAGGCGAGCTTTGCCAATGAGTTGAAAAAGAAGATCGAGGTCGCCGGGCTACGGTCGCGCATCCTTATTCTCGGTGAATTGCCAATTGCCGAGGTGCAGCGCTGGTACCAGCGCTTGACGATCTATGCCTTTACGTCGCGCAACGAAGGCTTTGGCCTGACGCTGATCGAAGCGATGTCGGTTGGCGCGGCGCTGGTGGCAACGCGCGCCGGCGCCGCCGAGATCGCGGTGGAGGATGGCGTCACCGGCGTGCTGGTGCCGACCGGTGATGCCGCGGCGCTGGCTGGGGCTCTTGAGCCGTTGCTGCGCGATCCCGCCGCGGCGGAAACGATGGGCAAGCGGGCGCGGCAGCGGGTACTGGATCGATTCAGCCTCGACGTCGAGGCCGCAGGTATTGCCGCAGTCTATCGCACGCTGATCTGACGCTCGAGAATATCCGCGACAAAAGCGTCGAGATCGCCGCCGGCAAACATGAATCCGGGGAGGCTCACCGCGGTGGCCGCCTCGATGTCGGTGGCGCGATCGCCGATCACGAAACTGCCAGTGGTGTGGACCGGCCAGTGCTTCATCAAATCGAGGATCATCCCCGGGCTGGGCTTGCGCCAGGGATGGTCTTCCAGATAGCCGGCGACCGATCCGTCGGGATGATGCGGGCAATAGCGGACATCATCGATGCGGGCGCCCTGCGCCAGCAATTCGGCGCGCATCCAGTCGTGTAGCCGGTGCAGCTCGTTCTCGGTGAACAGCCCGCGCGCGATACCGGACTGGTTGGTGAAGACGAAGACCAGATAGCCGGCGTCGTTCAGACGCCGGATCGCCTTGGCGGCGTTGGGCATCCAGCGGATGCGTTCGCGCGTGCCCATGTAGCCGTCGTCATGGTTGACGACACCGTCGCGGTCGAGAAACGCCGCCGGTTTCCGAATCGCACTCATCGCGGCGTCGCCTCGTGG
>NZ_JANXTC010000267.1:0-31252 GCF_025356345.1 Tardiphaga sp.
GAAAGGCGCGCCCTGAAAGGCGCGCCTCTTTTTTTGAAAAAAATGCGCGTAGGGTGCGAACGGTTCGGGAGTTGAAGTCGGATGGGGTCCATAGCGTTCGGCGACTTCCTGATCGGCATCGGTATTTTGTTCGTGCTGGAAGGTCTCCTGTTTTTGGCCATTCCAGGCTGGATGCGGCGCGCCATGAAAAGTGCGCTGGCCGCCCCTGACAATATTTTGCGGATCGCCGGCATCGGCTCGGCCATTGGTGGCTTGATCCTGATCTGGTTCGTACGCCGGTAACCGCGCCCTCCAGCCCTCGCCTCACACCGAAAAATGCTGACCGATCAACGTGATCGTGCGTTTCTTCGTCCGCAATTTGCCGCAATCTGCGATCCTGATGACAAAGCCACACGGCGGCCCCGGCAGGCTTGCGCCGACGCGCCGTTCGGGCGCAATCTGCACCATTGCCGACCCTCTCCAGGAGACGTTTGTCCCATGCCTATTGCGATTCCAGCCCTGAGCGCTCGCCTTCGCCCGTTGCTGACGGGGGCCTGCCTTGGAGCCGCCGTCGCCATTTTTTCCGCGCCGGCCGTTGCCCGCGGTCCCGACGGGATCGCGGATGTCGCCGAGAAGGTGATCGACGCGGTGGTCAATATTTCCACCACTCAGACCGTCGATGCCAACAAGGGCAGTGGCGACAAGAGCGCCGGTGACAATCCGCGCGGAGCGATGCCGCAACTGCCGCCGGGATCGCCATTCGAGGAATTTTTCGACGACTTCTTCAAGAACCGCAAGGGAGGCCCCGGCGGCGACAAGAACGGTGGCATGCAGCCGCGCAAGACCAACTCGCTGGGCTCCGGCTTCATCATCGATACCTCCGGCATCGTGGTCACCAACAACCATGTCATCGCCGACGCCGACGAGATCAACGTCATCATGAATGACGGTACCAAGATCAAGGCAGAGCTGGTCGGTGTCGACAAGAAGACCGATCTGGCAGTGCTGAAGTTCAAGCCGGTGAAGCCGCTGATCGCGGTGAAGTTCGGCGATTCCGAGAAGCTGCGGCTCGGCGAATGGGTGATTGCGATCGGCAACCCGTTCAGCCTCGGCGGCACCGTCACCGCCGGCATCGTGTCGGCGCGGAACCGCGACATCAATTCCGGTCCCTATGACAGCTACATCCAGACCGACGCAGCGATCAATCGCGGCAATTCCGGCGGTCCGCTGTTTAACCTCGACGGTGATGTGATCGGTGTCAACACGCTGATCATCTCGCCGTCCGGCGGCTCGATCGGCATCGGCTTTGCGGTGCCGTCGAAGACGGTGACCCAGGTGGTCGCGCAGTTGCGCGAATTCGGTGAGCTGCGCCGTGGCTGGCTCGGTGTCCGCATCCAGCCGGTCACCGACGAGATCGCCGAGAGCCTGAACATCAAGCCCGCGCGTGGCGCGCTGATCGCCGGCATCGACGACAAGGGTCCGGCCAAGCCTGCCGGCCTCGAGACCGGCGACGTCGTCGTCAAGTTCGACGGCAAGGATATCAAGGAGCCGAAGGACCTGTCGCGCGTGGTCGCCGATACCGCGGTCGGCAAGGCGGTTGACGTGCTGATTATCCGCAAGGGTAAGGAAGAAACCAGACAGGTCACGCTCGGTCGGCTCGAGGACAGCGAGAAGCCGGTACAGGCCTCGGTGAAAACGGCCCCGGAAGCCGACAAGCCGGTGACGCAGAAAGCACTTGGCCTCGATCTCACCGGGCTCAGCAAGGATTTGCGCGCCAAGTTCAAGATCAAGGACAGCGTCAAGGGTGTGATCGTGACCGGCGTTGATACCGGCTCGGATGCCGCCGAAAAGCGGCTCAGTGCTGGCGACGTCATCGTCGAGGTGGCGCAGGAGGCGGTCACCAACGCCGCCGACGTCAAGAAGCGCGTCGATGCCTTGAAGAAGGATGGCAAGAAGTCGGTGCTGTTGCTGGTGTCGAACGGCGAAGGCGAGTTGCGGTTTGTCGCGCTGGGCGTGCAGTAGGGCGTAGCCTTCTTCCTTCTCCCCTTGTGGGAGAAGGCGCCTCCGCGAAGCGGAGGCGGATGAGGGGACCCCCGAGCTTTGATGCTGCCCCTCACCCGTCTCGAACATGCGCCGCATGTTCGATCCACCCTCTCCCACAAGGGGAGAGGGAAGAAGCACCGGCGCCCCGAACCTTCAGCTCACAAATTCTGATCGCTTGTAGCCCTGCGCATAAAGTAGCGCGGTGAGGTCGCCATGGTCGATGCGCGCGGCGGCCGCGGCGGCAACCGCGGGCTTGGCGTGATAGGCCACACCCAGCCCGGCGCTTTCGATCATCGCCAGATCGTTGGCGCCATCGCCGACTACCAGCGTGTCGATTCCATCGACATCGAAGGATTCCCGGAGATCGTCGAGCGTCGCCAGCTTGGCGGCGCGGCCCAGGATCGGCTCGGCGACCAGGCCGGATAATTTGCCGTCCTCGACCAGCAATTCATTGGCGCGGTTCTCCTGAAAGCCGATCAGCTCGGCGACCTTGCTCGAGAACAGCGTGAAGCCGCCGGAGACGAGGCAGGTGTAGGCGCCATCGGCGCGCATGGTCTGTACCAATGCGCGCGCGCCCGAGGTCAGCGTGATCCGCGTCGCCAGCACCTCGTCGATGACGCTGACGGGCAGTCCCTTGAGCAACGCGACGCGTTCGCGCAGCGCCGGCTCGAATTCGATCTCGCCGCGCATCGCCCGCTCGGTGATCGCGGCGACATGGGCCTTCAGCCCGGCAAAGTCGGCGAGTTCGTCGATGCACTCCTGGCCGATCATGGTGGAATCCATGTCGGCCAGAAACAGCTTCTTGCGCCGTGTCGCGCGGGGCTGCACGACAACGTCGATGGCGAGGTCACCGCGCGCGGCGCGCAGCCGTTCGGCGATCACGGCGATGTCTTCGTCGCTGGAAAAAAAGATATCGGCGGCGACGCCGTCGCTGAGCCAGTGCGCCTCGTTGGCGCCTTGCAACACCGCGCGCGCGCCTTCGACGATCGTGCTATCGAGGGCGGGATCGGCGGGATGGCAGATCAGGGTCGCAACAAGAGACATGATGAATTCCGGGCCAGACCACAGAGCGCTGCTTATCGCAGGGCCTACCGCCAGCGGCAAGTCGGCGCTGGCGGTGCGGCTGGCGCATGCGCATGGTGGCGTGATCATCAATACCGATTCCATGCAGGTGTATCGCGACCTGCGCGTGCTGACCGCGCGGCCGACGCAGGTCGATGAGGCCGAGCTGCCGCACCGGCTGTATGGAACCGTCGACGCCGCGGTGAATTTCTCCGCCGGTGCCTGGGTCGCCGAGGCTGCCAAGGTACTGGCGGAGGTGCGGGCGGAAAACCGGTTGCCGATCTTCGTCGGTGGCTCCGGGCTGTATTTCAAGGCGCTGACGCGGGGGCTGTCCGACGTGCCGCCGATATCCGCCGAGGTGCGTGACGATGTTCGCGCGCGGCTGGCGCATTTGGGGCCGGAGGCGCTGCATGCGCAGCTCGGCTTGCGCGATCCGGCCTCCGCCGAGCGGCTGCATCGCAACGACCGCACCCGGATCGCCCGCGCGCTGGAAGTGGTCGAGGCCACCGGGCGCTCGCTGACCGACTGGCACCGCGCCGCGCCGCCGCCGCTGCTGCCGCCGGACAGTTTTACGGCGCTGTTCCTGACGCCGGAGCGCGACCAGCTTTATGCACGGATCGATACGCGCTTCGATGTGATGCTGGGGGCAGGGGCACTCGATGAGGTTTCGGCACTGGCCGCGCGAAACCTCGATCCGCTGCTGCCGGCGATGAAGGCGCATGGCGTGCCGGCGCTGATCCGGCATCTCGCCGGCGAACTCTCGCTGGAAGAGGCGGCGGTGATCGGCCGCGCCGATACCAGGCATTATGCCAAGCGGCAATTCACCTGGTTTAGGCATCAATTGCCGGAATTTGAATGGATGACGCTGGAGGCGGCGGGGCCGTTGTTGGACGCCAGCCTTTGACCGTCATTGCGAGGAGCACTTGCGACGAAGCAATCCAGTCTTCGCAAGTGGCCTTCTGGATTGCCGCGTTGCTTAGCTCCTCGCAATGACCTGGGAGGACAAAGCCGCACGCATGGCTGCCTGCTCGAATTATGTGCTAGCCGAACACGAAACGGGCGGCTAGCTTCTAAATCACGCGTTTGTTGCCGCCTTTCCCTTGACTTCCCGGGTTTGGCAGCTATGTTCCGCGCAATCTTTGGGAAGTCCGAGCGTTCACATGCGCAATAAAATTACCCAGCTTCTTATTATCGTCGTACCCAGGCACACCGCCGGGGGTGGCTGAGGCCATCCACTCGCAGGCGGTGTGCTGGGGTCCTTGACGGGGCCCTTTTTTATTGTCCGAAACGACCTACCAAGCCGCGCCGATCGGCGCCTCCGGAGCCAGCCATGACCGACAAGCCCCACGATCCCAACCAGATGACCGGCGCGGCAATGATCGTCCGCGCGCTCGCCGATCACGGCGTCAAGCATTTGTTCGGCTATCCCGGCGGCGCCGTGCTGCCGATCTATGACGAGATCTACCAGCAGTCCGAAGTCGAACACATCCTGGTCCGCCACGAGCAGGGCGCCGGCCATGCCGCCGAGGGCTATGCGCGCTCGACCGGGTTGCCCGGCGTGGTGCTGGTGACGTCGGGACCTGGTGCGACCAACATGGTGACGCCGCTGGCCGACGCCCTGATGGATTCTATCCCGCTGGTCTGCATCACCGGACAGGTGCCGACGCACCTGATCGGTAATGATGCGTTCCAGGAATGCGACACGGTCGGCATCACGCGGCCCTGCACCAAGCACAATTGGCTGGTCCGCGACGTCAACGATCTGGCCAAGGTGCTGCATGAGGCATTCTACGTCGCCACGACCGGCCGTCCGGGCCCGGTCGTCGTCGACGTGCCGAAGGACGTGCAGTTCGCGGTCGGCACCTATCATCCGCCGCGCAAATCCGACGTTCACGTCTCCTATACGCCGCGGGTGAAGGGCGATGCCGCGCAGATCCGCAAGGCGGTGGCGCTGCTCGCCGGCGCCAGGAAGCCGGTGATCTATTCCGGCGGCGGGGTCATCAATGCCGGCACGGCGGCGTCGAAACTGCTGCGTGAGCTGGTCGAATTGACCGGCTTCCCAATCACCTCGACGCTGATGGGCCTCGGCGCCTATCCGGCGTCCGGTCCGAACTGGCTCGGGATGCTCGGCATGCACGGCACCTACGAGGCCAACATGGCGATGCATGATTGCGACGTCATGCTGTGCGTCGGCGCGCGCTTCGATGACCGGATCACCGGTCGCACCGATGCGTTCTCGCCGCACTCCAAGAAGATCCACATCGATATTGATCCGTCCTCGATCAACAAGAACATCCGCGTCGATGTGCCGATCATCGGCGATTGCGCCAATGTGCTGGGCGACATCGTGCAGGTGTTCAAGGCGGAAGCGAAGAAGCCGGACACCCATGCGTGGTGGAAGGAGATCACCACCTGGCGTGCCCGCAATTCGCTGGCCTATAAGAAGAGCGCCGATGTGATCCTGCCGCAATTCGCGATCCAGCGCCTGTTCGAGGCGACTCGCGGCCACGACACCTACATCACTACCGAAGTCGGTCAGCACCAGATGTGGGCGGCGCAGTTCTTCGGCTTCGAGGAGCCGCATCGCTGGATGACGTCGGGCGGATTGGGCACCATGGGCTACGGCCTGCCGGCGGCATTGGGTGTGCAGGTCGCGCATCCGGATTCGCTGGTGATCGACATCGCCGGCGATGCCTCGGTGCAGATGACGATGCAGGAGATGTCGACCGCGGTGCAGCATAACCTGCCGATCAAGATCTTCATCCTCAACAACCAGTATATGGGTATGGTGCGGCAGTGGCAGCAGCTGCTGCATGGCAACCGGCTGTCGCATTCCTATTCCGAGGCGCTGCCGGACTTCGTCAAGCTGGCGGAGGCCTATGGCGGCGCCGGTTTCCGGGTCGAGAAGCCCGGCGACCTCGATGGCGCGATCCACGAGATGATCAAGGTGAAGAAGCCGGTGCTGTTCGACTGCCGCGTCGCCAATCTGGAAAACTGCTTCCCGATGATCCCGTCCGGCAAGGCGCATAATGAAATGCTGCTGCCGCTGGAAGCCAATGACGAAGCCACCGCGGCCGCCTTCGCTGGCGGCAGCGCGCTGGTGTGATGACTTCACCTCTTCCCGTTGGGAGAGGTGACCGGCGAAGCGCAGCAATGACGATCGGGTGAGGGGCCTTCACGGCTGTAGAGTCTGCGGCTCCCCCTCACCCCAACCCTCTCCCCATAGAAGAGAGGGAGCTACAGCGCCTGGCGCAACGCTAGAGTGACGATTGAAACCGAGGACGACAATGGAACAGCCCGCCTCCGCCTATTTCATGGAAGACCGCCACGATGCCAGCGAGACACATACGCTGTCGGTGCTGGTCGCCAACGAGCCCGGCGTGCTCGCGCGCGTCATCGGCCTGTTCTCCGGCCGCGGCTACAATATCGAGAGCCTGACGGTGTCGGAGACCGAGAGCCAGAAGCATGTCTCGCGCATCACCATCGTCACCACCGGCACGCCGATGGTGATCACCCAGATCAAGCATCAGCTCGAGCGCATGATCCCGGTGCATCGCGTCGTTGACATGACCACCTCCGGCCGCTCGATCGAGCGTGAACTGGCGATGGTCAAGCTGCGCGGCACTGGCGAGCACCGCGTCGAGGCGCTGCGGCTGGCGGAAGCGTTTCGTGCCCGCGTCATCGACGCAACCACCGAGAGTTTCGTGTTCGAGATCACCGGCAACTCGTCGAAGATCAACCGGTTCATCGACCTGATGCGGCCGCTTGGCCTGGTCGAGATCTCCCGCACCGGCGTCGCCGCCATCAGCCGCGGCCCGGAGGGGATGTAGCCTCGCGCGCATCGCAATCATGAAACCTCTCGATATCGCACTCGCCGTGACCGTGGCGGTGATCTGGGGCGTTGGCTTCGTGCTGACCCGGATCGCGCTCGACGAGATGTCGTCGACGCTGCTGACGGCGCTGCGCTTCGCCATCACGGCGCTGCCGTGCGTGGTGCTGCCGCGTCCGAAAATGTCATGGACGCTGGTATTTGCGATCAGCTGGCTGCTGGTGGCGCAGTTCATGGCGCAGACCTATGGTATCGAACACGGCGTGCCGGCCGGACTGACGGCGGTGATCGTGCAGAGTCAGGCACTGTTCACGGTGGCCTTTGCCGCGCTGTTTTTGCGCGAATTGCCAACCCGAATTCAGGTGCTCGGGATCGGTATCGCGAGCTGCGGGCTGCTGCTGATCTGCCTGACGGTCGGCTACGATTTCAGCGTCGTGGCTTTCGCGGTGCTGATGACGGCGCCGGTCAGCTTCGCGGTATCGAACCTGCTGCTGCGGCAGGCCCGCGCGGTGCCGATGCTCGACCTGTTTGCCTGGATCGGGCTGATCGCGATGCTGCCGCTGCTGACAGCCTTGTTCGTGGTTGACGGGCCGCGCGTGACCTGGCTGGCGCTGTCGCAAATTTCTCTGGCGGTGGCGGGATGTGTGCTGGCCCTGGGATTGCTGGGGACGACGCTCGGCTACTGGATCTGGGGCCGGCTTTTGCGCAACTATACCGCGGCACAGGTCGTGCCGTTCGCCCTGCTGGTGCCGTTCATCGGTGCCGGGGCCTCGGCGCTCGTGTTCGACGAGAAATTCGGGACGCTGCGTCTTGCCGGCATGGTGGTTGTGATCGCCGGCATCGGGGTGATGCTGCTCTCGCGGCGACCGCCTGTCCTTGTCGAGGTGGCGTGATGGAGATATCGCACTCGCTGTTCATCGCCTTCCTGCTGTTTGCCGTGGTGATGTTCTTCACGCCCGGGCCGAATAACATCATGCTGCTGTCGTCAGGCCTGAACTTCGGCTTCCGGCGAACTATCCCGCATATGGCCGGGGTAACTTTCGGCTTCGCGTTCATGATCGCGGTGACTGGACTTGGGCTGGGCGCCGTATTCACGACCTATCCGGTGCTGCAGACGGTGCTGAAATATGCCGGCGCCGCCTATCTGCTCTATCTCGCCGCTGCGATCGCACTTTCTGCCCCACCTGATCCCGACGCGGCCGATCGTCGGCGGCCGATGACGTTTCTCGGCGCCGCGCTGTTTCAGTGGGTCAACGTCAAGGGCTGGGTGATGGCGATCGGCACCATTACCGCCTATGCGGCGATAGCCTCTTATCCCTGGAACGTGGCGGTGCAGGCGGCGCTGTCGCTGTTATTCGGCGCGGCCTCCTCGGCAAGCTGGGTGCTATGCGGCACCTCGCTGCAATCGCTGGTAAAATCGCCCCGTGCCGTGCGCGCCTTCAATATCGCCATGGGCGTCCTGCTGGTGGCCTCACTGTATCCGGTGCTGCACGAGCCATGAGTGCCGCTGTCACAAATCACCGTCGCGGGCTTGTCTCGCGGCTTACGTCGCCCTAGAAACCGGCGGCAATTCATGGTCAGCGGCCGTCGGCCCTGACTGCTTCGAACGGGCAACGACAGCAGGTTGCCGAATAAAGGAAACGACCATGCGAGTTTACTACGATCGTGACGCCGACCTGAACCTGATCAAGGGCAAGAAGGTCTGCATCGTCGGCTACGGCAGCCAGGGCCATGCCCACGCGCTGAACCTGAAGGATTCCGGCGTCAAGGATGTCGCGATCGCGCTGCGCAAGGGCTCGACCTCGGCGCAGAAGGCGGAGGCCGCCGGCTTCAAGGTGATGGAAGTCGCCGAGGCCTCGAAGTGGGCCGACATCATGATGATGCTGACCCCCGACGAATTGCAGGGCGACATCTACCGTGAGCACATGCATGACAACATGAAGAAGGGCGCGGCGCTGCTGTTCGCCCATGGCCTCAACGTGCACTTCAACCTGCTTGATCCGCGCGCCGATCTCGACGTTCTGATGATCGCGCCGAAGGGCCCGGGCCATACGGTGCGTTCGGAATACCAGCGCGGCGGCGGCGTGCCCTGCCTGATCGCGATCCACAAGGATGCCTCCGGCAACGCCCATGATCTCGGCCTGTCCTACGCCTCCGCCGTGGGTGGTGGTCGCGCCGGCATCATCGAGACCTCGTTCAAGGAAGAGTGCGAGACCGATTTGTTCGGCGAGCAGGCGGTTTTGTGCGGCGGTCTGGTCGAACTGATCAAGGCTGGCTTCGAGACGCTGGTGGAAGCCGGCTACGCGCCGGAAATGGCCTATTTCGAGTGTCTGCACGAAGTGAAGCTGATCGTCGACCTGATCTATGAAGGCGGCATCGCCAACATGAACTACTCGATTTCCAACACGGCGGAATATGGCGAATACGTCACCGGCCCGCGCATCGTGAACGCGGAGACCAAGGCCGAGATGAAGCGCGTGCTCGATGATATCCAGTCTGGCAAGTTCGCGCGCGACTGGATGCTGGAAAACAAGGTCAACCAGACCTCGTTCAAGGCGACGCGTGCGAAACTCGCCGCGCATCCGATCGAAGACGTCGGCGCCAAGCTGCGCGACATGATGCCCTGGATCAAGAAGGGCGCGCTGGTCGACAAGACCAAGAACTAAGCTTCGCCAAAGCAGGGATCCTGCCCCGGACGCGACGCAGCACAAGAGTGCCGCACCGCGTCCGGGACACGAGGGTGAGGTAACGACGGGATCGCGGCAACGTGGTCCCGTTTTTCGTTGATGGATGGTGGTATTAAGATATGGTAGCCCGCCGCGACGCCGGAGCTGCTCCATGGATGACAGATCGCAGAAACTACGAACGTTCTTTGCCAGCTTCATTGCCGGACATCGCGACAAGCGAATCGAGGCGGCTTTCGCCGCGGTGCCGCGCGAGCCGTTCGCGGGGCCGGGTCCGTGGTCATTGATGAGCAATGCCTTCGTCTACGTCGCGGCGCCGGACGACGATCCGGCCTTCCTCTATCAGGATGCCCTGCTCGCGCTCGATGCCGAGCGCGGCATTAATATCGGCATGCCGAGCGCGCATGCGATGTGGCTCGACGCCGCCGGCGTGAAGGAGGGCGACGCGGTGCTGCAGGTCGGTGCCGGCACCGGCTACTACAGCGCGATCCTCGCCGAGCTGGTCGGGCCGAACGGCCGCGTCGAGGCCTATGAAATCGATACCGGGCTGGCCGCGTGCGCAACGGAAAATCTCCGCGACCGGCCGCAGGTCAAAGTCCATGCGCTGTCCGGCATTGCGGACCAACTGCCGAAGGTCGATCTAGTCTATGTCTGCGCCGGCATCACCCAACCGAGCCGGAGTTGGCTCAATGCGTTGCGCCCCGGCGGCCGGCTGGTGTTTCCGCTACAGCCGGAACAGGCCAGCGGCGGCATGCTGATGATCACGCGGCCGAACTCGGGGCCGCACTGGCCCGCCCGGTTTCTGATGCGGGCGCAGTTCATCGGCTGCCAGGGCCCGCAGGACGAGGACGCCAGCCGGCGGCTTCGCGAAGCGTTTGCTGGTCGCTGGGATCAAGTCCGGTCATTTCGCGTCGATCCGGTTGACGACGAGACCTGCTGGTTTGCGGGAGATGGCTGGTGGCTGTCGACGCAAGACGCCGCCTGGAACGCCGGCATGGAAGTGGCTGACGGCGTCAAGTTCATTGCGTGTTCATAACAATTCCACTACATTTTTATGACACGTCGCACTGTCCGGCTGCGTCGTCCGCCTTCTGGCCGCCGCCAGCCAAGGCCCGGGCCTTGCCGGCATCATAGCGTCACCCCATGGCGCCCCCGCTGAACCCCGTACCTACCGCGCCAACCGCTGCCGCGGCGGCACCGATCGGCGTCTGGCGACCGCTCGCCGTGGCCGCGCCGCATTTCGGCGCGCTGCTGGTGATGTTCCAGACCGAAACCGACTTCAACTCGAGGCTCGGCTTCATGCTGGCCTGGGGCATTCTGAATTTTTTCTGGATCGCGCTGCTGCGTCGCCCGGCACTGTCCGCTGCGCTGTCACTGACGCTGGTGGTGATCCTGGTGCTGCTGTCGCGGCTGAAGCACGACGTGGTGCAGATGACCGCCAATTTCGTCGACCTGATGGTGATCGACCGCGACACCGCCGCGTTCCTGTTCACGATCTTCCCGAACCTGCGCTGGTCCGCGGTCGGCGCCGCTCTGGTGGTGCTGCCGCTGATGTATGCGCTGTGGTGGCTGGATCCGTTCCGGATTCGCCGGCTGCCGGCCGCCGCGGCGACGCTGGCCTGCCTCGCGGCGCTGGTGGGTTATGCCTTCACCTGGCCGGACGAGGCGTGGCGCGGCTATTACGACGACGGTTATCTGTCGAAATTCGCGCGCTCCGGCGTCACCGCGGTGTCCGACTTTGCCAATTACGGCTTTATGGATTCCGACGCCGTCGTCACCGAGCGGCTGAAGATGCCGCTGGAGGATTCCTGCCATCCGGCCGGGCGGCGCCCGCACATCATCATGGTGCATGACGAATCCTCGTTCGATATCCGCCAGGCCGCGGGCATCCGGACGCCGGCGGGCTATGGCAGCTACTTTAATTCATACGACGGCCGGGCGCGAAAATTCCTTGCCGAGAGCAATGGCGGGCCGAGCTGGTTCACCGAATACAATGTGCTGGCCGGGCTGTCAGCGCGCTCGTTCGGCCGGTTCTCGTACTTCGTAACACGGATCGCCGCGGGCCGCGTCGAGCGCGGCCTGCCATTGGCGCTGCGGCGCTGCGGCTACAGCACGATGTCGGTTTACCCGGCGTTCGGCGCCTTCATGAGCGCGCGTAACTTCCAGGCCACGACCGGCATGCAGCGTTTTTATGATGCCAAGGATCTCGGCGCCAAGGGCGTCGAGCCCGACAGCTTCTTCTACAATTCCGCGCTGCGGCTGATGGCCGAGCAGCCGCCGGCCAATCCGCTGTTCATGTTCGTCTACCTCGCTGCCAATCACTTTCCCTGGGAGACCAAATTTCATCCCGAGCTGACGCCATCCTGGCGCGCGCCGGGCAACGTGCCGGTGGTCGATGAATATCTGCGTCGCCAGGCGATGAGCGTCGATCATTACGGCGCGTTTCTGGCGCGGCTGAAGAAGCAGTTTCCGGCGCAGCCCTTCCTGATCGTGCGCTATGGCGACCACCAGCCGGAATTTTCCCCCGGCGTACTTGATCCGTCGCTGGACGAGGCCGGCATCGGCAAGAAGCTGATGGCCTATGACCCGCGCTATTACGCCACGTATTACGCGATCGATGCGATCAATTTCGAGCCGGTGAAGAGCGAGGCGATCATGGACACGATCGACGGGCCTTATCTGCCGCTGGTGATCCAGGAAGCCGCCGGAATCCCGCTCGACCCGTCGTTCGAGGAGCAGAAGAAGATCATGATCCGCTGCAAGGGCATGTTCTACGCTTGCAAGGACGGCGCCGAAGCGCGGCGCTTCAACCGGCTGTTGATTGACGCCGGTATGATCAAGAACCTTTGAGCCAGGGGCCACATCCACGATCGTCATTGCGAGGAGCCCTTGCGACGAAGCAATCCAGTTCTTCGCTTTTGGCTCCTGGATTGCCGCGTCGCTTCGCTCCTCGCAATGACCGGGGTGAGTCATAGGATGGGTGAAGCGAAGCCACATCCATCCTACTTTTTGATTTTCTCCCACAACCACCGTGCTACCGCGGCCGGCGAACTGTCGCCGTCGCCGCCGGCGGCGCGCAGGTTGGCCTCGCGCATCGTGGCGATGTCGATGCTTCCCAGCAGCGGCTGCAGCGCGGCCTTTAATCTCTCATCACTCGCCCGCTTGCCGGACAGCAGCAGGATCGCGTCATAGGGCGGGATGGCGTGGCGGGGATCGTCGAGCACCACCAGATCGTATTTCGCGATCAGCCCGTCGCTGGTGTAACCGGCGATGACGTCAACCTCACCAGACGCCACCGCGGCATACATGAAGTCGGGCTGCATGGTGCGCTGGGCGCGGAAGGCGAGACCGTAGGCCTGTCGCAGTCCGGCCCATTCTGGCCGTGAGAAGAGCTCATAGTCGCCGGCGATGGTCATGGTTGCCGCACGCGCGGCAAGATCGGCGACGCTCCTGATGCCGAGCGCCTCGGCCTTCTGGCGCGGCATCACCAGCGCATAGGCGTTCTCGAAGCCCATCTCGCCGAGCAGCGTGATGTTCGTTTTTGCCAGCGTGTCCTTCAGGCCGGCCAGCAATTGCTCGCGCGGGACGATGTCGGTGTGGTGAAACTGGTTGGCCCACAGCGTGCCGGAATAATCGATGTAGACGTCGATGTCGCCGGTCACCAACGCATCAAAGATGACGTTGGAGCCGAGCCCTTCACGGGTGCTGGCGGGGACGCCCGCTGCCTGCAGTCGCTGCGCCATCAAGGCGGCCAGCACGTAGGATTCGGTGAAGGTCTTGGCACCGACCACGATCCGTGTGGGGGAATTTGACAGCGACGGCGCCAGCGTCGCCAGCACCAGCGCGAGGATGCCGAGACCGCCGATCGCGACGCGAATCTTATGGCGTAGCCGGATGCCGGTCTCGATCAACGCCAGCAACTGGTCCACCGCCAGCGCCAGCAGCGCGGCGGCAAAACAGCCGAACAGGACAAACACCCAGTTCTGCGTCTGCAATCCCGCAAAGATGTAGTTGCCGAGGCTGGTCTGGCCGATCGGCGTCGACAGCGTCGCGGTGCCGATCACCCACACCGCGGAGGTGCGGATGCCGGCCATCATCACCGGCAGCGCCAACGGAAGTTCGACCATGAACAACGATTGCCGTGGCGTCATGCCGACGCCCTGCGCCGCTTCGGTGAGCGCGGGATCGACGCCGTCGAGGCCGGTGATGGTGTTGCGCAGCACCGGCAGCATCGAATACAGCGCCAGCGCCAGCACAGAGGGCAGGAAGCCGAAGGCCGAAAAACCGGCCCCGAAATATTTCAGCGACAGCGCGGCGAGGGCCAGCAGCAGCGGATAGAACAGTGCGAGCAGAGCGAGGCCCGGCACCGTCTGCACCACGCTGGCGAGGCCGAGCAGGGTGCCGCGCAGCACCGGCCGGTGCCGCGCGATGATCGCCAGCGGCAGGCTGATGACGAGGCCGAGCGCCAGAGCGGTGACGCTGACGCGGACATGATTGCCGAGATAGTCCGGAAGATGGCCGAGCGCCTCGCTCCAGCGCGGATCGCTGAACAGGCTCATGCCGGGCCGCCTGCCGCCTGGCGGGGCAACAGCATTTGCAGCCGCTCGGCCTGTCGCCTTGGCGTTCCCAGCAACTCGCCGACATAGGCGTCGGTGCTGTCAGAGAGTTCAGTCGGCGTGCCTTGCGCCAACAGCTTTCCGCTGCGCATCACCGCGACGCGGTCAGCGAGCAGGATCGCCTCGGTCATGTCGTGGGTGATCATGATGGTGGTGAGGCCAAGCCTGTCATGCAGGGCGCGAAAATCGTCGCCGAGCGCATCGCGGGTCAAGGGATCGAGTGCGCCAAACGGTTCGTCCATCAGCACGATGCGGGGACGGGCAGCCAGCGCGCGCGCGACGCCGACGCGCTGGCGTTGGCCGCCGGACAGTTCGTGCGGAAAGCGGTCGCGATGTTGTGTGCGGTCGAGGCGGACGAGGTCGAGCAACTCGTCGACGCGATCCGCGATTTCATTGGCCGGCGTGCCCAGCAATTTTGGCGTGATGCCGATATTGTCGGCGACGCTCAGATGCGGAAACAGCCCGCCGCTCTGGAACACATAGCCGATACGGCGTCGCAGTCCGATCGGATCGCTCAAAGCGACATCCTCGCCGGCGACCGTGACGGTGCCGCTGGAGGGATCGATCAGCCGGTTGGCGAGCCGCAGCAGCGTGGTCTTGCCGGAGCCGGAGCCGCCGACAATGGCGAGGAACTCGCCTTCGGCGATGTCCAGCGAGACGTCGTCGACCGCCTTCACGGCACCGCCGTCAAAGCTCTTGCTTACATCGGTGAAGGCGATCAGGGGAGCGCTGGTCATGTTGTCCGACTACCACGGCCGGGCCAGCCCGCCAAACCCGAGGGGGCGTTGAATTGTTGTCGCCAGAACGCTAAGCCATCGGCAACGACAGTAACGGGAGACGCGCGTGCAGGCAGCCGCGACAGCAATAGCGGTGGCGCTTGACCGCGCGACAGTGGCCTTTGGCGTCGGCACGACGCGGGTCTACACAGCCGTGGAGCAGGCAACGTTGTCGGTGGCCGATGGCGAATTCGTCGCCATTGTAGGTCCCACCGGCTGCGGAAAGTCCACGCTGCTGAATGTCGCTGCGGGCCTGCTGAAGCCGGCGGCCGGAGCGGTCCGGATCTTCGATACGCCGCTCACCGGACTGAACCATCAGGCCGGCTATTTGTTTCAAGCCGACGCGCTGTTTCCCTGGAAGACCGCGCTGGACAACATCGCGCTGGCCCTCGAAATCGCCGGGGTGGCGCGCGGCGAGGCGCTGTCGCGCGCGCAGGACTGGCTGACCTCGGTCGGCCTCGATGCCTTCGGCAGCCGCTATCCGCACATGCTGTCGGGCGGACAGCGAAAGCGCGTCGGCATGGCGCAGGTGCTGATCCGCGATCCGAAGATTCTGCTGATGGATGAGCCATTCGGCCCGCTCGACGCGCAGACCCGGCAGATCATGGGCAATCTGCTGCTGCGATTGTGGAGCGCGCAACGCAAGGCCGTGCTGTTCGTGACCCACGACCTCGAGGAAGCCATCGCGCTGGCGGACCGCGTGGTGATCATGTCGGCGGGGCCCGGCTCGCGCATCATCGGCGACTGGAAGGTGCCGCTGTCGCGGCCGCGCGACATCTTCGAAGTGCGGCTCGATCCGGCGTTTCATGCGCTGCACAAGGAGATCTGGGATGTGTTGAAGGACGAGGTGATGAAGGGCTACGCGCAATCGGCGGGGGCGATGTCATGAGCCGGTTCACACTGTTGCTGTGTCAAATACTGGTTGCTGTGGTGTTTTTCGGTCTGTGGCAGCTGCTCACCACGGTGCCGATCTTCGGCCGGATGTGGTTGCCGCCGTTCTTTTTCTCGAATCCGGTCGATGTTGCCAGCCAGATCGTCGCCTGGTTTGCCTCCGGCGTGATCTGGAAACATCTCGGCATCACCCTTCTGGAATCACTGCTGGCATTCGTGATTGGCTCGTTCGGCGGCGTCACGATCGGCTTCTGGTTCGCGCGGCAGCCGCGCGTCGCGGCGGTGTTCGATCCCTATGTGAAGATGGTCAATGCGCTACCGCGCGTGGTGCTGGCACCGATCTTCACGCTGTGGCTCGGGCTCGGCATCTGGTCGAAGGTGGCCCTCGGAGTGACTCTGGTGTTCTTTATCGTGTTCTTCAACGTCTATCAGGGCGTCAAGGAGACCAGCGCGACGCTGGTCGACAATGCGCGGATGCTCGGCATGAGCGAACGCCAGCAGTTGCGCCATGTCTACTGGCCTTCGGCGCTGTCCTGGATGTTTTCGTCGCTGCATACCGCCGTCGGCTTCGCGGTGGTCGGCGCGGTGGTCGGCGAATATCTCGGCTCCGCCGCAGGCCTCGGCTATCTGATCCAGCAGGCCGAAGGCACCTTTGACGTCGCCGGCGTATTCGCCGGCATGATCGTGCTGTCGGCGTTTGTCATTCTGATCGATCTCGCGGTGACGCTGGTCGAGCGTCGACTTCTGGTGTGGAAGCCGGTGGCGATCGCAAATTAGGCCGGGCGTCATTCCGGGTTCGCGCCGCTCGCGCTCCGGAATGACGATTTCACTCACGGCAGCATCTTGGTATCATCCGCGGCCTGCGGCGGGGTCTTGATCGCGATCGACTTGAAGGGGCGGCCGTCCGGCTTGGTGCCGGCATGCGCGGTGCCCTTCGGGATGATGACGAGGTCGCTGGCCTTGACCGCGACTTCCTGGTCGCCGAGCCAGATCGTGCCCGAGCCTTCGAGGATGTACTGGATCTCGTTGGTGTTGGGGTGCAAGTGCTTGGGTACGTTGCCGTCCTGGATCGCAATCGTGGCGCCGTCGGCGGCCATGAAACTCTTCGAACGGAAGCCGGTGGCCGAGGCCGGGCCCAGCGCGTCGCCGGTCAGTTCCGGGACGTGGATCACCTGGGCGACGATATTCTCGGCGGCGATCGCCGGCAGGACGACGTGGGTGACGAGGCCGCCGGCAACAAAGGCGGCGGCGATCGCAAGGTGCGTAGTGGTGCGGTTCATGAACGTTTCCCCCGAATTATGGCTGTTAGCGGCAAATGCTAGATCGCCGAATGGCGATTGACCAGCCGCACGTGCGCTTCTCAAACCATTCCTGCTCCTCTATCCTGTGAACAAAGAACGATCAGGGAGCCCATCATGACAATCTCTTTCGGCCGGCTGCTGGCGCCGCTGTTTGCCCTCCTGCTGATGTCAGACCTGGCCTCGGCGCAGAGCAAGGTCACCATCGCCGTCGGTGGCGGTGCCTGCCTGTGCTATCTGCCGACCGTTCTGGCCAAACAACTCGGCGAATTCGACAAAGCCGGGCTCGCGGTCGAACTGGTCGATCTCAAGGGCGGCTCCGATGCGCTGAAGGCGGTGCTTGGCGGCAGCGCCGACGTGGTGTCGGGCTATTTCGACCATTGCGTCAACCTCGCCGCCAAGAAGCAGGAATTGCAGTCCTTCGTGGTCTATGACCGCTACCCCGGCCTGGTGCTGGTAGTGTCGCCGAAACACACCGAGGAAATCAAGTCGATCAAGGACCTTGCCGGCAAGAAGGTCGGCGTTAGCGCGCCGGGCTCCTCCACCGACTTCTTCCTGAAGTACATGCTGAAGAAGAACGGCCTCGATCCCGCCAGCGTCGCGGTGATTGGCGTCGGGCTCGGCGCCACCTCGGTGGCGGCGATGGAGCAGGGCCAGATCGACGCCGCGGTGATGCTCGATCCCGCTGTGACCGTATTGCAGGGCAGCTACAAGGATCTGCGCATCCTCAGCGACACGCGCACGCAGCACGATACGATGGCGGTGTTTTCCGGCGAGTACCCCGGTGGCGCGCTGTACAGCACGGTGGCGTGGGTGAACGCGCACGAGAAGGAAGTGCAGGGCATGACCAACGCGATCCTCAACACGCTGACCTGGATCCATTCGCACTCGCCGGAAGAGATCATGGCGAAGATGCCGGTCGAGATCGTCGGCAAGAACAAGGAGCTGTATCTCGCCGCCTTGAAGAACACGATCCCGATGTACTCGGTCGATGGCCGGATGGACCCCAAGGGCGCCGAAGCGGTGCTGGCGGTGTTTAGCGAAAGTTCGCCGGATATCGCCAAAGCGGGGATCGACGTGAAGAAGACCTACACCAACAAATATGTCGAGCAAGCCGCCAGGACGATGGGAACGAATGCGAAATAGCTCGTTGCGGATGAGGGCATGACGACGGCTCCCATCATCCACCGCGTCACGGCGCTCGACCTGTCCTTCAGGCCATCGCCATGGGCTTTCGCGGATGAGCGCCGCGACGAGATCGCAGCGTATTTTTCGCAGAAGAAAAGCGAAAAGCCGGACCTCTTCAACGGCCGTATTCTGCTGGCGCGACATCCGGTGTTTTCGGCAGGCTGCTTTAGTGCCGAATACTTCGAGACCGACTTCGCCAGCTTCCTAGCGTGGCGAGATTTCGGCTGCCCCGACAAGTCTGTCTTCAACGGCTTCGGCATGGGCGCGCTACGCGGCGAGGACGGCGCGTTCGTGCTCGGAGAGATGGGGTCCCATACCGCCAATGCTGGAAAAGTCTATTTCCCGGCTGGCACGCCGGATCAAAGCGATCTGCGCGGAACGACGGTGGATATTCCGGGCAGTGTCGCGCGTGAAATCGAGGAGGAGGTCGGCCTGCTGCCTGCGGATTACATCGCGGCGGAGGAGTGGCACTGCGTCGTTACGCCGTCGTCGATTGCCATGATCCGTCTGCTGGAAGTGCCGATGGTGGCCGAAGCATTGCGCAGGCGGATCAAAAGCAATCTGGCGCGGCAGATATCGCCGGAGCTCTGCGCTATCCATCTGGTGCGTGGTGCCGGCGATTTTTCGACGGCCATGCCGGTCTTTGTAACGGCCTATCTGGCGGCGCGGTTCGGCGATCCGGTCGGGTGGCTGGCGCCCGGTGTCCCGGCGAGGTAGACTAGAAACTCGTTCCCCGGAGTTTCCCACCCCATGACGAAATCCACCGCGTCCGCTCTGAAACCCTATGTCGAGCCGTTTCGCGTCGATGGCGGCAAGGCGTTTCAGCTCGATGGGCATCATACCGGCGAGCGGGGCGGGCTACACAAGGAAACCGGCAAGAAGATCATCGAGGCCAACCGGGTTCGGCTTTCCGAGCTGCAGGAGAAGCTCTATGCGCAGGATCGCTGGTCGCTGCTACTGATCTTTCAGGGCATGGACGCCGCCGGCAAGGACAGTGCCATCAAGAGCGTGTTCGACGGCATCAATCCGCAGGGCTGCGAGGTAACCTCGTTCAAGACGCCGTCCTCGAACGAGCTCGATCACGACTTCATGTGGCGCAGCACCGTCCATCTGCCGCAGCGCGGCCGGATCGGCATCTTCAACCGCTCTTATTATGAGGAATGCCTGGTGGTGCGCGTGCACCCCGAGATTCTGGCCAACCAGAAGATCCCGCATGAGCTGGTGACCAAGAATATCTGGCGCGACCGTTTCGAGGATATCTCGGCGTTCGAGAAGTATCTCGCGCGCAATGGCACCGTGGTGCTGAAGTTCTTTCTCAATGTCTCGAAGGAGGAGCAGCGCCTGCGTTTCCTCGACCGGCTCGATGAGCCCGCCAAGAACTGGAAGTTTTCCACCGCTGATATCACCGAGCGGGAGATGTGGGACAAGTACCAGCACGCCTATCAGGACATGATCGCGGGCACCGCCAGCGCGCACGGGCCGTGGCATGTGGTGCCGGCGGACCATAAATGGTTCGCCCGGGTAGTGATCGGCTCGACCATCGTCAGCGCGCTGGAAAAGCTTGATCTGAAATTCCCGCTGGTGGATGGGGAGGCGCTGGAGAAGCTCACGCCGATTCGCGAAGCGCTGGAACAGGAGGCGCCGGTCGCGGAGCCGAAGGCGGTGGTGATGAAGACCGGACAGAAAAAGGCCAAGGCCGTGACGAAGAAGGTGCCCGCGAAGGCGTGAGATCGTTTCCGCGAGTCGTCCCCCGCGAAGGCGGAAACGCATAACCTCCGAAGGTTTTGATAGCACAACGGAATCTGCGCTGTGCCGCTACGGGCGACTGGGCGTCTGGGTCTCCGCCGTCGCGGGGACGACATCGGGCGTGCGGCTAGCTATCCAAGCGCCAATTCCCTCAACACAGTCCTGATCCTTGCTTGCACCACGTCCGGCAACGGCAAAATCGGTCGCGGCGGCACAGCCTCCACGCCCTTGATCGCGGCCGCGGCGTACATCACCCGCAGGCTGGAGAATTCCTTGAACAGCGCCCACAGCGGCTGCATCGCGTTGTCGAGCCGACGCGCCTCGGCGACGTCACCCGCTTGCACCGCGCGCACGATGGCCAGGCAAGCATTGGGAAATAGTCCGGCAGCGACGCCGTACCAGGCATCGCCGCCGGCGATCAACGCTTCGGTCGCATGCCAGTCGCCAGAGAACCCGACCGAGAAACCCGGTGGCACCACGGCGCGCAATTGCGCGAGATGGCCGGCGACGAGGTCGGCCGCTGGCGCCGCGCTCTTGACCGACACGACGCCGGGGATGTGCGCGATGCGCCCGATCAGGTTGGCGGAAAAGCGAAAATGCGTGGTGCCGAAATTGTCGTAGATGCAGATCGGCAGGTCGCTCGCGGCGGCGACGGCGGAAAAATGCTCGAACACCTCGGCGTCGGTGAGCGGCGTGTAGGACACCGGGGCCAGCAGGCCTGCGGCAGCACCAGCAGCCTTGGCATCCTGCGCCAGCGCAATGGCCTCGTCGGTTCGCAACGCGCCGATCCCAACCAGCACAGGCACTTGGCCATTGGCTTGTTCCAGCGCGGCATCCGTCGCGCGGCGCCTCTCCCCCCGCGACAGAAACGGGTAGCTGCCGGTGCTGCCGAGCAGCCCGATCGAATCGACCCGCGCCGCCACCAGCGGCGTCAGCAACCGTTTCAGCGCGGATGTGTCGACCTGGCCCGCGGCATCGGCCGGTGTGATCGGGAAAGCCGATAGGCCCTTCAGGAAATTCGTCATCTTGTCCTCATTACGCGTGATCCGGAGCCGAAAGACAGGCGGTGACCATCCTTAATGGTAGTTTAATACGCGGGAGTTACGCTTGACCATTCGATCTAACAATCTGTTCGCCGGCGTTTCCTCCGTATTGAAGCCGCGATCAACGTCTTTTTGATTTCCCAGGAGTGGCAAGATGCTCGCCAGGCTCTCTATCCGCGACAAGATCACGGTTGTGGTCTCGTTCCTGCTGATTGCGCTGTGCGGCATGGGAGCCCTGGCCATTCGGCAGATGAGCGCGATCAATGGCGCCACGGTCGAGATCGTCGAGAGCTGGTTGCCCGGGGTGCGCGTGCTTGGTGAGATCCGGGTGTCGACCATCACCTACCGCGCCACGCTGCGCAACCACCTGTTGGCCGCTGACGAGGCCGGCAAGCGCCGCCAGGAAACCATTATGGACCGCTTCGCCGAGGCGCTGGACAAAGCGCGCAAGGCCTACGAGCCGATGATCGCCTCTGCCGAGGAGCGCGCCAACTACGACGAATTCAGCCGGCTGTGGGCGGACTATGTCGGCGAAGTGAAGCGGGTGATGGCGCTGTCGCTTCGGAACGAGATCAACGAGGCCCGCGATCTGAACGCCCAGGTCACTCAGCTCAGCGTCAAGGCCGATGATGCGCTGTTGAAAAACATCGCGCTGAAAAACAACGGCGCCGATGCCGTCGGCTTGCGAGCGGCCGAGAGTTACCAGACCGCGATGAAGATCGTGGTGGGCTTGCTGGCGCTGGCTGTGATCATCGGTGTGGGCGCGGCGATCTACATGATCCGCGACGTATCGCGTGGCATCGGCTCGATCATCACCCCGATGCGGGCACTCGGCGCCGGCGACCTCACCGCCGAGGTCCCGCATCAGGGCGAGATGAACGAAATCGGCGCCATGGCGGACACGTTGCAGGTCTTCAAACAGGCGTTGATTGCCAAGCAGGCTGATGACGCGGCGGCGACCGTCGAGGCGCAGGCCAAGATCGAGCGCGGGCGGCGCGTCGATCAGTTCACCCGCGAATTCGAGGCGCTGATCGGCGATATCGTCGAGACCGTCGCCTCGGCCTCGACCGAACTCGAATCGTCGGCGGCACGGCTGACCGCCTCCGCCGAAACCTCGCAGAGACTGACGACCATGGTGGCCGCGGCCTCGGGAGAAGCCTCGACCAACGTCCAGTCGGTGGCCTCGGCCACCGAGGAAATGTCGTCGACGGTCAACGAGATCAGTCGCCAGGTACAGAATTCCGCGCGGATCGCCAACGACGCCGTCGCGCAGGCAAAGACGACCAATCACCGGGTCGGCGAACTGGCCAGGGCCGCGGCGCGGATCGGCGATGTCGTCGAACTCATCAACAGCATCGCATCGCAGACCAATTTGCTGGCACTGAACGCCACTATCGAGGCTGCGCGGGCGGGCGAGGCGGGCCGCGGCTTCGCGGTGGTGGCCTCCGAGGTCAAGGCGCTCGCCGAGCAGACGGCCAAGGCCACCGGCGAGATCAGCGCCCAGATCAGCGGCATCCAGACGGCGACGCAGGATTCCGTGACGGCGATCAGCGAGATCGGCACGACGATCGGGAAGATGTCGGAGATCGCCGCCACCATCGCCGCCGCGGTGGAGCAGCAGGGCGCATCGACCCAGGAAATTTCCCGCAATGTGCAGCAGGCCGCCGACGGCACCCAGCAGGTCTCCGCCAATATCAGCCATGTGCAGCGCGGCGCCAGCGAAGCGGGGTCTGCGTCCTCGCTGGTGCTCTCGGCCGCCCGCTCCCTGTCCGGCGAAAGCAGCCGGCTAAAGCGCGAGGTCGGTAAATTCCTGGATTCAGTGAACGCGGCGTGAGGACGCGTCAAAAGGCGGATTGTAGGTCAGCTATCCTGACCCTCTTAGCCGTTGCGGCGTCGCGCCTTTTGCGTTTACAACGGTTCATGCTCGCTGCGGCAATAAACCGTCAAGGGTTTGAGTCGAGAGTGTGGGCTTGAAGGTGTGGCGATGCTGATTCGCAGCGAAATGGTTGGAGTTCACGGGACAGGGGCAATCGCCACTGGTTCCGAAGCGATTCCGGCTGCGCTGCTGTCCACCCTTCTCGGCGGGCTGCTTCTTCTTATCTGCCCCTGAGCGCCGTCTGGGCCATTTGGCCTGGGCACTCAGGGGTTCGTGAGATTTTCAGCTCCCTCCGGCGCCCGGACCGCGGCACCCCCGACCCAAGGAATATTCCCATGACCACCACCACCCCGTCCGTTCAGGACAAGTCCGGCAAGGACCGCGTCATCATTTTCGACACCACCCTGCGCGATGGCGAGCAGTGCCCTGGCGCCACCATGACCTTCGAGGAGAAGCTCGATATCGCGGCGATGCTGGACGCGATGGGCGTCGACGTCATCGAGGCCGGCTTCCCGATTGCCTCTGATGGCGACTTCGAGGCGGTGCACGAAATTGCCAAGCGCAGCAAGAATGCGGTGATCTGCGGATTGTCGCGCGCGGGTGCCAAGGACATCGACCGCTGCGCCGAGGCGATCAAGCCGGCAAAGCGCGGACGTATCCATTCCTTCCTGTCCACCTCGCCAGTGCATATGAAGTTCAAGCTGCAGATGGAGCCGGATGCGGTCCATGATCTGGTGATCTCGTCAGTGACGCGTGCGCGCAACCACACCGACGACGTCGAATGGTCGGCGGAAGACGGCACCCGTACCGAATTCGACTTCCTGTGCCGCTGTATCGAATCCGCCATCAAGGCTGGCGCCACCACCATCAACATTCCCGATACCGTCGGCTATTCGGTGCCGGAAGAATATTACGACCTGTTCAAGCGGGTGCGTGAAAACGTGCCGAACTCCGATAAGGCGGTGTTCTCGGTGCACTGCCACAACGACCTCGGCATGGCGGTGGCCAATTCGATGGCCGGCATCCGCGGCGGCGCCCGGCAGATCGAATGCACCATCAACGGCATCGGCGAGCGCGCCGGCAATGCCGCGCTGGAAGAGATCGTAATGGCGATCAAGACCCGCAACGACAAGCTGCCGTACTGGAACAACATCGATACCACCATGCTGACCCGCGCCTCAAAAGTGGTGTCGGCGGCGACCTCGTTTCCGGTGCAGTACAACAAGGCGATCGTCGGCCGCAACGCGTTCGCGCATGAGAGCGGCATTCATCAGGACGGGATGCTGAAGAACGCCCAGACCTACGAGATCATGCTGCCGGAGACGGTCGGCGTGAAGCAGACTTCTTTGGTGATGGGCAAGCATTCCGGCCGCCACGCCTTCATCCACAAGCTGGAGGAGATGGGCCACAAGCTTGGCGCCAACCAGCTGGGAGACGCCTTCGTGCGCTTCAAAGCTCTGGCTGACCGCAAGAAGGACATCTACGACGAGGACCTGGAAGCGCTGGTCGACCAGGAAATGACGGCCGCGCATGACCGCATCAAGCTGGCCTCGCTGACGGTGATCGCCGGCACCCATGGCCCGCAGCGCGCCACCATGAAGCTCGACATCGACGGCGTCATGAAGCTGGAGGAGGCCGAGGGAAATGGTCCGGTGGACGCGGTGTTCAACTGCATCAAGGCGCTGGTGCCGCACGAGGCCAAGCTGGAACTGTACCAGGTCCACGCGGTGACACAGGGCACCGACGCGCAGGCGGAAGTTTCGGTGCGGCTGGCGCATGAGGGGCGCTCGATGACCGCGCGCGCGGCCGATCCGGACACGCTGGTGGCTTCGGCCAAAGCCTATCTCGGGGCGCTCAACAAGATCGTCATGAAGCGCCAGCGCGACATGCCACAGGTCGCCGCGGCGAGCTGATGGCTTCCTAAAGCCCTGACGCTAACTTTAATGCGGTGCTCCGGCGCCGCATTTTGCGTTGCAGCACGTTATTCAGGCCGCCCCCTGCGAAGGGGCAATGGCATTTGTTGGCTGACGTCTGTATTGCTGCGCTTGGCGTACAAGTCGGAAGCCGCTCAAGAGCTTCCTGATCGCGACTCGGGAGAAACATATGCGCAACTTCATTCTGGCCGCTGCCTCGGTTGCAGCGCTCGCTTTGATCGGGCCTGCTTCCGCGCAAGCGCCCGTCGTCATCAAGTTCAGCCACGTGGTGGCGCCGAACACGCCCAAGGGGCAGGGCGCAGAGAAATTCAAGGAACTCGCCGAGAAATATACCGGCGGCAAGGTCAAGGTCGAGATCTATCCGAACTCGCAGCTCTACAAGGACAAGGAAGAGGTCGAGGCGCTGCAGCTTGGCGCCGTGCAGATGCTGGCACCGTCGCTGGCCAAGTTCGGTCCGCTCGGCGTCAAGGAATTCGAGGTGTTCGATCTGCCCTACATCCTTCCGGACAAGGCCGCGCTGACGCGCATCACCACCGGGCCGATCGGCAAGGGCCTGCTCGCCAAGCTGGAACCCAAGGGCATCAAGGGTCTCGCTTACTGGGACAATGGCTTCAAAATCATGACGTCCAACAAGCCGATGCACAAGGTCGCCGACTTCCAGGGCCTGAAAATGCGTATCCAGTCGTCCAAGGTGCTGGAAGCCCAGATGCGCGCGCTTGGCGCGATCCCGCAGGTGCTGGCGTTCTCCGAAGTGTACCAGGCGATGCAGACCGGCGTGGTCGACGGCAATGAGAACACACCGTCCAATGTCTACACGCAGAAAATGCACGAAGTGCAGAAGCAGATGACACTCTCCAACCACGGCTATATCGGCTACGCCGTGATCGTGAACAAGAAGTTTTGGGACGGGCTGCCGGCGGACGTCAAGCCGCAGGTCGAGAAGGCCATGGATGAAGCCACGGTCTACACCAACAGCCTGTCGCAGACAGAAAACGACGATGCGCTGGTCGCGATGAAGAAGGCTGGTACGACCACCTTCTACGAGTTGACGCCGGAAGAGCGCGCCGAATGGATGAAGGCCCTGGAGCCCGTGACCCAGGACATGGCGTCGCGCGTCGGCAAGGATCTGATCGCGGCTTTCCAGAAGGAAGCCAATGCCAAGACCAACTGAAAAGACCAACTGACGAGGATCGCCTGATTCGGCGACACGACAAGAGTGGTCCGGTCCGTCCGGGCCACTTTCGTCCATCAGGCAGGTTACCAGCCTTCATTCTGATGGTTTCAATGTTCGACGGCACGGCCGCGGTGGGGAAAGAATTTGAGATATTTCATGCGAGTCCTCGATCGCCTCGAGGAGACCCTGATCGCAACCCTGATCGCGCTTGCGACCATCATCATTTTCATCGCGGTCACGCATCGTTACGCCACCGACTTCGTCGTTACCCATCGCACCTGGCCGGGCGCGATGGCGAGCTACAAATTCCTGAGCGGCATTCATCTGTCCTGGGCGCAGGAGCTTTGCATCTACATGTTCGTGTGGATGGCGAAGTTCGGCGCCGCCTATGGCGTGCGCACCGGCATTCATGTCGGCGTCGACGTGCTGGTGCTGGCGCTCAGCCCGAAGTGGCGCAAGGGCACCATTCTGTTCGGCCTTCTGTGCGGCGCGCTGTTCACCGGCATCATCGGGACCATGGGCGCGAGCTTCGTGATCGGCCTGTCGCAGACCGACCAGACCTCCCCCGATCTCGAACTGCCGAGCTGGATCGTCTACCTTTGCATTCCGCTCGGCTCCTATCTGATGTGCTTCCGCTTCCTGCAGGTCGCCTTGAACTACGTCCGCTCCGGCGACCTGCCGCATCACGACCACAGCCATGTTGAAGGCATCGACGTCGATCCGGCGCTTGGTCCCACGCCGGAGGGCGCCCGATGACCACCCTGATCATCTTCGCGCTGCTGATCGCGCTCATGCTCACCGGCATGCCGATCTCGATCGCGCTCGGCCTGACGGTGCTGACCTTCCTGTTTTTCCTCACCCAGGTACCGATCGAGGCGGTGGCGCTGAAATTGTTCACCGGCATCGAGAATTTCGAGATCATGGCGATCCCGTTCTTCATCCTGGCTGGTAACTTCCTCACCCATGGCGGCGTCGCCAGGCGCATGATCAATTTCGCGACCTCGATGGTCGGGCACTGGTACGGCGGACTGGGCCTCGCCGGCGTGATGGCCTGCGCGCTGTTTGCGGCGATCTCGGGCTCATCGCCCGCAACTGTCATCGCTATCGGCTCGATCCTGCTACCGGCGATGGTCGCGCAGGGCTTTCCGAAGCGGTTCGGCGCGGGCGTCATCACCACGTCGGGCGCATTGGGCATCCTGATCCCGCCGTCGATCGTGATGGTGATCTACGCGGTGGCCACCGGCGGCAGCGTTGCGCTGGGTCCGGACGGCGCGCGCGTGACATCCGCTTCGGTCGGACAATTGTTCATCGCCGGCGTCATTCCCGGCATCATGCTGGCGACGTTGCTGGGTCTCACCACGGTGTACCGGGCCTGGAAATACGACTATCCGCGACTGCCGAAAGCGTCGTGGATGGAGCGGCTAAAGGCGTTCCGTGAATGCGTCTGGGGGTTGCTGCTGATCGTCATCGTGCTCGGGGGCATCTATCGCGGCCTGTTCACGCCGACGGAAGCCGCGGCGATGAGCGCGGTCTATGCCTTCGTCATCGCGGTGTTCGTCTACAAGGACATGACGCTGAAGGACGTGCCGCGGGTGCTGCTGGGATCGGCCAGCATGAGCGCGATGATCCTCTACATCATCACCAATGCGGTGCTGTTCTCGTTCCTGATGACATCGGAGCAGATCCCGCAGCAACTTACCGCCTGGATGGTGGACAAGGGGGTGAACTGGATCACCTTCCTGATTTTCGTCAACATCCTGCTGCTGGTCGCCGGCAATGTGATGGAGGCAAGTTCCATCGTGCTGATCACGGCGCCGATCCTGTTCCCGATCGCCGTCAAGCTGGGGATCCATCCGGTGCATCTCGGCATCCTGATGGTGGTCAACATGGAGGTCGGCATGTGCCATCCGCCGGTCGGCCTCAATCTTTATGTCGCTTCCGGCATCGCCAAGATGGGCATCACCGAACTGACCATCGCGGTATGGCCCTGGCTGCTGACCATGCTGATCTTCCTCGGCGTGGTGACTTTCGTGCCAGAGATCTCGCTATGGCTGCCGCGCGTGCTCGGCATGTTGTGACAAAATCAGGGCGCTGATATCTCCAGCCACAGCCTTTCCAAAGCTTAAGTTGAAAGCGGCGAGGGCCGCGCTCATCTTCAGGCAACGATCCAATGGAGGCTGCCATGAAGAAATTGTTGCTCGCCGGTGTCGCCGTGCTCGCGCTGGCCGGGACGACCGCGGTCTATGCCCGCCATGACGGGCATGATCATCATCACGTCCGGATGAACGCGGAAGACCGCGCGGCGCTGGCCGATGCGCGGATCGCCGCGGTTCATGCCGGGCTGAAACTGACCCCGGACCAGGACAAATTGTGGCCGCCGGTGGAAGAGGCGGTGCGCGGTTTCGCCAAACTGCGGATCGACCGCGCCAATGCCCGGATGGCCGAACGGCAGAATGAGCGCGGCGACGACGCCAAGGGTCCGCGGACGCCGGACAACCCGGTTGCCCGGCTGCAGCAGCACGCCGAAGCCATGGCCGCTACGGCGGCCGCCCTGAAGCGCATCGCCGAGACCGCCGACCCGCTCTACAAGACGCTGGATGACGGCCAGAAGCGCCGCCTGGCCATCCTGACCCACATGGAGGGCCGTCCCGGCGGCGAGGGCCATCGCGGCATGCGTGATCGTGATGACGAGCATGATCGTGGCGGCCCCGGCCGATTCGACCGTGACCACGGCCCGGGCCCCGACCGGCTCTGATCGGCGGTTGCCTCCTGACCCAGAGGACTGCGACGAAGCCGCTGAATTTCAGCGGCTTTTTCACATTCTGGCGGGTTTTGCGCGGACTGAAGATATTGTTCTGTCATGCGCTGGACATCCCCGGATCGCTTTGCTAAACGACGCCGTCCCGTGAGGGATGGACTTCCGGATCGGATCCGGGCGCATAGCTCAGTTGGTAGAGCAGATGACTCTTAATCATCGGGTCCCAGGTTCGAGCCCTGGTGCGCCCACCACCCCTTAAGCGCTGCGGCGCAGGGGTTTTAAGAAATACTTCCGATAGAACAAAACGGAACGGTTCGAACGTTTTACATCTCATTTTACAAATTTTGATCGTTCTTCGTTCTCGTTCAGGCGCATCACAGCGGCTACAGCGAGTTTCACATCGCGGCCGAGATAGTGCTTGTCCAGGATCTCCTCAACGTTTTTTAGGCTATGACCTGTGAAGGATGCGATCTGGGGTACGGTGGCGTCAACCAGCGCCAGACGAACTACCGCGGGCCATGCAATGCCGCCTCCAAAATGCGTTCATCGTGAGCGCCAGAGTTCCATGTCAGGAGTGGTTGCCGTCGCGACACGGCCATCTATACGCGCGTCATACAGGTTATGTTCGTGAGACTTGCGGCGCTGACGGTCTCCCTTATGGGAATTGTCGAGCGCGTCCAGTTGTTGGCTGGGTCATTAAACCGTACGCTTGATAGGCATCGTTCTGGTTGTTCGGTCGATGGCAGCTCGCGTTTTTCGTCCTCGCGACGACCCTGACCCGACCGGATGGCAACAGGGTTTGTCGCAGCTATCGTGCAGGTCGCAACCGTGATCTCGGCCGTGGTAGTGACGCCCGCAAGCGGGTCTGATCTGGACGGCATCCGCCAGCCGGATGCCGTCCAGACCACTAGGTGTGCTTAGTGCTTCGGCATGATGACTTGATCGATCGCGTGGATCACGCCATTGGAAGCGGCCACGTCGGCAATCACGACGGTCGCGCCATCTACCTTCACGCCCGAGGTGGCGTCGACAGCCACTTCGCTGCCTTCGACGGTCTTGACGTGCATCGTCTTGCCGGCGATGTCAGCGGCCATCACCTTCCCGGGAAGCACGTGATAGGTCAGGATCGCAACCAGCTTCGCCTTGTTCTCGGGCTTGAGCAGGTCCTCGACGGTGCCGGCCGGAAGCTTTGCGAAGGCGTCATCGGTGGGCGCGAACACGGTAAACGGGCCTGCGCCCTTTAGTGTCTCCACAAGGCCGGCGGCCTGGACGGCAGCCACGAGTGTTCCGAATTTGCCAGCGGCAACCGCTGTATCGACGATATCGTGCATAGGGTTTGAACTCCTGTTGGGTGAATTTATCGGATCGCAGAAGATACCGATCCACGGAGACGCTTTCGTTGCGTTCCATGGTCGGGGTGGAAGACGACAGATCAATTGTCAGATGAGCCGTGGCACGGGTGCTCGATCTAGCGAGCAGTGGTTTCGATGGATGAACGGACCGTGCTTGAAGGTCTACGCAACGGGTATCGAACTGGATCAGTCAGAACGATATTTTTATCTGCACTGAACGACTTAATTCCGTCATGCTTCGAGCGCCGCGCGCCGGATAGGTTGTCATCGCGCGCGATTGTCGGAGACAACTGCGATTGTCGCTCCTTGAACGATCATTATAGCTGCGGGAAACGCGGTCATAGGTGAGTTGCGGTGACGCAGTCCACGGGCTCGCTCCGCCCTCAGGTGTCGACAGGCACGCCGAGATGGTTAGGCACGAATTCTAAAGCAGAGCAGTCCAGCATCGAGTTTCCGTTTTGCACCATCGGCCATTCCACGCGCCCCATCGGTAAATTTATCGATATGCTCACTGCTTCGGGCCCCTTTTTGGAAGCCTCTAACTAAATGGTCATCGACCGCCTAGGAAGTCTGTTCGCTCAATTCATAACGGACGGTCCGCCCGGCCTTCTTTGTTCGGACCGTTGCGCGGTAAACCGGGTAGCCGCCGGCGGCGACACCCTCCACCTGATCGGCGACGACATCACGGAACGTGTCAACGATTATGAGACAGTCCATTTTTGTATTTAGGCTCGAATTGGATGTCGGTCCGCGGGTGGATTGATCCAGGTCGCGATCGGCTTCGCAGGCGGTTCAGGCTGCTTTCTGACGCAACGTTCGGGGTTTCTGTTGTAGGCACCGTTGAGCGTGATTTGGCGGGCGGCATGGACCTGGTCGACCTGACCGAAGTGTACTTGGTCGGGCGTCATCAGGCCTATTCCGGCATGGTGATGGACCTGATTGTACCAGTCGAAGAAGCCGCGGCAGAACGCCTTGGCGTCCTGGATGCAGCCGAAACGTCGCG
>NZ_JANXTC010000271.1:0-3971 GCF_025356345.1 Tardiphaga sp.
GGCCACCAGATCCGTTCTTACGTGCTGCAGCCCTATCAGATGGTGAAGGATCTGCGCACCGGCGTGCAGACATCCGACACCTCCGGCGTGCTCGATGGCGACCTCGATGATTTCATGGCGGCGACGCTGGCTCAGCGCGCCTTCGGCACCTCGCCAGGCGCCATCGACGACGTCGACTGATCCGATGGCCCATGTCGCATTCATCGGTCTGGGCCGCATGGGCCATGGCATGGCCGGGCGCTATCTCGACGCCGGCTTTTCGGTCGCGCTGTGGAATCGGAACCTCGCCAAGGCTGATGAACTGATCGCGCGCGGCGCGCGGCTGGCGTCGTCACCGGCGGACGCGGCGGCCGGCGCCGACGCGATCGTCACCATGGTCGCCGACGATGCGGCCTCGCACGCGGTATGGCTCGGCGAGCAGGGTGCGGCGAGCACGGCCAGGGCCGGCGCGCTGGCGATCGAATGCTCCACCGTTTCGCACCAGCACGCCCTCGACCTAGGTCGCGAACTCACGGGGCGTGGTCTCGCCTATCTCGATTGCCCGGTCACCGGCCTGCCGGAAGCCGCCGCGAGCGGCAGCCTGACGTTGCTGGTCGGCGCCGACGCTGCGGATCTGCGGCGCGCCCAGCCGTACCTTGCGCCGATCGGCTCCACGATCCGGCACTTCGGGCCAATCGGCTCGGGCACGGTCTACAAGCTGGTCAACAATCTGATGGGGGCGATCCAAATCGCCGGGCTGGCCGAGGGCCTCGCCATCGCCGAGCAGGCCGGGCTCGACATGAAACTGGTGCTGGAGTCGATCGAAACCGGCGTCACCGCCAGCCCCGGCGTGATCCGGCATTCCCGCCGCATGGTGGAACGCAATTTCGCCGGCGCGACCTTTACAGCCGCGTTGCGGCACAAGGATGCGGCCTACGCCGTGAGATTGGCCGAGAGCCTGTTGCGGGCTTCGCCACTGGTCGGTCGTGCCGTCGTGCAGGCCTATGACAACGCCAAAGCCTATGCGCCCGATGATGACGAAGCGAAGATGATCGAGCTTGTATCGCGCGCCAGGACCGGCAATGCCGGCTGACGGGCGCTTCGCGTCTGCGGCGTCATGGGCTAGCGAACCTTGAGACGGCATCTTTTCTTCAGCCCCGCCGCCGGTATGATGTGAGCGCTGGAACCCGATCGGGTTCGCCGGCTTGGTGTGGCGCCGTGCATCGCGGCGTTGAAAATCAATCAACTGGGGGCGTTATGAAAGTCATTCCTATCCTGGCGATCGGTGTTGCGTTGATGCTGGCCGGTTGCGGTCGCGATCCCGGCCCGGCGGGGCCGAAGGGCGACGTCGGCGCGCAGGGGCCGGCAGGGCCGCAGGGCGCGCAAGGCGTGCAGGGCATACCGGGCGTGCAGGGCCAGGCCGGCGCCCAGGGGCCGCAAGGTCCGCAGGGAGCCCCCGGCACACCCGGTGAAAAGGGCGACAAGGGCGAGGCCGCGCCGGTCACGTTGCGCGCGGTTCAGGCGGATGGATCGGTCAGCTGCGAGGCCAACGAGACGCTGGTATCACTGTTCTGCCCGAGCGGGGGCGTCCCGGACGGCATGAAGTGCGCGACCTCTCCGACGGTCGGGCTCTGCCTCAAGAAGCCCTGACAGTCGGTTTGCGGACGGATCCGGCATGATAGCAAAGCACTAACGCTGTCGTGCCGGCGGCTGTGACATTATGACTTCATTATTGGTATCCGATTACTTTGCGACGATTGGATCGCAAGTAATAGGTCAGTGATAATGAAGTCGCGCGTTTTGACGGCCGGCGCTTTGCTGACCGGTGCATTCGTTATCATTGCCGTCGCCTTTGCCGCCTCGCTGATCGTGCAGTTTTCGCAGGCGTGGTCGGAACTGGATAATGCGCGGCGCGCCGGCACACTTGCCAATGCCGACGCGGCGATCTTCCGGACGACGCAAATGCTGCGCGTGGGACGTGCTGCTACTCAGACAGTCCTTGCCTCGGCCGAACAACCGCTACCGGAGATCAAGCGGCTGATCGCCCGGAACGATGTCCAGTTGAAAGTCGTCGATAGCGTCGTGGACTCCGCTCTGGCCGACAATGTCATGGCCTTGATGGCCAAGGTGCGGCAGAGCGTGGCCAAGGCCCGGGCGCTGGAGGACGGTGTCTTCGCACTGGCTGCGAAGCCCAAAGCGGCGCGCGAGGTCAAGGATAGCCAGCCCTGGTACGAGGCCGTCGGTGCCGTGGCCGCTAACCTGTCGGACGTTTCCCGCTCGATCGCCGGCGAAGCCAGGCTGGCCGATCCGGTGATCGGTGAATATGTGCTGGCGCGGCAATATTCCTGGTCAGCCCGCGACAGTTTCGGCACCGAGTGTTCGGTCAACCGGCCGCTGTTCAATAGCGGTGCCGTCGTCGACGCCAAGGCGCGCCTGCAGATCGCCCGACTGCGCGGCGAGAGCGGCCGGTCGCTTCTGATGCTCGATGATCTGCTGTCACGCGCCGGTGCGCCACGCGCGCTGATAGACGCCGCGGCGAGCGCGCGGCAAATCTACAATGACGCCTATGCCGCGCGGGATGCCGCCTATGCCAAGTCAGGAACTCCCGAAGCGCCGAACGCGGCCGGCTGGACCGAGATCTGCAACACGCCGATCGAACAGGTCGTCAAGGTCGCGGAGGCCGCATTGGTGGGCATGGCGCAACGCGCCGAGCAGCGCCATTCCGCCGCGCTTGGTTATCTCCTTCTGATTGGCTCGGTGCTGATGATCGGCGTCGCCGGCTCGGTGCTGGGTCTGTGGATGATCCGGAAGCGCGTCATTGCGCCGGTACGTTCGCTGACACTGTCGATCGCGCGGCTGGCCCGGCGCGACTTCCAGACCGAAGTCCCGGCAATGATCCGCGCCGACGAGTTCGGCGCGATGGCCACGACGCTGGAGGATCTCCGGCTCGGCGCCCTCAATGCCGAACGCCTCGTCCTCGAACAGGCCGGCGACCAGAACGCGCAAGTGGAGCGCGGCCAGCGGCTCGAAGGCCTTGTCAAAGGCTTTGAATCCAAGGCCGAACAACTGGTCGGCCTGCTCGTCAAATCCTCGGTCGAACTGGAAGGCACGGCGGAGTCAATGTCTTCCACCGCCGGGCGCACCAACCAGCAGGCGGCGACCGTCGCATCGGCCGCGCGGCAGGCCGGCGAGGGCGTGCAGACGGTGGCCACGGCCGCCGAGGAATTGTCGTCATCGATCGCCGAAATCGCGCGGCAGGTTGCCCATTCGACTGAGATCACGCACAAGGCAGTCGAGGACGCCCGCCGGACCGACGGGATTGTGCGCGCGCTGGCTGACGCTGCCCAGCAGATCGGTGATGTCGTCGGCCTGATTTCCAACATCGCCAGCCAGACCAATCTGCTCGCGCTCAATGCGACGATCGAGGCGGCGCGGGCGGGCGAGTCGGGGCGCGGCTTCGCCGTGGTCGCGACCGAGGTCAAGGCGCTGGCGCAGCAGACTGCCACCGCGACCGATGATATCGGCAACCAGGTCAAGCAGATCCAGAGCGCCACGCAGGAGGCCGTGGAAGCCATTCGCGGCATCGGCTCGACCATCGACGAGGTCAACGGCATTGCCGCGGCGATCGGCGCGGCGGTGGAGCAGCAGGGGGCGGCGACCGCGGAGATCGCCCGCAATGTGCAGCAAACCGCGGCCAGCACCGAACAGGTGACCCGCAACATCGCCGGCGTCAGCCATGCCGCTAGCGAAACCGGCGCGGCAGCTTCCCATGTTCTCGATGCCGCCGGTCAGGTCTCGCGGCAGTCGGAGAGCATCCTGGACGAAGTCAACCGCTTCATCACCGGGGTGCAGGCCGCGTAGCGCGGGATGATTTCGAGCTAGTTTGCAACGCACACCCCTGTCATTGCCAGGAGCACTTGCGACGAAGCAATCCAGTTCTTTCGTCGCTTGCTGCTTCTGGATTGCCGCGTCGCTTCGCTCCTCGCAAGGAC
>NZ_JANXTC010000169.1:0-3227 GCF_025356345.1 Tardiphaga sp.
CGCATCCTGCACCGCGCCGCGGCGCTGATCATGGAGCGGGCGGAGCATATTGCCAGCCTGATCACGCTCGAACTGGGCAAGCCGATCGCCGAATCCCGCGTCGAGGTCGAGACGGCGGCTTCGATCTTCGTGTGGAACGCGGAAGAGGGACGCCGCGCCTACGGCCGTGTGATTCCGTCGCGTGATCCGAAAATCCAGCAGATCTCGGTTCGCGAGCCGCTCGGCCCGATCGCGGCGTTCGCGCCGTGGAACGCGCCGGCGATCACGCCCGCGCGAAAAATCTCCAGTGCGCTCGCCGCCGGATGCTCGGTCATCATCAAGCCATCGGAAGAAACGCCGGCCACCGCGCTCGCGATCGCCGCCGCGTTGCAGGAGGCCGGCCTGCCGGACGGCGTGCTGAATGTGTTGTTCGGTGATCCGGCGATGATTTCCGCGAAGCTGATCGGCTCATCCATCATTCGCGGCGTCACCTTCACAGGCTCGACGCGGATTGGTAAGCAACTCGGAGTGCTGGCGGTCCAGACCATGAAGCGGATGACGCTCGAACTTGGCGGCCACGCTCCCGTCGTGATATTCGGCGACGTCGATCCGGAAGCCGCCGCGCTATCCGCCGTTTCCGCCAAGTTCCGCAATTCCGGTCAGGTCTGCACCTCGCCGACCCGCTTCTTCGTGCATGAGTCGATCCACGATCGCTTCGCCGCTCGGCTTTCCGAGTTGACCAACGCCATCACCGTCGGCGACGGCTTTGCCGCTTCGACGAAAATGGGTCCTCTGGCGAATGCACGGCGCGTCGAGTCGATGGAGCGCTTTGTTGACGATGCTCGGGCGCGCGGCATAACGGTGTCGGCCGGCGGCGAGCGCCGCGGCGACCAGGGGTTTTTCTATCGGCCGACGGTGCTGACGAATGTCGACGATGACTGCATGGCATCGAACACCGAGCCGTTCGGCCCGTTGGCAGTCACGTCGCCGTTCCGGACCATCGACGACGCGATCCGGCTGTCAAACCGGCTGCCATTCGGCTTAGCCTCTTATGTCATGACGCATGACATGCGAAATTCGTCCGTGATGGGGGAGGCAATCCAGAGCGGTAATGTCATCATCAACCACTGGCAGGCCTCGCTGCCTGAAACGCCCTTCGGTGGCTACAAGGACAGCGGTGTCGGCCTCGAGGGCGGCATCGAAGGCTTGCAGGAGTTTCAGACAACGAAGTACCTGAGCCAGTTCGCCGATTGATTCCGGGGTTCCGACATGCTGCGTGAAATAGACGGACACGACGGACCGCTTCTGGCGTAAAGCGGCCAATGAAACCGCAGCTTTCTGTTGCCAAGGCAACTATTCTGTGAGAACTTTTCCAACGAGCGCAGAGCGATTAATCGCCGCGCCTGAGGGAGAGAAACGATGGTGGACCACGCCTGTGGTGCGGCAATCGCACGTGCGCGCGGACATCTATTCGGATGGCTCGCTGACGGCGTCGAGATTGCCGTGAATGCGGCGCAACAGGTCGATCAACACTTCGCGCTCCCGTTCGTCGAGGCAGGACAACAGTTTTCTTTCCCGTTCCAAGGCGGCGCCGATCACGGCGTCATGCGTGGCGCGCCCCTTCGCCGTCAACGCGATCGAATGGCTGCGGCCATCCTGGTGATCGGTTTCGATCTTGATCAATCCAAGCCGTTGCAGCCCAGCGAGCGTTCGGCTGACCGGCCCCTTGTCGAACCCGATGACATTGCAAATGCGCGATGCGGGAATGCCGGGCTCGATCGCCAGCAGCGACATGATGCGCCACTCGGTGACATTGACGCCGAAACGCTTTTGGTAGAACGCCGTCGCGCTGCGCGACAGCTTGTTGGCGATGAAGGTCACGAAGGCCGGCACGTAGCGGTCGAGATCCAGCAATTGTCCACTTTTGGCAGGCCCCGCGGGGACCTTGGTCTTCGCAATCGTGCGGCTCGCCTTGTTCGTCCCGTTCTTGTTCATGCCAATACAATCCGACTGTCCTTGCCGTCTGGCCAGTGCGGCCTGCCGGGTCCTTGCGCCCAGAAATAAAGACAACCAGCCGCAATTGCCAAGAAGAAAAGCAGGAGCTTTCCATGGTCGCGACTAATGCTTCACCCGCCCCGGCCAATCCGCCAGTTCTGACTTTCGGCAACAGCGATTGCTTAGCCGGTTCGTCGCCAGCGATCCCCGTTTCGGACATCGATCCGTTCGCAATGGACTTTTTCGCCGATCCCCATCCAACGCATGGAGTGCTGCGCGAGACAGGTCCCGTCGTGTATCTCGACAAATGGAATGTGTTTGCGGTGGCGCGCTATGCCGAAGTGCATGCGGTGCTGAACGATCCGCAGACGTTCTGCTCCAGCCGCGGCGCAGGGCTGAGCGACTTCGCAAAGGAGAAGCCGTGGCGGCCGCCGAGCCTGATTCTGGAAGCCGACCCGCCGGAACACACGCGCACCCGCGCGGTGCTCAGCAAGGTACTGTCGCCGGCGGTGATGAAGCAGTTGCGCGACGGCTTTGCGGCCGCTGCCGACGCCAAGGTCGATGAACTGCTGGCAAGAGGCAGCTTCGACGCGATCAGCGATCTGGCCGAGGCCTATCCGCTGTCGGTGTTTCCCGATGCGATGGGACTGCGGCAGGAGGGACGCGAGCACCTGCTGCCCTATGCCGGTCTGGTGTTCAACGCTTTCGGGCCGCCGAACGAATTGCGCGAAGCCGCGATCGCGCGCTCGGCGCCGCATCAGGCCTATGTCCTGCAACAGTGCCAGCGCGACAATCTTGCTCCCGGCGGGTTCGGCGCCTGCATTCACGCTCGGGTCGACAGCGGCGACATCACGGCGGCTGAGGCGCCGTTGCTGGTGCGCTCCCTGCTGTCGGCCGGACTCGATACCACGGTGAACGGCATCGGCGCGGCTGTTTATTGCCTGGCGCGCTATCCGCGGGAATTCGCCCGTCTGCGCACGGATCTGTCGCTCGCCCGCAACGCCTTCGAAGAAGCCGTGCGCTACGAAAGCCCGGTGCAGACATTCTTCCGCACCACGACGAGGGACGTCGAGATCAGCGGCTATCATGTCGGTGAAGGCGAGAAGGTACTCATGTTTCTGGCCGCCGCCAACCGCGATCCACGGCGCTGGGCCGACCCCGATCGTTACGATATCACGCGCAAGACTTCCGGCCATGTCGGCTTCGGATCCGGCATCCATATGTGCGTCGGACAATTGGTGGCGCGGCTGGAG
>NZ_JANXTC010000284.1:0-21211 GCF_025356345.1 Tardiphaga sp.
CGGACAATTCCTGGCCGTCGACATTGGTCAGGATCTGGACGCCCTTGAGCTTGAGATCGTTCATGACGTAGTCGAGCTCGCGTACCGCGACCTCGGGCTCCTGCAGCGTCACCACGCCGAGGCCGACGAAGCGGTCGGGTCGGCGCGAGCAGTATTCGGCCACGCCGTCATTGGCCATGCGATGCGCGGCTTCCGCGATTTTGGCGTCGACCGAGTAGTAGCACTGGCCGGGAGCGGGAGCGACGACCTGGATGTCGATGCCCATTGCATCGAGATCGAACAGTCGCTTGTCAATCGTCGTCATGACATTGGCAATGTCCTTATCCTGCAGCGCATTGATTTCCCGGGTCGCGGCGTCGGCGAAGTGGGCCAGCGGGACCCGGCTCATATCGACATGCGGTTGGGCATGGGCGGAGGCCTGCGGCACCACGATATGGGCATGGATATCGACCGTCAGCGACGACGGGCGGCGGGCGCGTCCATCGGCGTCATGGATGCGGGCGGCGGTTCGGCCGTAACGGTTTTTCTTGTCGATCATGATCTGCACTCGGGTTGCTGCGGGGGGTGTTCAGATGGTTTCGATACGGCCGCTGGCGGCGGAACGTTTGATGGCCTCGAAGGTGCGGACGTTCGCCAGCATTTCGTGATGGGGCACCGGATAGGCGCCGATGCCGAGCGCGGCACGGCCGAACGCCTCGAGATTGTCGAGCACGGCGGGATGCGCCGGATAGTCGATGACGACCGGGGCTAAGTCACGCAACACGCGGGTCACGTCCCAGCCGGTCGGGTGCTCGGGATGGGTGCGGTCGCGGATTTCCATCCAGCCTTTTGAGCCGAGCAAAGCGAGGCGCCCCATGAAGGGGGTGGCGAGCACGGCGGTCAGCGTGGCGCTGGCGCCGGACTCGAAGGTCAGCATGATCGACAGCATGTCGCCATTGGCAAAGTGGCTGCCGCGGGTGGCGAGATGCGCCCAGACCTGCTTCGGCTGGCCGAGGAAGGAGATCGAGAGATCGACGAGATGGATCCCGGTGGCGGATAAAGGGCCAACCGGGTTGTCGGTCGGCGACAGCCGCCAGTTGTCGGCCGGCAGCGACAGGAACTTATCCTGACTGAAATTGGCCTCGAAGACGAGTGCTTCACCGAATTCTCCGTCGGTGAATCGTCGCTTCATGTCGATCACCGCCGGTTCGAAGCGGCGTTCGTGCCCGATGCCCAGCGTCACGCCGGCCTCGCGCACGGCGGCGATGGCGCGCTCGGCTTCGGCGGCCGTCGTACAGAGCGGCTTCTCGCAGAATACATGCTTGCCGGCGCGGGCCGCGGCCTCGATCTGCGTCGCGTGCTCGGTCTGCGGCGAACACAGGATCACGGCCTGGATGTCGGCGCGCTGCAGCGCTTCCTCGAAGCCGGCGCAGGTCGCGATGCCCAGTTCGGTCGAGATCCTGTTGCGCGCGCTGTCGAGCGGGTCGACGCCGAGCAGCGGCTTGACAACCTCGCTCGATGCCAGCGCGCGGGCGATGGTCTGTCCCCACCAGCCCAGTCCGATGATAGCGGCATTAATCATTCGAGCGTTCCCGATCGTGGTGAGGTTACGATGTGCGCGTGGACCAGAAAGCCGGCATGCCGCTGATGACGTCGGTGTCGCCCAGGCCTGCCGCTTCGGCCTCGGCGAAAACGGCGGCGGCGCTGGCGGCGACAGGCAACGTGGTGCCGAGCTTCTTGGCGTAGTTGACGGCGGTCAGCAGGTCCTTCTTGCCACCGCTGACCGAGAACTGCGTCGCGGCGCGCTCTCCGGTGACGAGTAGTTTGACGATGTCGGCGGCGCGCATTTTCAGCGCGGGCGGCGCGCCGGGCGTATCGGCAAGGATATCGATCAGGCGTTCTGGCGGAAGACCGAGCGGCTTGCACAGGGTCAGCGATTCCGCCAGCGCCTGCAGATAGACCATCAGCGGCAGGTTGACGGCGAGCTTGACCGCGGCGCCGGCCCCCAGCTTGCCGACATGTTCGGTCCGGCGGCAAAGCTGTTCGAGCAGCGGCAGCGCGCGCGCAAAATCGGTCTCGCTGCCGCCGGCGAGGCCAAACAGCTTGCCGTCACGCGCGGGACCGACGGTGCCGCCGACCGGACATTCGACAAAACCACCGCCGGCTTCGGTCACGGCGGTGCCGAGTTCGACCATCGTCTCCGGCAACACCGTGCTCATGTCGATGATCAGTCTGCCGGCGAGGTCGGCTTTCAACAGGCCGTTGTCGGCGTGATAGACCGCCTGCATCGCGGCGTCGTTCAACAGCATGACGATGACGATGTCGGATGCCGCGACCAGCGCCGCCGGCGACTCCGCATGTCTGGCGCCGGCGTCGACCAGCGACTGCGTCTTGGCGCGGTCGCGATTCCACACCGTGAGGTCATGCCCCTGCGCCATCACGCGTTGCGCAATGGCCGCGCCCATTCGTCCCGTGCCGCAGATTCCGATCTTCATGACGATTCCTTGCTCATAGCGCGTTGATGGCGGCTTCGATCCGCTCAAAGGTGAGGGGCATGTCGCGGGCGCGAGCGCCGAGCGCATGGGCAATCGCATTGCCGATCGCCGCGGCGATGGGACCGGCCGCGCATTCGCCGGCGCCGAGCGCGGCTTCGCCGGGAAGTTCGATGATCTCGGTGTGGATGCGCGGGATCTCGGAGAAGTTCAGGATCGGGTAGTCGTCCCATGAGCGCACCGCGAAGCCGTCGCGGGTCCATGGTACCTGTTCTTTCTGCGTCCAGCTGGCTGCCTGGATGACGCCGCCTTCGACCTGGTTGATTGTGCCGTCGCGGTGGATGATCTCGCCGGCGTCGAGTACGCCGTAGACGTCCTTGATGGTGATCACGTCCGTAACCTCGACAGTCGCGACCGCCGCGTAATAGGCGCCGTGGTTCTTGTAGCGGCTGAAACCAATGCCGCGACCAACACCTTCGCCGCCGCGATCGGCCGGGTCCCACTTGGACAATTTGGCCGCGGCGCGGATCACGGCTTCGGCGCGCGGCTCCTCGAGGTGACGCAGCCGAAACTCGACCGGATCGATGCCGGCCAGCGCTGCCAGCTCATCCATGAAACTTTCGATCGCGAACACGTTGCAATGCGCGCCGAGCGAACGCAGCGCGGAGCTGCGCAGCGGCCCCTGCGGCAGCAGATGATGGGTGATGCCGCGCTTGCCCAGCCGATACAGCGGCACCGCGTTGCGGTCGCCACCGCCATAGGGGCGCGGCGCCTCGTTGGGCGGGCCTGGCGGATGCGGCGGATCGATCTGCTGCGCGGCCAGCAGATTGACGCCGTCGCCGAAGCCGGGCCGTGCCAGATGCGGCGGGCTCCACACCGCGTGTTGCCATTCCACAATCTGCCCGGCGGCGTCGAGTGCGCCTTGCAGTTCGACCCGCATCGCCGCGCCGAACGGCGACCAGCTCAGTTCGTCGGCGCGTGTCCACTGACACATCACCGGCACTTTTGCCGCGCGCGCCAGCAATGCGGCGTCAAGGGCCACGTCGTCGGCGCCGTTGTGGCCATAGCAGCCGGCGCCCTGGGCGTGGATCACCCGCACCTGCTGCTTGTCGAGGTGCAGCGTCCGCGCCAGCGCGCCGCGTAACGGATGGATACCCTGCGAGTGCGACCAGACCGTCACGTGATCGGCCTCCCACATCGCCACCGCGCAGGATGGTCCGATCGAGGCATGCGCGATGAACGGGCGGGAATAGACGGCGTGATGGCGAAGCACCGCCATCGGCTCCGGACCGTCGTCGGCGAGAAAGGTTGTGCTGCGCGGCGTTAATGCCGCGATCCAGTCATGCGGATCGGCCGTCTCGGGCAACTCGGCTTCGCGCCGCCATTGCGCCGTTCGGGCGGCGACTTCGATCGCGCGCAACGCCTGCTCGTCACGGCGGGCGACCACGCCCATGAAGCTCCCATCGAGGACCACGGCGATGACGCCGGACAGGGCGGCCACCTTGTCATTGTCGAACGAGACCAGGCGGTCGCGGGGATGGGCGCCGCACAGTACGCGGCCGTAATGCATCCGCGGCAGCGTCATGTCCTGGATGAAGGCCGCGCCGGTCAGCTTGCCGGCGAGGTCCAGTCGTCGCAGCAGGCCCGCGTCGATCGTCCCACCGCGCAGCTGCGGCGGCGGCAGATCGGCGCTCGAGCGATTTAGATCGACATCCGCGGCCATGTCCCAGTAGCTGAGGCCTTCGTTGCGCGTCGACCGCGTGAAGACGCCGGCCACGACGTCGATCGCGCCTTCGCCGAGTACAGCCTGCGCCCGCTGGGCAAACAATTCGCGCACTTGCGCGCAGGCCCAGCGCATCGCCGAGCCGCCATGCTCGACCGAGAAGCTTCCGGCGGTATAGCCTTCGTCCGGCGAGGAATCGGTGTCGGTCGGCTGCATATGGATGTCAGCGAGATCGACGCCGAGTTCGCGGGCCGCAATGGCGGCGATCGCCGTGACCGCGCCCTGGCCGAGCTCGACCTTGCCGGTGCGGATGGTGATGACATCCGGGCCGTCGATCGAGACCCATCGGTTGAGCCGCGGATTGAGCGCCAGGTTGGCGGGAAGCTGCGTCATGACGCGCTCCCCGGCTGGCCAGTCATTGCCCGATCGATCGCGCGCAGAATGCGACCCTGCGCGCCGCAGCGACACAGGTGGCGCTCGTCCAGCGTGGCCACGATCTCGCGGCGATCCGCCGGTGGCGAGCGGTCGAGAAGTCCGGTGACAGTCATCAAGATGCCGTTGATGCAATAGCCGCATTGCGCGGCCTGCTCGTCGAGGAACAGGCGCTGCAACCGACCCGGCGCGCCATCGCGGTTTAGCCCTTCGACGGTCACGATGTTGCGATCGGCAACCACGGAGATCGGGGTGGTGCAGGACTGGATCGGCCGGCCGTCGAGCAGCACGGTGCAGGCGCCGCAATTGCCTTGCGCGCAACCGACGCGCGTTCCCTTCAAATTGAGGTCCTGACGCAACGCCATCAGCAAGGAGAGATCCTCATTCGCGGCGACGCTCACAGCGTCGCCATTCACGTTCAGGGACCAGGTCTTTTCAACAGCGTCTGCCAAATCCATTGCTCCGATTGATCAATGGGCGTGGTAGACGCCGAGGTGCTGGGCGACAAGGTCCTCATCGGTGCGGACCTGGTCGGCAGTCCCCACAAAAGCGCATCGCCCGGTGTTAAGGATCACGGCCTGGTCGGCGACATCGAGTGCCAGTCGGCGGTTCTGTTCGACCAGGATGATCGATTGTCCTTCGGACTTCAGTCTCTTGATGGTCTGGCCGACCTCGGCGACGATCAGTGGTGCCAGCCCTTCGGACGGTTCGTCCAGCAGCAGTACCGATGGATTGCCCATCAGCGCGCGGCCGATCGCCAGCATCTGCTGCTCGCCGCCGGACAAGGTGCCGGCATATTGCGCGTGGCGTTCCCGCAGCCGCGGGAACATCTCGAAGATGCGCTCGAGCGTCCAGGGGCGATCGGTCTCGTTGAGACGCTGACGCGCGACAACGAGATTCTCGCGCACCGACAGCGACGGAAAGATCCGGCGACCCTGCGGTACCAGGCCAATACCAAGCCGGGAAATCCGTTCCGGGCTGAGGCCGGTGATCGGGGTTCCGAACAGGCGGATCTCGCCCCGCGGCGGCGTCAGGAAACCGACGATCGTCGAGATGCAGGTGGTCTTTCCGGCGCCGTTGCGTCCCAGCAGCGCCAGCACCTGGCCGGCCTGCAAAGCGAAGCTGACGCCGTGCAGCACATGGCTGTCGCCATAGAACGCATCGACATGGCTTAGGGTGAGCGCGTCAGTTGCCAAGATACACCTCGCGGGTTTTGGCGTCGGCGATCACCGCGTCGCGCTCGCCGTCGACGATCACGCTGCCGTAATTCAGCAGCGTCACGGTTTCGGCGAGATCGAGCGCCGTATCCATGTCGTGCTCGATCATGATCACCGCGGTTTCGCGCGGGATCGCCGCGATCAGCGCCTTGACCGTGGTCCGTTCCGAACTCGACAGACCGGCCAGCGGCTCGTCCAACAGCAGCAGACGCGGCTTTTGCGCCAGCGCCATCGCCAGTTCGACGCGGCGTTTTTCGCCATAGGCGATATCGGAGACCGGATGCGAGGCGCGATCCTCGAGCCCGACCATGGCGAGGATACGGCGCGATTCGCGCGCCAGATCACCATAGGACGCCAGCGACCGGACCGGTTGCCAGCGCTCGCGGCGCAGGCCCATCAGTCCCAGCGTCACGTTGTGCTCCAGCGTATCCTGCGTGAACAGCGTGATGATCTGGTAGGTGCGCGACAGCCCGCAATGCGCGCGCTGGTCGGGCCGCAGCCGGGTGATGTCGCGGCCGAACAGTTTGACCTGGCCGGAATTCGGCAACATGTCGCCGGTGATCTGGTTGAACAGGGTCGTCTTGCCGGCGCCGTTCGGACCGATCATCAGGCGCCGTTCGCCGGGCCGGACTTTCAGCGACACATTCTTGGTCACGGCCAGTCCGCCGAAAGCCTTGCAGAGATTGGTGATTTCGAGCGCGTATTCCGCTGTCGTCATGGCTGCGTCCTCCGTAATCGGTCGACCAGCTTGCGCGCGCCGGGCACGATGCCTGTGGGCATGAACAGCACGATCAGCAGGAAGATGATGCCGAGCAGCATGTTCCAGCGTTCGATATAGGCGGAGGCGTAATTCTTCAGCAGGCTGACCAGCGCCGCGCCGACCACTGGGCCGCCCAGCGTGCCCGAGCCGCCGGCAATCACGCCGAGCAAGCCCTCGGCGGAGTTGGTGATCGAGAGCGAGGTCGGATGAATGTATTTGTGATAGTAGACGTAGAGCAGCCCGGCGATGCCCGCCCAGAAACCGGCATAGATGAAGGTGATCCAGCGGATCATCCATGGATTGAAGCCGAGCGCGGCCATCCGGCGCGGCTGGTCACGGACGCCCTTCAGCGACGAGCCGAACGCCGAGGTCACGAAGATCGCCATGGCGCCGAAGGCCAGCGCGCCGATCATCAGCGTGAACCAGTAATAGGCCGCGGGGCTTTCCAGCGAGATGCCTAATGGCAGCGGCCGGGTAATGCCGGAAATGCCGTTGTCGCCATTGGTCACCGAGGTCATCCGGTAGGCCAGACCCCACAGCACCTGCGACATCGCCAGCGTGATCATCAGGAAGCTCAGTCCGGTCGCGCGCAAGGCCAGCAGGCCGAACAAAGCGGCGCACAGCGTAGTGCCGATGATCGAGATCAGTGCCGCGGCGCCATTGCCGATGCCGTAACGCGTAGTCAGGATCGCCACGATGTAGGCGGAGAGCCCCATATAGGTCGCGTGACCGAGCGACGTCATGCCGCCGTAGCCGACCAGCAGATTTAGGCTCATCGCAAACACCACGGCGATCAGCACCTGCGTGCTCAGATTGACGTAGAAGTCTCCGGAAAACAGCGGCAGCGTAATCAGCAGACCGGCAAGGAAAAGGATAGCGAGTTTCTTCATGTCGTCAGCCGCCCGAACAGTCCGCGCGGGCGGAACGCGATTACCGCGATCATCGGCAGGAACAGAATGATGTAGGCCAGATCCGGAACCAGCGCGGCGCCGAATGTGTAGATGAAGCCGATGATGAAGCTGCCGATAAAGGCTCCGAGCAGGCTGCCGACGCCGCCCAGGATGACCACGATCAGCGCCAGCGGCAGCATGTCGGCGTCAAGGCCGGGATAGGCGGAGAGCACCGGCCCGCCGAGCACGCCGCCGGCGCCGGCGATACCGGCGCCGAGGCAGAACACGGCGGTGAACAATTTCGACACGGGAATGCCGACGGCGCGTGCCATCTGCCGGTCATCGACACCGGCGCGGATCATCGCGCCGATTCTTGTGCGCTCCAGCAGCAGATAGAGCGCGAACGACACCGCCAGCGCGCAGGCCACGATCACCAGCCGGTAGGTTGGAAACACCAGACCGAACATGCGCGTCGGCGCCTGGAAATAGGCGGGGGTCGGCACCGGGATCGGATCGCCGCCCCACAGGATCAGGCAGGCGTCGGCAATGATCAGCGACATGCCGAGCGTGACCAGCACCTGGCCAAGCGGGTTGGCGCTGAGTCGGCGCAACACCAGGCGCTCGAACAGGCCGCCGAAGGCGGCGACCAGCAGGCCGCTGCCGACCGCTACGAGCCAGAAATTAATACCCTCGAAGGTGCGAAGCGCGACGGCGCCAAAATAGGCGCCCATCATGAAGAACGCGCCATGCGTCAGATTGGCGAGCCGCATCAGGCCGAAGATCAGCGAGAAGCCGGAAGCCAGCAGAAACAGCAGCGCACCAAGCGACAGGCTGTTCAGCGACTGAATGATCCAGAACTGCATACTCAGCCCAAAGGCCGAACAAGCATGGCGACGGCGGCTTCGCCGCGGCCTGCATTGACAGATGTTTCAACCGACATGGCCATGTATCCCTCCCGGAAATCAACGGTACCGTCCCTTTGTCATTTGCCGTGAGCGGCACGCGAAGGGTAGGGCGCAGTTGCATGCGACATACGAATTTATGATACTTCAGCCGCTTCTTGGTGGCGGCTTTGACTTTTGCAACGATCGCCGATCGCTTGCTTCTGCACTCTATCCTGTGTCCTCCACCCGCTCTAATTTATCAAGTGAATATTTAGCAAATTTCGGCCCGCAATGCAGCGACGGCGGCGATCTGTCAAACCGGCCCAGTCTCGTTTCGATACCAGTCGCCGAGTGCGCTGCTGGTCATCAGGGTGACGCCGTAATGGCGGTGGATCAGTGAATGGCGGGAATGCGAGCACTCAATGCCATGGATGTCTCGCTTTCCTTCGTGCGCCGCCGCGCTTCTAGGCGACAGCCGCCACGCGCGTCGGGGCCGCGGCGTTGACCAGCGGCAGCACCTTTTCGGCCATCAGGATCATCGAGCGTCGCCCGAGTTCGCGATCCTTCCAGTCCTTGCCGGCATAAAGCAGCGTACCGAATTCGCCGACCTCTTGCTGAAAGGCGAGGATCTGGTCGGCGACGCTGTCCGGCGTGCCGAAGATCACCAGCTTGTCGACTACCATATCGAGCGTAACCTCGTCTTCGGGCTGGTCGCGATGGGTCTTGAACAGCTCGATGCGGCCGTTCTTCTTCAGCTTGGTGAACAGCGAGCGGTAGTAATAGACATAGGGACCGTCGGGATCGGTCGCGTAGGCCCTGGCCTTGGCAGCGTCGTCGGCGACGAATATGCTTTTGGCAACGCGCCAATTGGCGGGATCGGCGACGCGGCCGCCACGCTCGCAGCCCTCGGCATATTTCGGCCAGTGGCTCTTTACCCAGGCCGGCATCAGGAAGTTCGCCGAGATCGGGTCCCAGCCGCGGATCGCGGCTTCGGTGACACCCTTGGAGAACGGCGCGACGGCGGTGACGACGATCGGCGGATGCGGCCGCTGCAGCGGCTTCGGGATGTAGCCCTGGCCGATTTCCTTGACCAGCGTCTTTTCGGTCGACAGGTTCCAGTACTTGCCCTTGAGATTGTATGGCGGTTCGGACGTCCAAATTTCCAGAATTTGGTTGATGGCTTCGAGGAACATCTCGTTGCGGTTGGCTTCCAGATTGCCGAATACCTCGGCGTCGGACAGCAGCCCGCCGGGGCTGATGCCGAAAATGAAACGGCCGTCGAGCATATGGTCGAGCATTGCCAGCGTCGCCGCGACCGAGGCGGGATGGCTGTTCGGCATATTGACGGTGCCGGTGCCGAGCTTGATTTGCTTGGTCGCCGCGGCGATCCAGGCAATGAAAGCCACGCAGGACGTGATATTCTCGGCGCGGTCGGTGACATGCTCGCCGACATAGGCCTCGCTGAAGCCGAGCTCGTCGGCGAGCAGGAACGCCTCGCGGTCCTCCGCCAGGGTCTGGCGCCAGTCCTTGTCAAGCGGATGGATTGGCATCGTGAAGAAGCCAAGTTGCATGAAGTGCCTCCCAATCTTGTTCAATGCAGCCTAGAGATTGTCTTCCAGTATAAAAAATGATTATTTCTACTGTCTCGCATCAAGGTTGTTGATGGATGGTCTCGCTCAGGCAGTTGAAGTCGTTCGTCGCGGTGTTCGAGGAAGGGTCCTTTACCGCCGCGGGCGAGCGGGAGGGCGCAACGCAATCCGGCATCTCGCAGCATGTGAGGATGCTGGAAGACGAACTCGGCACTGCCCTGTTTGGCCGCAACGGCCGGGCAATCGAGGCCACGCTGGCCGGCAAGCAATATTATCTTGATTGTGTCGATATTCTGAAGCGCCTTGATGCAGCGCACCATGAGGTTGCTGTCCGTCAGAATGGCGGGCTTGCGCGGATCGGGGTGATGCCGACAATCTCGCGTTCCATCCTCGCGCCGACCCTGGACAAGTTCCTGCAGATCTCACCTGGCGCGGACATCAGTATCATCGAGGCCTATTCCGGGGTGCTCACCGACCTCCTGCTGAAGGGCGAATTAGACCTCGCCGTGGTGCCGGCGTTCGAGGGCGCGGTCGGGCTCTCGAGCCAGCTGCTGCTGCACGACCGCGAAATGCTGGTAACGGCGAAGCGCAACGACGGCCAGCATCTGATGCCCGTCAGCCTGGCCAGCCTCGGGCCGTTGAAAGTGGTGCTGCCCGGCAAGCAGAACACGCGGCGACGCAATATCGAGACTTATTTCACCACCAACGGCGTCAATGTCGCCCGCCGGCTGGAGATGGACGCGATGATGGGAACGCTGGAGTTTGTCGCAGCGACCGACTGGGTCGTCGTGCTGCCCTTCGTGATGATGTCCTCCGACATCGACCGCGACCGCTTCGATATTAGGCCGCTGGCCGACCCGCCGATGTATTCCGACTTCATCCTGATCGAGCCGTCGCGCAAGCTGATGACGCCCGCCGCGGCGCTGTTCGCCAGCGTGCTAAAGGCCGAGGCCGAGCGCACGACGGCGCTGTTCCGCGACCGCGTAGCGCCACAGTTGGAAACCTGAGACCTATTTGGCAGGTGCGCGCTTGTCGAGCACCTCGAATACCGCCGCGGTGTCCTTGTCACCGAGGCCCATCTCCATGGCTTCAGTATAGACTGGCTGCGTCAGCGCGAACATCGGCGTCGGGCAGTTCAGTTCCTCGGCGAAAGCGCCGATGATCGACATGTCCTTCTTCCAGGTCGAAATCCGCATCGTCGCGGGTTCGTAGACGCCCGACACCATCATTGGCGCTCGCATCTGGAACATGCGCGATCCACCGGCGCCGGGGCCTACCAGCTCGACCACCTGCCGCAGATCGAGTCCGGCGCGCTGCGCCAACACCATCGCTTCGGCGGTCGCGACATTGTGGATAGCCACAAGGTGGTTGGCGACGAACTTCATCCGGCTGCCATTGCCATAGACGCCAAGATCCGCGCTCTGCTTGCTGAAATCAGCGAACAGCGCGGTGCATTTCGCAATCGCCGCACTGTCGCCGCTGGCATAGACGATGAGGTCGCGGGTGGCGGCCTGCGCGCCGGTTCCGCTCAGCGGGCAATCCAGTGCGATATGTCCGGCAGTCGCAAGAATCTCGCGAAAGCGCAGCTTGTCGGCGATCGCCAGCGTGCTCAGCTCCATGACGATGCGCGGGCTCTCGCCGGAGCGGCTGATCTCCTCCGCTACGGCAAACGCCGCGGCGGGGCTGGGCAGGCTGGTCATCACCAGTTCGGCCGCCTTGACGACGTCGGCGATGCCAGCGGCAATGGTGACGCCTGCCGCGGCCAGCGCGCGCGTACGGGCCGCATCGACGTCATAGCCGATTACGGTCCAGCCACGCTCGATCAGATTGGGCGCGATGGCGCCGCCCATGATGCCGAGGCCGATCAATCCGACTATCTTGCTCATGCGATCCAACTCCGGCTGTCGAAAGCGATGCGACGGCAACGCCGCGCGCTTGAAAACTTAATAATCATTCGATAAACAGATTTCTCTCGTCGCCGCAATGGTCTCTTCTGTCACGCTGCGCGCGCGTCCGCTTGGAATTCAACAGACTCCTGCAAGGACACTTTGATGACCTGCCTCACTCTCCGCTTCGCGGAAACGCTGATTGATGCCGCGCTGAAAAAGGGCCGGGAGCTCGAACTGGCGCCGCTGACGGTCGCCGTGCTCGACGCCGGAGGTCATCTGGTGGCGCTGAAACGCGAGGACCATTCCGGAATTTTCCGCGTCGAGATTGCGAGTGGCAAGGCCTATGGCGCGCTGGGCATGGGCTTCGACTCCCGTGAACTCGGCGAGCGATCGCAGAAAATGCCGGTGTTCTTCGGCGCGCTGGCCGCGGCCAGCGGCGGGCGCATGGTGCCGGTCGCCGGTGGCGTGCTGATCCGCGATGCTGACAATCACGTGGTAGGCGCGGTCGGTATCTCCGGCGACACGTCGGACAATGACGAAGTCTGCGCCATCGCCGGCATCGGCGCCGCGCAAGCCCGCTGATGCGCAGACGCTTCCGCGCCGGGCGGTTGCTTTTTCGACGACCAGACCGCAATGCTTCGCCTCGGCACCGGGCCGTGACATGTCTTTCGACCAACCATCGACATGATCATTGTCGCACAAAAATCAAACGATCAGGGAGAGCCATTGATGGCGCAGTATCTTAAGCGCGGTCGCGATGCGACATTGCGCGCCGAAGACGATCAGAGTGTCCGCGTGGCCGTCGAGGCGATGCTGGCGGATATCGAGAAGCGCGGTGACGCGGCCATTCGTGACTTGTCGGTGAAATTCGATCACTGGGATCGGACCGACTACCGCCTCACCGATGCCGAGATCAAGGGCTGTCTGGCGCAGCTGTCGCAGCGCAACCTCGACGATATCAAATTCGCGCAGACCCAGGTCCGCAATTTTGCGGAGCATCAGCGCCACTCGATGAAGGACGTCGAGGTGGAGACGCTGCCTGGCATCGTGCTCGGCCACAAGCACATCCCGGTCAATTCAGTCGGCTGCTACGTGCCCGGCGGCAAGTATCCGCTGCTGGCCTCGGCGCATATGTCGGTGATCACCGCGAAGGTGGCCGGCGTCGACCGTATCGTCACCTGTGCGCCGCCCTATCAGGGCAAGCCGGCACCGGCGATCGTCGCCGCGCAACATATGGCCGGCGCTGATGAAATCTATTGCCTCGGCGGCATCCAGGCGGTTGGCGCGATGGCGATCGGCACGCAGTCGATCGCCGCCGTCGACATGCTGGTAGGGCCGGGCAACGCCTATGTCGCCGAGGCCAAGCGGCAATTGTTCGGCCGCGTCGGCATCGACCTGTTCGCGGGGCCGACCGAAACGCTGGTGATTGCCGACGACACCGTTGACGGCGAAATTTGCGCGACCGATCTGCTTGGCCAGGCCGAGCATGGGCCGAATTCGCCCGCTATTCTGCTCACCAATTCCGCCAAACTGGCGCGGGATACGATGGCTGAGATCGAGCGCTTGCTGCGGATCCTGCCGACCGCAGCCGTCGCCCGCAAGGCATGGGAAGAGTATGGCGAGGTGATCCTCTGCGATTCCGAAGAGGAAATGGTGAAGGTCGCCGACGATATCGCTTCCGAGCACGTCCAGGTGATGACGCGCGATCCCGATTACTTTCTCAAGCACATGACGAATTATGGCGCCCTGTTCCTGGGACCGCGCACCAATGTCGCGTTCGGCGACAAGGTGATCGGCACCAACCATACGCTGCCGACGGCCAAGGCGGCGCGTTACACCGGCGGGCTGTGGGTCGGTAAGTTCATGAAGACCGTGACCTATCAGAGGGTGCTCACCGACGAGGCATCGGCGATGATCGGTGCCTATTGCTCGCGGCTCTGTCTGCTGGAAGGCTTTGTCGGCCACGCCGAGCAGGCCAATGTCCGCGTCCGCCGCTATGGCGGCCGCAACATTCCCTATGGCGGTGCGGCGGAATGAGTTCGGCTCCGCTGCCAACCACGCCCTCATTTCGGCTCGACGGTCGCCGGGCGCTGGTGACCGGCGCCGGGCGTGGCATCGGCCTTGCGGCGGCCGCGGCCCTGGCCGAGCATGGCGCGCATGTCACGTTGTGCGCGCGGACCTCGGCCGAGATCGAGGAAGCCGCCGCGGCGCTGCGTGATCGCGGCCAACAGGCCGACAGCCTCGCGCTTGACGTCACCGACATCGCGGCCTTCGCCGCTGCGATCGAAGCCGCGCAGCCGTTCGATATCTTCGTTAACAACGCCGGCACCAACCGTCCGAATCCGTTCCTCGACGTTCCCGTCGAGGATTTTGACAGCGTGATGAACCTCAACGTCCGTGCCTCCTATTTCGCGGCGCAGGCGGTGGCGCGACGGATGCGCGTGGCGAGCGTCAAAGGCTCGATCATCCATATGTCGTCGCAGATGGGGCAGGTTGGCGGTGTTAACCGCTCGCTGTATTGCGCGTCGAAATGGGCCATGGAGGGTTTTTCCAAGTCGATGGCTCTCGATCTCGCCGCGTTCGGCATTCGCAGCAACACGCTGTGTCCCACCTTCATTGAAACGCCGATGACCAGGCCGTTCTTCGAGAACGCCGCGTTTCGTGAAAGCGTGTTGTCGAAGATCAAGCTTGGCCGGGTTGGGCAGGTGGAAGATCTGATGGGGGCGCTGGTGTTTCTGGCCTCCGACGCGTCAGCGCTGATGACGGGATCGTCGCTGGTCATCGACGGTGGGTGGACGGCGGACTAGCCGCAGTCAGCCAATCTTGCAGGTCTTCACGACCCAGTCGACCACCTGCCGGCCGACGTCGTCCTCTCGGCCGGTGTAGAAATGGTCGCAATCCGGAATGATGCGTGCTTCGCACGGCGCCCCGGCGGCGGCGGCAAAGGCCTCGACCGGGTAGGATTCCGGCGCCTCCCGGTCGCCGCGCAGATAGAGCGACGGGCAGCGCACCTTTGGCGCGTTACCGACGGTGCTTGGCGTATGACGCGCGCGGTCGATAAAACTTTCCGCGCTGATCACCCACCACCCGTCCGGCAGCAGCATCAATTCGCGTCCCGCGCCGCGCGCCACCATGGCTTCCGCCTGCGCGGTCAGTTCTGCCAGGCGGTCCTGCGCGAACATGCCGGCGCGGCTCATCTGTGGCACGTTCTCGGTACCGCCGACATGCGCCGACATCAGCACCAGCGCGCGCGGTTGGCCGTAATCGTCGGCGCAATGTTGCGCGGCGAGCATGCCGCCATTGCTGTGACCGATGATAATCGGATGAAGATGGCCGCGCGTGGCGAGCCAGTCGGACGCCGCGCGGTTGTCGGCGATCGCCTCATGCGCAAGCTGGAACGAGCCGCCGCCGATCGTGCGACCGTGCAACGACGTCACCATGTCGTGGCCGCGCCGGTTGAAGGCCAGACAGGCAATGCCCTGCGCCACCAGCACTTCCGGCATGAAGCGGGACGGACCCATGTAGAAATTATGGCAGTTGCCGTGAAACAGCAGCGCCGAGGCTTTGATGCCGCGGGCGGTCGGAGTGTAGAAAATGCCGTCGAGCGGCTCAGCGTCGGTCGCGATCGATACGAGTTCAAGATGCACGAAGTGTCTCCGGGGCGGTGCGCGGCAGCCGGGTTGCCTGATGGCACGGCTGGCGTGGCTTGGCAACGCAGCGGCAACTCGGCAAAAAGGCCGCGGTAATTTGCCGGCGCCGCGGGGGTGAGGCGCGAATTATATTGCAGTGCAAGGCGTTGCCGGGCGTTACGCGCATCGCACACCGACGGCAAGGTACGGAAACATCTTGCGTGGATCCAGCACTTGATCTATTTATCGATTGATAAATTCAGGGAGGCGTCAAAATGAAAGTCACCGGTTTCAATCATTTGTCGATCGGCTCGCGCGACCTCGACGAATCCGCGCGGTTCTATGTCGAGGTGCTCGGCATGGAGACGATCCCCACCTATAATTTCGGCTTCAAGACGCGCTATCTGCGCTGCGGCGACCTGCAACTGCATCTGTTCCAGCTCGAAGACAGCATTCCGACCTATCAGCACTTCGCGCTCGACGTTGATGATTTTCATGCCGCCTACGAGGCCGCGAAGAAGATCGGCGCGCTCGACTATACGGCGTTCCGCAATCCCGTGAATGAATTACCCGACGGCTGCGTGCAGATGTATCTGCGCGACCCCACCGGCAATCTGATCGAGATCGACTGGCCGGATGTCACCACGCTCGACCGTTCGCGTATCCCGGAAATGAAATTGCTGTCGGAATTCGCAACCCAGGACGCCGAGGGGCTGAAGGCCTCGCTGTATCTGGATCGCCCGCACATGAAGCCGGACATCGCCAGCAAGCTCGCGGCTCATTGAGCGCGAGCAGGGAGGTCACCATGACGAGCCGCCTTCATCGATTGGATTCGCCTTTGCTTTCGGGGCAGCCGGATGCCGACTATGCCGGGATGTTGGCGCGGGCGCAGGCGCTGCTTCCGGAATTGCTGGGCCGGGTTGCGACCACCGAGGAGTTGCGCCGGTTGCCGCCGGAGACCGAGCGGGACCTGCATCAGGCGGGCCTGTTTCGCATTCTGCAGCCAAAACGCGTCGGTGGCTCCGAACTCGACTACGTCGCGTTGATCGATGTGGCCGACATCCTGGCACAGGCCGATGCGTCGGTGGCCTGGAACGTGGTCAATCTCGCCAGCCACCACTGGATGCTCGGCATGTTCGATCGCCGCGCCCAGGATGCGATCTGGAGCCATGAGCCGGACGCGCTGATCGCGTCGTCCTTCGTGTTCCCGGCAGGGCGGGCGAAGAAAGTACCGGGCGGCTATTCGTTGTCGGGACGCTGGCCGTTCTCGTCGGGCGTCGATCCCAGCGGTTGGAACATGTTGGCGGGCATCGTGTCGTCGGAAGATGAGGCCGATGGCGTCGAGTACCGCGTGTTTCTGCTGCCGAAGCAGGCCTATACGATCATCGACACCTGGAAGTCCTCGGGCCTGAAGGGTACAGGCTCGAACGATGTCGAGGTCAAGGACGTTTTTGTCCCCGATTACATGACTCTGGCCGTGCGCGATGTCGCCGGCGGGCCGTCGCCGGGCAGCGACGTCAATCCCGGCGCGCTGTTCGCGCTTCCGGTTTTCGCTTTGTTCGCCTTCGTGCTGTCGGGGGTTTCGCTCGGCAACGCGCAGGCCTGCCTCGATGATTATGTTGGCATCGCCCGGCACCGCGCCTCGACTTACAACCGCGCCAAGCTCAGTGATCTGCAGACCACCCAGATCAAGGTGGCGGAAGCCTCGGCCAAGATCGATGCCGCGCGGCTGATCATGCGGCGCACCTGCATCGAGGCGATGGCCGATGCGCGCCGCGGTTACGTACCTGACATGGCGGAGAAGACCAGATATCGTCGCGACGGCGCTTTTTCGGTCGGGCTGTGCACCGAGGCGGTGTCGCTGCTATTCGCCGCCAGCGGTGCCCGTGGGCTCTATAGCAGTGGCGCGCTGCAGCGCCAGTTCAGGGACGCACATGCGATCAACGCTCATATCGCCTTCAGCTTCGATGCCGCCGGCACCAATTACGGCCGCGTCGCGCTCGATCTTCCCTCGGAAAACCTGACCCTTTAGGACGCGCGGGATGACCACGGCCTCACATCCAAACGACCCCGAGAACGAATATGCCCGCGACAATTCGGTGCTCGATCCACGCGACTTTCGCAAGGCGCTGGGCAACTACGCTACGGGTGTGACGGTGATCACGGCGGCCGGAGAAAACGGCGCGGGGGTCGGTCTAACCTGCAACTCGTTCGCGTCGGTGTCGCTGAATCCGCCATTGATCCTGTGGAGCCTGGTGTCTTATTCGCCGAACATGGTGCATTTCCAGAATGCCAGCCATTTTGCCGTCAATGTGCTGGGCGCGTCGCAGCGCGCGCTGGCCAAGCAGTTCGCGACGCCCGCCATCGATAAATTTGCCGGGGTGTCCTGGATCGCCGGACTTGGCAACGCGCCGATTCTGGCCGATACGGTGGCCACCTTCCAGTGCCGCGGCGCCGACCGCTATTACGGCGGCGATCACGTCATTTTTCTTGGTGCGGTCGAGGCCTATAGCTACAACGGGGGCGAGCCGCTGCTGTTCGCGCAGGGTGGCTTCGGGCAGTTCGTTGCCGAAAGCTAAATTGAGCGTACCGATGGCCAAACAAACCACCTCGCGGGTCGCGGGGGAAAAGCGGAGGCGGCTGTCTCCGGAAGATCGCCGCAAGGATTTCATCCGCCAGGCCACTGAATTCTTCGCGGATGAAGGCTTCAACGGCGGCACCCGAGAACTGGCGCGCCGGCTCGGCGTTACCCAGCCGCTGCTGTACCGCTATTTCCCGAGCAAGGACGACCTGATCAAGGAAGTCTATCGCACGGTCTATCTCGAGCCCCTCGAGAGCGGCTGGGAGAAAAAACTGACCGACCGGTCGCGGCCCATTCGAGAGCGGCTGCAGCAGTTCTACAATGCCTATACCGACGTGATCTTCACCCGTAACTGGCTACGGATCTATCTGTTTTCGGGCCTCAAGGGGCTGGATATCAACCGTTCCTATGTCAGCGTGGTCGGCGACAAGATACTGACCCGTATCATCAAGGAGTGCCGGTTCGAGGCTGGATTGTCGACCCGCGCCAAGCCCACGCCGTCCGAGATCGAAATGGCTTGGGTGTTCCACGGCGGCATCTTTTACTACGGCGTTCGCAAATACATCTATGAATCGCCGGTGCTCGAAAGCAAAGAGGAGATGATCGCCGCGGCGCTGGACGTCTATCTGGCCGGGGTTGCCAAGACCTTCGCTGCGGCGAAGCAGCAGGCGGACCGGCCCTGAACGGGCGCGCCAATCTCCCGCGTCAGCGGCAACCGATGGCGCGGTGATGCAAGCCCGGCGTCACCGTCTTTGCGACGAAACTTCCAGCGCTCGCGCTGATATCGTCGGAAGTAATCGTTCGATAAATAAACTTGACGTTCACGAGGCGCCGCTCTTTAATCTCTGGCAGGTTCCGTTAAGTGGACCACGGGAGGCCAACGAATGAAAGCCTCGGCTTTCAGTTATATCAAACCGTCGACCGTCAAAGAAGCACTTGCGCTGCTCGCCGAACATGGCGAGGCGGCGAAGTTGCTGTCGGGCGGCCAAAGCCTGATGCCGGCATTGAACCTGCGGCTGTCGGCGCCGGAATGGCTGATCGATATCGGCGGGCTCGATGAACTCCGTGGCGTCAGGGTCACCGATGCCGGGCTCACGATCGGGGCGCTGACCCGCCATGTCGACATCCTGCGCTCGCCGGAAATCGCCGCGTACGCGCCGCTGCTGGCGGAGGCGATGGCGCATGTCGCGCATCCGGCCATTCGCAACAAGGGGACGCTCGGCGGCAATCTGGCGCATGCCGACCCGGCGTCGGAAATGCCGGCCTGCATGGTCGCGCTCGACGCCGTCATCGTGACGCAGGATGCGCATCGCCAGCGCCGCATTCCGGCCGATGAATTCTTCACCGGCATCTACCAGACCGCGCTGGCCGCCGACGAAATCCTGGTCGCGGTCGAGCTTCCGCTGGCGCGACCCGGCAGCGCGCATTTCTTTCATGAATATAGCCGCCGCAAGGGCGATTACGCGATCGTCGGACTGGCGGCCTCGGCCGTCCTCGACGGGGATCGCTTTGCGGAGCTGCGGCTCGGCTATTTTGCCATCGGCGACCGTCCGCTTCTCGCTTCCGCCGCGTTTGATCTGGTCGGCAAGCCGGTCACGCCTTCCATGCTGGCGGCGGCGCAAGCGGCTCTCGACGCCGAGATCGAGCCGGAGGAGGACCAGCAGGCCTCGGTGGCGATGCGCCGGCATCTGGCGCGGCAATTGTTGTCGCTCTGCGTGGCGACGCTGCTGCGGCGGCCTGAACTCGAAATCAGGAGGTCGGCATGACGGCACCCGTTGCGATCCGGCTGAGCGTGAATGGCGAGCGTGTCGAAGCGCAGGTATTGCCGAGACTTAACCTCGCTGACTTCCTTCGCGACCAATTGGGGCTGACCGGCACCCATGTCGGCTGCGAACATGGTGTCTGCGGCGCCTGCACCGTGCGGGTCGACGGCGAGATCGTTCGTGCCTGCCTGGTGCTGGCGGTGCAGATGGAAGGCGTGGCGGTCGAGACCATCGAAGGCCTGTCGGACAGCGGAGAGGTGGCCGACCTGCAGGCCGCGTTCCGGACCCGCAATGCGCTGCAATGCGGCTACTGTACACCGGGGATGCTGATGGCGGCACAGGATCTGTTGCGCGACCAGCCCGCGCCCGACCGGGAGCAGATCCGCGAGCATCTATCCGGCAATTATTGTCGTTGTACTGGCTATCACGCCATCGTCGATGCCGTCGCCGCGACCGCGCTGGCACGCCGGGGAGTCGCCTCATGAATGACGGCATCGAACCGAACCGCGGCCTGTCGGTACTGGACCGCCCGAATTCCTACATCGGCAAGACCGTGCCGCGGCCGAACCTCGACCGGCTGATGCAGGGGCGGGGACAATATGTCAGCGACATGATTCTGCCGCGGATGGCGCATGTCGTGTTCCTGCGCTCGCCCTATGCACATGCCGGGATCGTCAGCATCGATACTGTTGCGGCCAAGGCGATGCCCGGGGTGATTGCGGTCGTGACCGGGCCCGAACTGGCCAAAATCATCACGCCGTGGGTCGGCGTGCTCACCCATCTCAAGGGGCTGAAGTCGGCGCCGCAGCATGCGATCGCGATCGACCGGGTGTGCTGGCAGGGCGAAGCGGTCGCGGCGATCGTCGCGACCAGCCGGGCGCTGGCGGAAGACGCGGCTGAACATGTAGCGGTGGATTACGAGGAACTGACGCCGGTCACCAGCATGCGCACGGCGCTGGATCCGGAGACGCCGGTGATTCACCCCGATCTCGGCGACAATTTGGCTTTCGAACGCAATCTCGATGCTGGTTCAGTCGACCAGGCTTTTGCCAAATCCGACGAGGTCGTCGAGGCGGAATTCGTGTTCGGCCGTCACACCGGCGTGACGCTGGAGCCGCGCGCGGTGCTGGCCGACTGGAATCCGGGCGAGGCCCGACTGACCATCTATCAGGGCACCCAGGCGCCGCACATGGTGCAGAATATCTCCGCCAAGCACCTCGGCCTCGAGGAGGCGCAGGTGCGCGTGGTATGCAAGGATGTCGGCGGTTCGTTCGGCATCAAGGTGCATATCTATGCCGACGAGATGGCGACTTACGCGCTGTCAAAGCTGCTGCGCCGCCCGATCAAATTCGTCGCTGACCGGGTCGAAAGCTTCAACACCGA
>NZ_JANXTC010000285.1:0-5992 GCF_025356345.1 Tardiphaga sp.
ATGACCAAGGTGGAGCGCCGGGAGGCGCCGCGCCCTACGTCATTGGGCGCGGGCGGCTGGCGTTAGCAGCTGCCCGGGCGGACCGCGTCATGGTCTGCCCCAGAGGCGTCTCGCAAACGCCTTGGCGCCTCCCGCCGCTCCACCGGCCCCGTTATTGGGGCCGGAATTTAGCATAGCTCGGGCGCCGCGCGCCGCGAGAACGGATTTGCCTGACCGTTGCCGGGAGGCGCCCCGCGACTACTTCTTCTCCGAGAATTTGTTGATATAGGCGATCACATCCTTGCGCTGCTGCTCGTCGGCCAGCTTGAACGCCATCTTGGTCGAGCCGGTGACAAGATCAGGCTTGCCCTTGTCGGTCAGAAATTTTTTCAGAAAGGCGTTGGGATCGGGCAGATAGGCGAGGACCAGGTAGTCGCTCCAGACCAGTCCGTTGTCGCCGGCCGCCTTGTTCAGCGCCGAATAGGCAAAGCCCGGCGCGGTGCCGGATTGCCGGCCGATCACCCCGGTCAGCGCGGGGCCGACCAGATTCTTGGCATCCGGACCGATGCGGTGGCAGGTCATGCACTGCTTGAATACCTGTTCGCCCTTGGCGGCGTCCTGCGCAGACGTGACAGTCGGCAGCGCCATCGCGCCGGCAAAGATCGAAACGAAAACCCTACGGCGTTGATTCACCACTTTTCTCTCCCACTGACTTCTCACCTGAATTGCTGTCGCGCTGTGAGGATAGATTGACGTTGCAAAAGGTCAAATATTCTTGTCGATTGAAGGTTCCCGGCATGGATCAATTCGAAAAGGCGGCATTGGGTAGAATGATGGACCCCTGGCGCCGCCTAATCTGAGATAAACCTCGATAATCCTATGGTTTATTGACTTGATTCGTGGATTCAGGGCATCACCATCGCGGCGATGGTGATATTTCGATATGCAGGTGTCATGCTTTCCTGGCACATCTTGTGCATCGAGAGGTGACAGTTTTGTTCTCGGAGCGGCTTCAGCGTCACTCTTTTCGGAAACGGATCGGTAGATAAGAATGGATTCCTTACCCACCGTGCAGCCTGACATCACGCTGCTCCTCGACATGGACGGCGTCATCCGTGAAGCGACCTTGTCGCCGGCGATGTCGGCCGAGAGCGTCGAGGGCTGGCTTGGCCGTTCCTGGGTCGATATCGCGGGCAAGGCTGGCGGCGACAAGGTCCGGCGCATGGTGGACGATGCGCGCCTGAGCGGCATCAGCGCATTTCGGCAGATCAACCAGCGCTTTCCCAGCGGCACCGAAATCCCGCTGGAGTTCACCACGGTGTTACTGGGCGGCCGCGCCGGCATGTTGGCGATCGGCAAGAATCTGCAGGCGGTCGCCGAACTGCAGACGCGCTTGATCGCGGCGCAGCAGGCCATGGAGCGCGATTACTGGAAGCTGCGCGAGATCGAGACCCGCTACCGGCTGGTGTTTGATGCCTCCGACGAGGCGGTGGTGATCGTTTCCGCCGCCAATTTGCGAATTGTCGAGGCGAACAAGGCCGCGGTCGAGGCGCTGAATTCGTCGCGCCGCCGCAACGAGGATCTCGCCGGCCGCGAATTGCTGCATGAGGTCGCCGCCGCCGACCGCGAGGCGGTTCGCGACATGCTGAATCGCGTTCGCGAACGCGGCAAGGCCCTCAGCATCATGGTGCATCTGGGCGCCGAGGCGAAGCCCTGGATGCTGCGCGGGTCGCTGATCACGGCCGAGCCCGGCCATGTCTTCCTGCTGCAGTTCACGGCCGCGGCCGTGCCGGTCGAGCATCTCCACGGCTCGCCATCCTCGATCGAGGACCTGATCGAGCATCTGCCGGACAGTTTTGTCGCGCTCGACGAAACCGGCGTGATCTCCCACGCCAACCAGTCGTTTCTCGATCTGGTTCAGGTCGGCGCCAAGGGGTCGGCGGTCGGCGAATCCCTCGGCCGCTGGCTGTGGCAGCCCGGCGCCGACCTCAACGCGTTGCTCACCAATGTCGAGCGGCACGGCACCGTCCGCATGTTCACCACCACGATCCGCGGCGAGCTTGGCACCGATACCGAGATCGAGATTTCCGCGGCCAGCCACGCCAGCGGCGACGGCAAGCGGATCGGCGTGCTGCTGCGCAACGTGTCGCGCCGGCTTCCCGTCGCAGGCGAAGGCGACGCCTTGCGCATGGCGCTTGGGTCCATTAGCGAGCAGATCGGCAAGTCATCGCTGCGCAAGCTGGTCAAGAACACGGTGAGTATCGTCGAACAGCACTACGTCAAGGAAGCCCTCGAACTCGCCAAGGGCAACCGCACCGCAACCGCCGAATTGCTGGGGTTGAGCCGGCAAAGTCTTTATGCCAAGTTGAGCCGTTACGGCCTCGACGACAAGGGGCCGGGCGCCGAGGAAAACCCCGAGGATTGATTTGGCCTCGTATCCGCTCGCGACACCAGCGTTTGGAAAAGCCGATCTTTCGAATTGCGAGCGCGAAGAGATTCATCTCGCGGGCTCGATCCAGCCGCATGGCGCATTGCTGGTGGTCAGCGAGCCCGATCACCGTATTATCCAGTGGAGCGCCAACGCCGCGACCTTCCTGAATCTCCGACTGGTGCTCGGCGCATCACTCGCCGATCTCGATGGCGATCTGCTGGTCCGAATCCTGCCGCATCTCGATCCGACGGCGCAGGGTATGCCGATCGCAGTGCGCTGCCGGATCGGCCATCCCGCGGCGGATTTTGACGGACTGCTGCACCGGCCCGGCGATGGCGGCCTGATCATCGAACTGGAGCGCGCCGGACCTTCGGTCGAGCTATCGAAGCCGATCGCCGAGGCACTGGAAAAAATCCGCGCGGCATCGTCACTGCGCGCGCTGTGCGACGACACCGCGACCTTGTTTCAGGATCGCACCGGCTATGACCGGGTGATGGTCTATCGCTTCGACGACGAAGGCCATGGCGAGGTGTTTTCCGAGCGTCGCCGGCCCGAGCTGGAAGCGTTTCTCGGCAATCGCTATCCTGCGACGGACATTCCGCAAATGGCGCGGCGGCTGTACGAACGCACGCGGGTGCGGGTGCTGGTCGATGTCGGCTACGAGCCAGTGCCGCTGCAGCCGCGATTGTCGCCGCTGACCGGACGCGACCTCGATATGTCCGCCTGCTTCCTGCGCAGCATGTCGCCGATCCATCTGCAGTACCTGAAGAACATGGGGGTTGGCGCCACGCTGGTGGTGTCGCTGGTGGTTGGCGGCCGGCTGTGGGGGCTGATTGCTTGCCATCATTACGAGCCGCGCTTCATCCATTTTGAGCTGCGCGCGGTGTGCGAATTGCTGGCGGAAGCGATTGCGACGCGGATCGCGGCGCTGGAAAGCTTTGCGCAGAGCCAGTCGGAGTTGTTCGTACAACGGCTGCAACAGAGTATGGTCGAGGCGATGTCACGCGACGGCGACTGGCGCGGCGCGATCTTCGACCCCTCGCAATCGATCCTGCAGCCGCTCGGCGCTGGTGGCAGCGCGCTGATCTATGAAGGCCAGATTGTCACCGCTGGCGAGGTTCCAGGCACGCAGGAAATTCGCGAGATCGGCGAATGGCTCGATCGCCGGCCGCGCGCGCCAGTGATCGCGACCGCTTCCCTCGGGCTCGACTGGCCGTATTTTGTAGGACTGACCCAGGTCGCCAGCGGCATCGCCGCGACAACGCTGTCCGACAATCCCGGCGAGTATCTGATCTGGTTTCGTCCCGAACGGATACGCACCGTGACCTGGGGTGGCGATCCGGAAAAGCCGTTCGTGATCGGCGACGATCCGCTCGACCTGTCGCCGCGGCGCTCGTTTGCGCAATGGCATCAGCAGGTCGAGGGCACGTCGGATCCGTGGACGCCGGCCGACCTCGCGGCGGCGCGGCTGATCGGGCAGGCGGTCGCCGACATCGTGCTGCAGTTTCGCGCGGTGCGCACGTTGATCGCCCAAGACCAGCTCGATCAGTTCAGTAGTCATGTCCGAATCTCCGAGCAACCGGTCATCATCGCGGATGTTGCCGGCGGGATCCTGCAGGCGAATGACGCGTTCAAACAGCTGCTGCCCGATGACTATCCACCGCCGCGGCGGCTCGGCGACCTCGCGGCGGCGTTCCGCCAGCCCGAAAATTTCCTCCGGAATCTCGATGATCTGCTCACCCATCGCCGCGCCTGGCGCGGCGAGCTGTCGCTGAAAAGGGCGGGCAATCGCGAAAGGCCGCTTCTGATCCGCGCCGACGCGGTACAGCCGGCGCGCGACCGCGTGCTCGGCTTCGTTTTGATCTTCTCGGATATCACCGACCGCAAGGCCGCGGATGCCGCGCGCAGCCGGTTTCAGGCGGGCATCATCGAGAGTCACCGAACCCGGTCGGTGCGGCTCGATACCCGTACCGACCTCGTCTATCAAAACCTGCTGTCGTCGGTGGTCGAGAACGCGCAGCTTGCCGCGCTCGAAATCACCTATGGCGTTGAGGCCAGCCGAATCGCCGAGATGCTGGAAAGCGTGCGCGCCTCGACGCTGCGCACCGCGGAAGTGCTGGAGCATCTGATCTGGCACGCCTCAAGGACGTCAGGCGCGGACAAGCGCGGGACTTAATGGCATGCTTCGTCACCAGCCGCCGTCATTGCGAGGAGCGAAGCGACGCGGCAATCCAGGGCCAAAAGGGAGGACTGGATTGCTTCGTCGTAAGGGCTCCCCGAATGACAGCTGACGACAAAGTTACTCCGCCGCCGTGGCTGGCAGTAACGCGTTTTGAACGGCCCAGGACAGTTCGATGTTGAGCGAGAAGGCCAGCGAGCCCTCGTCGATGATCGCCCGCGGGTCAGCAGCCAGCGCGCCGGCGTCATCGAGGGCCTGGCGATATTCCGCCTTCAGCGCCGCCAGATTGGCATGGTCCGGAAAATCATAGAACGACAATTCCTCCGGCCGTAGGCCGGGGTTTTTGGCCAGCAGTCGCCGCAGGATCTGGCCGCCGCTGAGGTCGCCGAGATAGCGCGTATAGGCATGCGCGATCAGTCGCGCGCCGTCGCCTTCGGCGGCCTCGGTAATCCGCCGTGCATAGGCTTCGCCGGCGGCCAGTAAGGGAATGTCGGCATAGTCGCCGCCGCACATCGCCTTCAGATCGGCCCGCAGCGGCGCGGCGCGGTCGAGCCGATAGCCTGCCAGCGCGGCAAGGGCAGGCGTGTCGCGATGATGTTGGAGGCCCCGTTCCAGCGCATGATAGGCGGGCAGCAGGTTTCGCTGCAGCAGGATGTAACCGTCGCGGCTGGCTTCCCCGCGCAAGAGGTCGCGGATAATCCCGGATCGTTCAGCTTCGGTATGCAGCGTCCTGGTGCCGATATAGAGCGCGGTTACCACACTCACCGGAGCGGTGCCGTCCGCCATGGCCGTCGTCATTCCTGATCACTTTCTACGCGGCATCGCCGTGCGTTGCCGAAAACTCAGGTGTGCTGTGTCAACCGATCGATCAGACCACGGGCCTGCTCGGGAGCAGTGGTCGCATCGATCGACATCATATCTGCTCCCATCGAGGCCACAAGGCCAGGCTGCGCGATGAGCATTGGGCCCCCCAGTATGATGCCGACGCGGCGGTTGCGGGAATCGCGGCGGATGGCACCAATATCCTTTTTCAGTTCCTCGAGCCGGCGGTCGCTGCTGACCGAGAAGCCCACCACATCGAACCAGTGATGCTGGACCAGCGAGGTCAGTTCTTGATGCGATGTGAACGGTCCAGTGCACAGGTTCCAGCCGGCGCGGCGGAAGAATTCGGCTACCATCGACAGGCCGAAGCTGTGCTGCTCGCCAGGAATGATGGTGAGCAGCGCCGACTCGCCGCGATTGGCGCCGTGGCCTTGCTGGAAGAACGCTTCGCTGAGCCGCCGCATGATCCGCTGCAGCCGGCTGACACCTAGCGTCACGGTGACGAAGTCGGTCGCATCGGTGTCCCACAGCGTGCCGAGATGCCGTGCCGCCGGGGCCAGTAATTCGAGCAGGATGGAATC
>NZ_JANXTC010000408.1:0-20280 GCF_025356345.1 Tardiphaga sp.
CCCCCCGTCATTGCGAGGACCGGCAAAGCCAATTGGCTTTCCCGGACCTCGCAATGACGGGGGGACACGATCACACTTAGCCAAATCCGACTCTACGGGTGCCGTTACGCCGCGCCGGCTTCGCGGCGGTCGAGATTGTTCTGCAGGTAATAAGTTCGCTTGGCGTGCAGCATCTTCATGTCCGCGCGCTTCACCACCTGCTCGAGCCGGTCGCCGGGCCGGCTGGTGGCGATGCCGGTGGACAGGCTGAGCTCGAGTTCGGGATAATACTGGTTGTTGACCACGATCAGTTCGGCGAGCGCGGCGAGCACGGCCTCGCCACCGGCCGCGTCGGTGCCAGGCAGCAGCACCGCGAATTCGTCGCCGCCGATCCGCGCCACCGAGGCCGGCTTTTCCACCAGCGAACCGAACACTTCGCCGGCGCGGCGCAGCAGCGCATCGCCGACCGCATGGCCGAGGTCGTCATTCGCCGCCTTCAAGCCGTTGAGGTCGGCGATGATGATGGTGACCGGCTGCGTACCCTTGCGTTCGAGCCGGTTCAACTCGTCGACGAAGAACGTGCGATTGAGGGTCCGGGTCAGCACGTCATGGGTGCCGAGATATTCGAGATAGGCCTCCGCCTTTTTTCGCGCGGTGATGTCGGTCAGCGCCACCTGCACCAGCGACCAGTCGCGTTCGTGATTGGGCAGCACCGAAAACTGCAGCAGCAGATGCAGCTTGGTACCGTCCAGCGCATAATTCACCACTTCGCGCTGCTGGAACAGCCGGCCATCCCACAAATCGATCAGCTGCTCGCGGAAATGCGGACCCATCTCGTCGCGGAACACCTGCGGCAGGTTACGCAGCAAGGTCTCCTTGTCGGGCGCGGCGAATAGTTCGAGCGTGCGGCCGTTGACGTCCAGCACGCGGATCTCGTTCATGCAGCGTTCGACGAATTCCTCATGCACATTGGTGAAGACACGAAAATCCTCAATGCCGCGTTGGCGCACATCGTCGAGCAGGCGTTTGACGCCGCTGAAATCCTCGACCCACAGCGACACCGGCGAGTGCGCGAACAGCCCGAACGCGTAGTTCTCGCTGGACGCCAGGCGCTGGCGCGCGCCCTCGCGTTCGGTCACGTCCTCGATCGCGATCATGACGCGATCCCAGCGCTCCTCGTGGCCGGGGAGCACGGTGCCATGCAGCTGGATGTCGAGCCGCTCGCCGGTCAGCGTGTAGTTGACGGTATGGCTGGAAAAATGGGTCTGGCCGCTCCACAGCTGCGCCAGCTCATGGACATGGCTCTTGAAGGTGTCGTTGCGCATCACCAGACCGAGGCTGAGGGTCAGGTGATCGAGGTCGCGGGCGCCGAACAGCGACAGCGTCTTCTGATTGACCTTCAGAATGCGGATATTTTGCGAACACTCGCGAACGCGGTCGGGATTGGCGAGAAGAAAGGTCTCGATGTCGTCGACGCCTTGCGCCTGCCAGCGCTCGAACAGCGCTTTCACATCGCTGTAATCCTCGATCCACAGCGAAACCGGCGCAAGATCGAACATCTTGGCATTATCGTCTGAAGCCACTGAAACAGCGGACATGGCAACCTTGGGTAAGTGAGAGTTTGGTGTTTCACTACCATTTATGCACAAGTCATTAACAATGTCCCCTTCCGGGAGGGCAACGTAGCCTTGCACCCACCGGTTCCATTGCGGTCGCCGCTTGTTGGCGGACTATGGCTGGCCCGATCCACCGGCGGCGCCGGACAGCTGGCCGGTGGCGTCGCTGGCGTCATTGGCGGCGCGTTGAACGTAGATCGAGCCGAGTTCCTCCGACTGCCTGGCCCGGCCGAGCGGCGTCATGCTGCCGAATTTCTCCAGCTTCTCCATCGTCGCGCCGCCGGAAACAGTGTCTGTACCGCTGGTTATCGGGGTATTGCCAAAGTCGGAGGGGCGATACCCTGCGCCTTCTGCTCAATGCGCTTGATCAGCATGTCAATTCGATCGCCGCCCCAGAACAACTCGCCATCGAAAAGCATGCTCGGCACGCCAAAGACACCAAGCCGTTCGGCTTCTTCATTGATCGCTTCGACTTCCGCCCGCGCCGGGCCGGCAACGTAGGCTTGGAATTCCACCGCGGAGCCACCCAGGCTTTCAATCACCGCCACCATCTGTTCAAGGACATCGAGATCCAGTCGATGCGTCCAAAACAGATCAAAAACCAGGTCGTGATAGGCCCGAAAAAACCCATTTCGCTGCGCAAACAGCATTCCAGCGCTCGAGTAGGTCGCTTCATAGATCCGCTTCGGGCCTTTCATGACAAGGCCCTGCTCATTAGCATAGCGGCGGGCGTCCATGTAAGCGTAGCGGACCTTGCGCCAGTAGTGCGGCGAGCGATCGTCGACCGAGCCGAGATAGTCGGCGATACGCAGTGTATAAGGAAGCCATTCGAGTTCGACATGGTGCGTTTTTTCCAGATCGAATAGAGGCTTGTTTGCGACGTAAGCATACGGGCTCTTGTAGTCGGTGTAGACCCTGATTTTCGTTTTCACAGCTTGCCACCATCTTTCGATTGATCCGATACATAGCCAGCGGCCTCACGGTCCCACGTATCAGGCGTGACGCCCTGCTCACGCAGAACGTGTTTCTGGATCTTCTCCGTCGGCGTTCTAGGTAGTTCGCCGAGGATTCGCACGAAGCGAGGAACCATATGTGCGGCAACACGCTCACGCATAAATGCGATGATCTCGGCGGGATCCAGCGAATGGCCTGCTACGGGTGAGACCACCACCAGAACTTCATCCTCTGTGTATTCGCTTGGAACGGGCACCGCCGCTGCCTCGCGCACCCCTTCGTGGTTGAGCAGTTCGATCTCTACTTCGAAAGATGAGATATTCTCGCCACGGCGGCGGATCGTGTCTTTCAGTCGATCGACAAAGAAAAAATCGCCGTCGAGGTCGCGGCAGAACGCGTCTCCGGTGTGAAACCAGCCGTTGCGCCAGGCTTCCGCGGTTGCCGTGGCATTGTTGTTGTAACCATGGTTCATGGCCCATGGGCGGCCTGTTCGCACGATCAGTTGTCCGACGCTTCCGGTCGGCACCTGACAGTCGTGTTCATCAACGATCCGGACATCCACGCCGGCGCGCGGCCGGCCACACGTATTTGGCTTTGCCGGATTGGCATCGGATACCAGGGGCGTGCTGATCTCAGTCATATTGAACAGAGTATATACATCGACGCCAAACCTTGAGAAGAATTCGTCGCCGCTATTGCCGAGCGGCACGATAAAGGCCAGACGCAGCGAATGCTTTCGATCGTCGGGACGCCGCGGTGCTTTCAGCAAAAAGGTTGCCATTGCACCGAGAAGAAAAACCACCGTGACATTCATGTCCCGCACGGTTTGCCAAAACGTGCTCGTCTTGAACGACGGCACAACCGCGATGGAAGCTCCAACAGCAAGGTAGGTCGTGGCAACGAATGCGCCGCCTATATGAAATATCGGCATGTGCAGAAGATGCCGATCCCGGGTCGTTACGCAGTGCCAGGCTTCCGGTCCCACGGCTGAATAGCTGTGCATATAGGACGAAAGCACGCCTTTGGATCGGCCTGTCGTGCCGGATGTATAGATAATGCTCTGTGTATGCCACGGCTCCACGAGTTGATCGTCTTCCAATAGCCCATCTGGGTCGCCGCGAAGTTCGCTGAGGGGCTGGATGCGGAGATCATCATTGCACGATGTGAAATCGAGCACGTTGTCGGAGAACACCGACGTCAACGAAACCGGCGCATGTTGAACAACATGCTCAAGACATGAGCTATCGACGACTGCAATCTTCGCCCCTGCGTCGGATAGGATATGCCGCAACAACGAGCCCTTTAACGCCGGATTGATCGGAACGAAGACTGCACCGAGGTAATTTGCAGCGAACAGCGCCAGCAAACCCGTCGGCCCGTTGGGCATCATTACAATGATGCGATCGCCCCGCCGCGCACCTGCGCGCTGGAGTCCATCTGCCAGACCTCGCACCAGGCGGCGCAAGCTCGCAAATGTCCACGCCGTACCGTCCTGAAACACGGCAAATACATCATCACGCCGCTCTGTGGCGTGCCGATCCAGGGCGTAACGAAGTACGCATTTTTCGCGAGCAACGACGCTGCTGGCTTCCACCTCACTCTGGTTAGACACCCGCATATCCCCGTTCACCTGGCTTCCCGAAGATCGTTCCCGTCGGCGTCAGACGGCGCGGGCGTAACGACGGAAAGCGCCGAGGTCACGTTGAGCTTGAGCACGGCTTTAAACCGCGTGATCGCGTCGCCAAGATCATCGCTGAGCATACGATCGATGGTGGGCGCAGCCGCGCTGAAATGGGTGATCGCACCCAACGTGAAAAACACGAAAAGTTCCGCGTCGATCGGTTTGAAGACGCCGGCGCGAACGCCCTGCTTCAAGAGATCGACGAAGGTACCTATCATTTCCAGCATATGAAGACGCCGCGCACGCGAAACGCGGCTTTTGTTCTCCATGAGTTCACGCATCAGCAACTGCGAGTAATGCTGGTTCTCGAAACTCCAATCGAGGAACCTGTCGAACAGGCGCATCGCCGCTGCAACTGATGGCGGCTCGCGCGCATCGTTGAGATAACTACCGAGGCTTTTCGCGAGGCTCTCAAGTACTGCGCTGTATAGCCGCTCTTTGGTTCCAAAGTGGTGCACCAGCGCGGCGCTGCTGATGCCCACCGCGTTGGCGATGTCCCGCAGGCTGGCGCCGTCGAAGCCGTTGCTGGCAAACAACAATTGCGCAGCTGCGACGCACCTTTGATCGGTGTCGCGTACGTCTCTCGGCCTCCCCAGTTCGGAATTCATAGGCCACCCTTTAATTAAGTTAGCGCTTAATTAAATTTTGCAGAGAAGTCAAGGCGTTCGTGGGTCAACATGAATTCTAGCTGTTGGCGGTTGATGGATAGCGGGTTGGGTTTCGTGAAATCGCTGGGCCGGCCGTGCAACCACGAAGGGCTGGTCGAGAGGCTTAGGCCGATGTGGTCAGGCTCGTCATGGGGGCCGGTCGCACCATCCGGCATTCGCCGCCACGATCACCGCAACCAACCGCGGGCTCGATACGGGCATCGCCGAGGGGCTGGAGGTGGAGCGCGCACAGTTCGCCGCGGTGATGCCGACGATAGAGTTGCAGCAGGGGCTGGCGGCGTGGCTCGAGCGACGCCAGGCAGTTCAGACCGCGTAGCCTTGCGAACGCCGCGCCAGGCCGCCAAAGGCGTCGAGCAGCTTTTCGCGCCAGGCGTAAATGGCATCGTTGGGGGTGAGCAGCTGGAACGGGCTGATCGCTCGCGCCCACTGGAAGCCGCCGAACATGATGTAATCGGCGTAGTTCGGCGCTGCGCCGCCGAGAAAAGGCTGTGTCTTCAGCGTCAGCCGCATCGGATCGAGTGATTTGCGGAACCCCGCGACCGCGCTGTCGCGGCCGGCCGAGACTTCTTCTAGCGTCCTGCCCAAACGGGCCTCGCGCGTCTTGCGGAAATAGGCCTGGTCCGCGGGCTGCAGATGGGCGTGGATATCGGCGACGATCATCGGGAAGATGCCGCCGACCAACACCGTGTCGCCCCACCAGTTCAGCATCCGCCCCATCGCGCGGCCACCCTCGCCGCCGAACAGCGACGGTCGGTCGGGATAGGTATCCTCCAGATAATTGGCGATCGCCCAGGAATCCGACACCGCATGCTCGCCATCGATCAACACCGGCACCTTGTCGGATCGGTGCCGCGCGATCGCCTCGCGCTCGGTGAAGCGCCACGGCACCGAGGTGATGTCGAGACCCTTATGCGCCAGCGCCATCCGGGTGCGCCAGCAGAACGGGCTGAACGGGCGATCGTCGTCGGTGCCGACCAGTTCGAACAGTTGCAGCGCCATGGTCAGCCCTTCACCACAGTCGCGGTCTGGCCGAACAGCACCTTGCGCTCGGCATCGGTGCGGATCGCGGGCTGGCCAAATTTCGGATTGATCTCTTTCGCCCGGGTATAGGCGCGCGCCACCGCGGGCCGCGCCGCGATGGTTTCGAGCCAGCGCTTGAGATGCGGAAAGTCGTTGATATCCTGGCTCTGGTTCTTGTACGGCACGATCCAGGGATAGCTCGCCATGTCGGCAATCGAATAGTCGCCGGCGATGAATTCACGATCAGCGAGGCGCTTGTTGAGCACGCCGTACAGCCGGTTGGTCTCGTTGACATAGCGGTCGATCGCGTAGGGAATCTTTTCCGGCGCGTAATTGCTGAAGTGATGATTTTGCCCGGCCATCGGGCCAAGCCCGCCCATCTGCCAAAACACCCACTGGATCGCGTCGTAGCGGCCATAGACGTCGGCGGGCAGGAATTTTCCGGTCTTCTCGGCGAGATAGAGCAGCATGGCGCCGGATTCGAAAATCGGAATCGGCCGGTTACCGCCTTTCGGCTCGTGATCCACCATCGCCGGGATCCGGTTGTTCGGCGCGATCGCGAGAAAAAATTCCGAAAACTGGTCGCCCTTGCCAATGTTGATCGGCATCACCCTGTAGGGCAACCCGGACTCTTCCAGGAAGATCGTGATCTTGTGGCCGTTCGGCGTGCTCCAGTAATACAGGTCGATCATCGTGCAGATCCGTTTCCGACGCGCTGGAAGTCATTCTAGATAGTTGGATGCGATTGCATCGAGTTCGCCAGATCGACGGCGTGAAGTCAATGCGCGGAAAGCCATGAAGTCTCCCTCGCGAATAAACATCCTCCGCATCTAAAACCTGAAGTTGAATTTCAGATGTAGTTGGCTATGATCGAATCTCTCCAGGGGGAAGGCGGATGACCATCGGCAATGCGCTGACGTTTAGTCTGCTGGCCTGGTTCGGCGCGCTGGCTTTGCTGGCGATGGCGCGCATTCTCACCGGCGAGATCGATCGCAGCGGCATGCTGGCCAGCCAGTCCGGTCATGGCGACATCAATCCGGAACGCGTCGTGGCGATGGCGCTAATTCCCGCCATTCTCGCCTATTACGCCATCGATGCGCTCAACAGCGGCGCGGTAACAATCGCGGGACGGCCCTCGATGCCCGATCTGTCGGAGACGCTGGTGACGCTGCTGACCGGCAGCAACGGACTTTATCTGGCGGGCAAGATCGCCCGCGGCGAAGGCCGAATCTCCCGAACCGACAGGAAGGCACGCCACCAGGAAAGGAAGACGACATGACGGCTCAGACAATCTCGTGGTGGGGCTTTGTCGTGATCTCGGTCATCCTGCTCGGCTTCGCGGCGCTGGTGCTGTGGAAGATTTTTCAGGATCCGCTGGCGTTGAAGGGGCTGCTGTCCGAACCGCCCGGGCCCCATGATCTGCCGGGCGACAGCAAAGCGAGCCTGTCGCGTTTCCAGTTCCTGATCTTCACCTTCGTGATCGCCGGGCTCTATCTGCTGCTATGTATCGAGGCTGGCACGCTGATCGACATTCCCGGCAATGTGCTGGCGTTGCTCGGAATCAGCGGCGGCACCTATGTGGTGGCGAAGACGGTCGGTTCCTCCGAACGCAAACAGCAAGTGGAGGAGAACGGCAAGGTCGCGGCGGTAGCCGCCGCCAGCGGCAATTTCGCGCCGGCCGCGGCGTCCGTTCCCGCTCCTGCCGCCGCGACCGCCGCGCCACGACAGCGCCGGCCACCACCGACCTCCACACCGCCCACCGTGTAGAAGCGCACAGATGGAGAGTGGCATGCCGAACGTCGCGCGCGCTGTCTGCCTTGCTTTCGCGGTGATGGCCGCCCTGCCGTATCCCGCGTGGGCGCTGGTCTGCGCCGACGGCGAGGCCGCGGCGCCCGATGCGCCGGCGGAGACAGTCAATGATCCGGAAAACTGTCGCGCGCTGTGGGAGAAGATCGGTCTGCCACAGGCCGGCACCGAGATCGACGCCGCCTTCGTCTGCCACCAGCGCTACGTGCTGCTGCACAACAATGAGAACAAGACCCCGGACTGGGTGATCGAGCCGCTCAACCGCCGTCAGGTCAGCGGCACCAACACCCGCCCGGAAGGCAAGAAATTTGCCGCCGAGGAAGCGGTCTGCGACGCGGCGCGCGCCGTCGACAAGGACTATACCAAGAGTGGCTATGATCGCGGCCATCAGGCCGCCTCCGCCGATTTCAGCGCCAACAGCGCCTGGATGGACGATACCTTCGTCCTCAGCAATGCCGTGCCGCAGGAAGGCATCGGCTTCAATCGCGGCATCTGGAAGCAGTTCGAAGCCTTGGTGCGCAAGCTGGCGCAGGATCGCGGCGAGCTCTACGTCATCACCGGCCCGATCTACGCCAATGCGCGCGGCGCTATTCCGCCGATCACCAAGACCAATAATGCCTGCAAGAACGCGATCAGCTTCGATGCACCGGCCAAGGCCGCGATCTGCCCCGAGAACAGCGGCGCTTCGAAAAAGAAATGCGAGTCCGGCGTGGCGGTGCCGGTCGGCCTGTTCAAGATCCTGTACGATCCGGCGGCGAAGCGGGCCAATGCCTATGTGATGCCGAATATCGACCATCGCTCCAACGAGGCCAAGGATTCGCTGGAATATCTAAAGAAATTTCGCACCACGGTGAAAATCGTCGAGCGCTATACCGGCTTTCAGTTCCTGCCCGATATTCCCGGCCGCAAGGCGCAGATCGAGGAATGCGTCGCCACCATGATGCATTGAGGCCTTGCCGAGATCGCATTGTCGACACCTCGAAACGTCAATGCCGCGCCCGACGGGGCGCGGCATTGCTGCTCGCGGAAGCTCCGCGGCAGCCGCGGTTACATCCCGAGGATGGCGATGTCCTTCACGACGCCGGTGATTCCGCTGATCTTGACGGCTTCGGTGGCCTTGCCGGTGGCGAGGTCGACGGAATACAGCGTGTCGCCCGACATCAGCCAGGCTTCGTTCTTGCCGGCACCATCCGACCAGATGTCGAAGGCGACAGTGTCGACCTTGACGCCAAGCTTGCCGATCGCGCTGAGGATGCCGTCATTCGGCGGCGCCTGCTTCACCAGCCCGCCGATGGTGGCGTCGATGTTGAACAGAGCGGTCTCCTTGGTGCCCTTCACCGAATGGGTGTAGGCGCCGGCGACGATATTCGGCTTCTCGCCCTTGTGCATGTCGGCGTCGGCATATTTGTGATCGCCATCCTTGGTGACCTTGCCGTCATCGACATTGGCGCGCAGGCTCATGCCATCGGAGCCCATCACGCGCAGCCGGTCGGCGATCGGGTTGAAATCGACGGTGGCCGCGACGCCCTTGGCAAGCATGGTCTCGAGCTTCGACTTCACGGTGGCCTTGCCGTCGGCGGCGATGGTTACAACGGTGCCGTCATCGACCAGGCCGTACAGCAGGCCATCGGCGGGGCGCACGTCGATGCCGACCAGCGCGCCGGAAAGACCGCTGACCTTCACAACGCCGGTGGCCTTCTTCTGCGCGGTGTCGAGCATGGCGATGGTATCGCCGCCGATCAGGGCGGCGACCTGCGCGGCATTGGCGGTGACAGAGCTCAACAGCAGTGCCAATGAGGCGGCGAAAAGCGAAAGCGAATGGATCTTCATGAAGTAGCTCCCTGTGTTGCTCGATCCTCTCGGGATCAACACAGGGGCTACCGGCCGCCCCCCACGAACGGATGCATGGCTCTGAAAATAAATCTGCGGAAAATAAATCCGGGTCGGGTGCATCCAAATGCCGCACGGCGCGGGTAGGCTGGACATGCAAGGGCATAGAGATGACCGGGAATGGCAGCAACACGCAGCAGGGCGCGGCTCTGCTCGACCACGAGCGCGAGGCGCAGCTGGCGGCCGCGCTGGCGCGCTGCGCGGCGGGCGACCGCGCGGCCCTGCAGATCATCTACGCCAGCGAGGCGCCGCGCATGATCGGCATCGCCCGCCGCATCCTGTTCCGGCAGGATCTGGCCGAGGAAGCCGTGCACGACGCCTTCATGCGGATCTGGCGCGGGGCGGCGGGATTCGATCCAAACCGCGGCAGCGCCCGCGGCTGGCTGTTCGCGGTGGTGCGCAACCGCGCGCTCAGCATTCACCGCAACGAACATCGCTATGACGCCTCCGATGAGCGCGCACTCGAGATCGACAGCGAGGCGGCGGTGACGCGGATGCCGGAGACCTCGGCGCTGCGGCGCTGCCTGGAGCGCATCGAGCGGCCGCGACGCGACGCGGTAGTACTGGCCTATGCGCATGGCATGAGCCATAGCGAGCTGGCCGGACGGATGAACGTGCCGCTCGGCACCGTGAAGAGCTGGGTGCGCCGCAGCCTGCTCTCGCTGCAGGAGTGCATGGGATGAACCCGCACGACGACCCCCGCGACGATCTCGCCGCCGATTATGTCATGGGCTTGCTGGAAGGCACCGAACTGGCCGCGGCCGAGGCGCGAATGGCCAGCGACGACGGCTTCGCCGGCGCCGTTCATGCCTGGCGTGAGCGCCTCGCCGATCTCGACGCTACCGCCGAGCTGCTGCGGCCCAGCGCCGCGCTGTGGGACCGCATTGCCGCGGATACGAAGACCGCGCCCGTGATTCCGCTATTCGGCGCCCGCAATGCGCTGCGGGGGGCCACCTTGTGGGACAACATCCGGTTCTGGCGCGGCGCCGGCATCGGCGGCGCCTTCGCGGCGCTGCTGTTCGCGATGATCATGATCGGCGCGTTGGCGACCTCGCGGCAGTTGCGCCACGATCTGGTGGCGCTGGCGCAGCGCAAGCCGATCTATGTCGCGGTACTGGTCAACGACGCCACAAGGGAGGCCGGTGCTATCGTCAACACTTTCTCCAACGGTCGCGTCGAGCTGATCCCGTTGCGCGCCATCGACGTCCCCGCTGGCCGCACGCTGCAGGTCTGGACGCTGTGGGACCGCGCCATCGGCCCGAGATCGATCGGCCTCAGCGGCCAGTCGCGCACCCTGCAGCTCGATCTCGAGGACCTGCCGGAGACCGTCGTGGACCAGCTGTTCGAAATCACGCTGGAGCCCGAAGGCGGCTCGCCGATCGGCCGGCCGACCGGTCCAATCCTGTTCAAGGGCAATGCCGCCCGCGCGCTGTAGTGTTCCACCCCGCCCCGTAAACGGGGTGAGGTCGAGGACGCCTCCCCGGCGGTAGTTAGATCTTGAACGACACCGTCCCATGGGTCATCCTTGCAACCAAGGATAGATCGCAAGGGAGGATGCCATGGCGTTGCCGCGTCGGACCGTTCTGCTGTCTCTGGCTTTGTCGCTGGCCGCCGCGCCGGCATGGGCCGCCGCTCCGCTCGCAAAACTCGATCCCGACAGAGACGGCACCGTCGACCTCGCCGAGGCCAAGGCCGCGGCCTCCGTTTTGTTCGACCGGCTCGACCGCGATCATGATGGCACGCTGGATGCCCGCGAACTGCGGCGAAGACTCAGCAAGGCCGAATTCGCCGCCGCTGATCCGGACAAGGATGGCACGCTCGACAAGTCCGAATATCTCGCCGTGGTCGAGGCGCGGTTCAAGGCCGCAAATCCCGACAATGACGGCACGCTGGACGCCCGGGAACTGACTTCTCCGGCCGGCAAGGCCCTCCTGAAACTGCTGATGTAGTTCGCGCTACGCGCCGCCGACGCCCTTGACGAAAGATGCCGCGCGACCGGCGATGGCGGTGGCCAGCGCGCGCTCCGAGAGGCCGCAGAACAGACCGATCAGCAAGGCGACCGAGCCGGACTCGCGAAAAAACTGTGCCTTGGTCTTGAGATCGCCGATCTCGATATTGATCGCGTTGGTCCAGAACAACAGGCAGGTGGCCAGCGCCAAGATTACCACGAACAGGATCCGCATCGACGGCGCAATGGCGCGATCTTCCAACATCATCAGATCGTCGAAAGTGTACTGCACCTGGCGGACGGTGAACGACGCCCACGTCCCGACTGCCGCGCCACATGCGGCAAGCAGGAAGTTGCGGTGCTGGTACAGCCAGCTTTCGTAGCGCACGCTGCTGTCGGCAAACTCCAGCCAGATCCAGGCATAGGCCGTCATCAGCACCACGCTGCCGAAAAACGCGAACAGCGCCAGGCCGTTGCTGTGCGCGCCTTTAATGCGCCCGGCTTCCAGCGCAAAGAACTCGTTTCGGGTTTCGGTCAGCGTGGCCTGGGCGACATCAACAAAGTCCCGCTCGAGGCCGATCACCGCGACGCCATAAAGCTTCTCCAGGAATTCGGCCTGAAGTTTCCGCACCTGGCCTGCCGGCTTGGCGTTGCGCCCTTCGAACATCAGCGCCAGCCCGCTCTTCTGCGACGTACGCTCGTCCAGTCGCTCGCATACGGCGCGGATGACCGTATTGGTCTTGTTGATCTTGCCATACAGATCGATCTTTTCCGGCGAGGCCTTGTCCTCGGGCGGCGGCAGGCCGCCCAGTAACCGGATATCCAGGATCGCGTAGGCGGCATCTTCGCCAGACCCGTCGTCGCTGCCCGGTTTTTCCGCCCTGCCGGCAGCGGAACCGGGAAGCGAAGCGGCCTGCGTGGCCGCGACGGCCTTGCCGGGCCCTTTCTCGAATTTGACGTTAAACAGGCGCCGGATCACCCGGTCCCGGCGCGCCTGGTAGCGGCCGCGCAGCAGCACGGCGTCCTCCGCCGCAGCCGCGGCATCGCGACCAGAACCGTCCAGCTTTTCGATCGCCGCGATCAGCGTCCGGGCAATGTCCAATCGGATGTCGTGGCGAGTCGCGACGGAGGTCTGCGAAAATTCCTTGCTGGATTCGGCGGCCTTGTCGGCAGCCATCTCACGCGTCGCCGCGGCGACGGCATCCAGAAACAGCTGCTCCTCCTTCGTCGGCACGTGATCCGGCACCCTGACCACATCGAAATCGCCATCGAAGCGCGGCTTCGCTGCCGGTCGCGCGCCAAACTTCGGGATCTGCGCCGCGTAGTTTCCCAGAATCTGGCGGACTCGGGCGGTGTCAGCCAACGCATTTCGTCCGGCAATGAACTCGTCCGTATCCGCCGCGAGGACGGTCGTCGCCGCAGCACGGGCGGCGTTGCGGTCCTTGAGCAGATTGTCGGGATAGTTCGCGGAATCGTCGGCGACCTGGTCCCGAGCCAATTGTTCGATCGCGTCGGCGACCGCGGCGACATAGGCCTTCGTCGGATCGCTGGCGGCACCGGCGGGATTGATGCCGATATAGAACTCGCCGGGAAAGCGCGGCCGATCGGCAGGCTTCTTTTCAAAAACGGGCATGGCGGCACCTGTGGTTCAGGCCGTCGGGCAATTGACGCGGGACCGAAATACGCCCCGATTAAAGGCAGTGTTTCCGGCAATTGCAATCTGGAATTGCGCATTTGGCTGGTCTAGTCATTCCCCGGTTCCGCCCCCATATTCCCGGAATGGCGAAATCTCCCGACACCCCGAAGACCACCCCGAAGAAGCGCGCGAAAACCCCGGCGGCCAAGCCCGGCGCGGGACGGCCGGAGGTCAAGCCGATCGGCCCGGCGTTGGCGGAACTGCTCAATCCCGCCATCAACCGCGGCGATGCCGGCATGGGCTCAGGCACCGGGCTGCAGCCGCCGCCGAGCAATTCGTTCGAGCGCCGTTCGGGTGGCGAGGCCGCCGTGCACCGCGCCCGCAAATCGACGCCGAAGAAATTTGAAGGCGACGCCGGCCCGCGTCCGACATCCTTGCAGCCGTTTCCGCAGCCGTCGGTGGCGCCCTATGCGCCCCGGCTCAGCGAGCAGGCTTTCGAGGAAGCACCGCAGGCGGTGTACGGCACGTCGGCCGCGATCCCGGCGCTGGATCCTGAACTGGCTCGCCAGCTCGGCTTCACCACCGAGGAAGAGGACAATGCCGCGCTGGCGCGTCCGCCGCGCAACAAGATGGAAGCCCTGGGCGTGCAGGCCACCGCCGACGCGCTGGAAGCGCTGGTCACCAATGGCCGCCCGGAATTCAAGGACGACAAGATCTGGGTGCCGCATCGCCCGCCACGGCCCGACAAGTCCGAAGGCGGCGTGCCCTTCGTCATCAAGTCGCCGTTCGAGCCGAAGGGCGACCAGCCCACCGCGATCAAGGAACTGGTCGAGGGCATCTCGCGCAAGGACCGCACCCAGGTGCTGCTCGGCGTCACCGGCTCCGGCAAGACCTACACCATGGCCAAGGTGATCGAGGCGACGCAGCGCCCGGCGATCATCCTTGCGCCGAACAAGACGCTGGCGGCGCAGCTCTATGGCGAGTTCAAGAGCTTCTTCCCCGACAACGCCGTCGAATATTTCGTGTCGTATTACGACTACTACCAGCCCGAGGCCTATGTGCCGCGGACCGACACCTATATCGAGAAGGATTCCTCGATCAACGAGCAAATCGACCGCATGCGCCATTCGGCGACGCGGGCGCTGCTGGAGCGCGACGATGTCATCATCGTCGCCTCGGTGTCGTGCATCTACGGCATCGGCTCGGTCGAGACCTATACCGCGATGACCTTCGCCCTGAAGAAGGGCGAGCGCATCGACCAGCGGCAATTGATCGCCGATCTGGTGGCGCTGCAGTACAAGCGCACGCAACACGACTTTACCCGCGGCACCTTCCGGGTGCGCGGCGACGTCATCGACATCTTCCCGGCGCATTACGAAGACCGCGCCTGGCGCGTCAATCTGTTCGGCGACACCGTCGAGACCATCGAGGAATTCGACCCGCTCACCGGCCACAAGCAGGACGAGCTCGAATTCATCAAGATCTACGCTAATTCGCATTACGTGACGCCACGACCAACCCTGATCCAGGCCATCAAGTCGATCAAGGCCGAGCTGAAATGGCGGCTCGAACAATTGCACAGCCAGGGCCGCCTGCTGGAAGCGCAGCGGCTCGAGCAGCGCACCACCTTCGACATCGAGATGATGGAAGCCACCGGCTCCTGCGCCGGCATCGAGAACTATTCCCGCTACCTCACAGGCCGCCGGCCTGGCGAGCCGCCGCCGACCTTGTTCGAATACGTCCCCGACAATGCGCTGGTGTTCGCCGACGAGAGTCACGTCACGGTGCCGCAGATCGGCGGCATGTTCAAAGGCGATTTCCGGCGCAAGGCGACGCTGGCGGAATACGGCTTCCGGCTGCCCTCCTGCATGGACAACCGGCCGCTGCGGTTTGAAGAGTGGGACATGATGCGCCCGCAATCGGTCGCGGTGTCGGCGACGCCGAGCGCGTGGGAGCTGAACGAGTCCGGCGGCGTGTTCGTCGAGCAGGTCATCCGCCCGACCGGCCTGATCGATCCGCCGATCAACATCCGTCCGGCGCGCACCCAGGTCGACGATCTCGTCGGCGAGGTCCGCGCCACCGCGCAGGCCGGCTATCGCAGCCTGATCACCGTGCTCACAAAGCGCATGGCGGAGGACCTCACCGAATATCTGCATGAGCAGGGCATTCGCGTCCGCTACATGCACAGCGACATCGACACCATCGAGCGTATCGAGATCATCCGGGATCTCCGGCTCGGCGCGTTCGACGCGCTGGTCGGCATCAACCTGCTGCGCGAGGGCCTCGACATTCCCGAATGCGCTTTGGTCGCCGTGCTCGACGCCGACAAGGAAGGCTTTTTGCGCTCCGAGACCTCGCTGATCCAGACCATCGGCCGCGCGGCGCGAAATGTCGACGGCAAGGTGATCCTCTATGCCGACAAGATGACCGGCTCGATGGAGCGCGCCATCGCCGAGACCGACCGCCGCCGTGAAAAGCAGGTCGAATACAATATCCTGCACAATATCACGCCGGAGAGCATCAAGAAGACCATCGGCGACATCATGAACTCGGTCTATGAGCGCGACCATGTGCTGGTGGAAATCGGCGATGGCGGCATGGCCGACGACGTCATGAGCATTGGCCACAATTTTGAAGCCGTGCTCGGCGATCTGGAAACCCGAATGCGCGAGGCCGCCGCCGACCTGAACTTCGAGGAGGCCGCAAGGCTGCGCGACGAGGTCAAGCGCCTGCGCGCCACCGAACTCGCCGTGGTCGACGACCCCACCGCCAAGCAGCGCAAGGTGGCGGGCGCCGCCGGCGCCTATCAGGGCGCCAAGCAGTTCGGCTCATCGGCCAACATGCCAAAGCTGTCGACCAAGCGCGGCGGCAACAACACGCCGTCATCTAAAGTGCACAAGCCCGACCTCGACGAAATGGGCATCGCCACCTGGCACGAGGTGCAGCCCGATCGGGCTAAGAAGGTCGGCCGCCCGCGAAAACCGACGCTGGACGAAATGGGCCCGGGGACGGAGAGCAAGATTTTTCAGCCCAAGGATTCCAGGCAGTCGGGACCGGAATTCGGCCCGGTGGCACGGAGCTCAGGTGGCGCACCGGGACATCGGGGTGGGTGGAAGAAAAGGTAGCCATTCTCTGAGGCGGCGCGGCCGTCATGTCCCCTCCCCCAATGCGAAGCGAAGCTTCGCTAGGTGGGGGAGGGTCAGGGAGAGGAGGCCCCGCGGCACGCGGCTGCTGAGACGCACCCCAATTGAGATTTCATCGAGACGCGCTATGATCTTCGCGAGGCTGAACCATCGAGCCGGGAGACGACCGTGTCCCTCATCATCAATGTCGAATACGACGAAGAAGCCCAAGTCTGGGTCGCGCAGAGCGATACGATCCCATTGGTGACTGAAGCTGACACCTTCGAAATCCTGTACCGCAAACTGCCGGACATGATCCAGGACGTGCTACTGGACAACGGCGACCCGCGCGCCGGAGAGGATGTGCCGTTCGAACTCGTCACCCATTCAAGTTCATTGCCACGGATGCGCGTGGCCTGAATGAACGACTTCGCCCCCGCCGTAAAAGACATTTTACGGAATAACGGTTGCGAGTTCGTCCGCAAAGGCGACCACGAGATGTGGAAGAGCCAGATCAGCGGAAAGAGCTTTCCGGTGGATTCGAAAATCAAGTCGCGGCATATGGCCAACGCGATCTTGAAACAGGCGGGACTGCAGAAGGCAATTTAACGCGACGCGCCGACGGCGAGCATAAACTCCGTGTCGTCCCTGCGAACGCGGGGACCCATACGCCGTGCAAAAATTTGGCATGGGGTAGCTGCTATTCAGCTATCACGACGCCGGAGGGTATGGGTCCCCGCTCAGCGCGAGCCGTAGCTCGCTAGGCGGGGACGACACCTGAGTGTGAGGCGCTTACATCCGCTCGATGATGATCGCAGGCGCCATGCCGCCGGCGGCGCACATGGTGACCAGGCCGCGCTTCAAGCCGCGGCGTTCCAGCTCGTCGAGCACGGTGCCGATCAGGATCGCGCCGGTGGCGCCGATCGGATGGCCGAGCGCGATCGAGCCGCCATTGACGTTGACTTTTTCACGGTCGAGCTTGAGGTCTCGAATGAATTTTTCCGCCACCACCGCGAACGCCTCGTTGATCTCCCAGAGGTCGATGTCGTCGACGGTGAGGCCGGCCTTGGCCAGCACCTTTCGCGCCGCCGGTACCGGCGCGTTCAGCATCAGGGTCGGATCGTCGCCGATATTGGCCATCGCCACGATTCTCGCGCGAGGTTTGAGGCCATGCTTGTCGGCATAGTCCTTCGAGGTCAGCAGCAGCGCCGCGGCGCCATCGACCACGCCCGAGGAATTGCCGGCGTGGTGAAAATGCTCGATCTTGAGGTCAGGATATTTCTGGTTGATCTGCTTGCGGTAGGTGGTGCCCTGCTCGTCGAGCGGATGATCGGCCATCGCGGCGAAGGCCGGCTTGAGGCCGGCGAGACCTTCCGCTGTCGTGTTGGGGCGCGGGAACTCGTCCTTCGCCAGTACCACATTGCCGGCGGCGTCCTTGACCGGAACGAGGCTCTTGTCGAAGCGACCCTCGGCGATGGCGATGGCGGCGCGGCGCTGGCTTTCAAGGCCGAGCGCATCCAGCGCCTCGCGCGAAATACCTTCCATCGAGGCGATGGCATCGCCACAGATGCCCTGATGCGACTGCGGATGCACTTCCGCCAGCCGCTTGTTGCCGGCGCCCATGCCGAGCGGCGGCTTACCGGCGGCCATGTCCTCGGCGGCCATCGCCCCGGTCAGCGACATCATCTCGGTGCCGCCGGCGATTACCACGTCTTCCATGCCAGACATGATCTGCGCCGCGGCGAAATTCACCGCGGTAATGCCGCCGCCGCAGAAGCGGTCGAGCGTGGTGCCGGAGGCCTTGATGTCATAGCCGGCGTCGAGCGCCGCCATGCGGCCGAGATCGCCGCCCTGCTTGCCACGCTGGGTCGAGGTCGACCAGATCACGTCATCGACATCGGCGGTGTTGAGGTGGTTGCGCTCGGCGATCGCGCGCAGCACGGTGGCGGCGAGATGCTGCGGATGGTGCTCGGCGAGCGCGCCCTTGCCCACCTTGCCGATGCCGCGGGGCGTACGTACTGCGTCGATAATATAGGCGTCGGCCATGGTATTCTCTCCCGATTGTTCTTGATCTTTTGTGCTGCGAGATTGGCCGCCCCCGCCGCGAAGTCAAGCCATCGCAGCGCACGGCTGCCTTCCCTTCACCTCTCCTCGGCGGGGAGAGGTAAGGAAGAGCGCGCGGCTATTTCGAAAACCGGTCGAGCACGTTCTTCGTGATCCGCTGGGTGTAGACGTCGCCCTCGATCAGCCCGTTGACCCATTCGCAGGTGCCGGCGGTGAATACCTCGCCGGCTCCGCGGGTGAAATGCACCACCATGCCGGAGCCGCGCTTGTGGCGCTCGAGGCTTTCGGTGGTGGGTTCGCCGAGCAGCGAATTGCGAAACTGCGCGTCGCCGTCACCGAGCATCAGCGAGTTCTCGAATTCCGGCAGGCTGCTTTCGGCGAGCGTCGCAAAGCCCATTGCGAGAATCTGCAGGCCCTGCGGCGCGCCGTCGGTGCCAGTCGGCACCGGGAGCCCGTCCTCAAACGTGTAGTCGACCCCGTCCATTTCGTACCCGAAAATGCTCGCTTCGTCGCCGAACATGTCGGCATAGCCGAGGCCGGTGCCGGCAAAGGCCCAGTGCTCCGGGCGAAACACGTTGAAGCCGCGCGCGGCGCGCCGCGCCATGCCGCCGAACGCGGCATAGATGCCGCGCAGCGCATTGACGCCGAAGGTTCTGGCGCCGGGGTGGTTGATCCGCGGATCTTCCCACGCGCTGGTCATCCGCGACGTGCCAGCCTCCGGATCGAGCCGCCTCGCATCATATTTGTAGGCGACCTGGGTTTGCGTCGCCCGCTGCAGCCGGATCTGCCACAGAAAATTGCCGGCGAAGCGCGCGACGCGGCCGCCGCGGTCGACATAGGCATCCACCGCGTCGCGCATCTCGCGCGACCAGTACTCGTCGTGACCGATGAACACCGTGCAGGGATAGTCATCGAGCAGCGCGGGGTCGTCGTGCAGCTCGTCCTGGGTGAAGACATCGAAGCGATAGTCGTTGGCCTCGGCCCATTGCAGGAACGGCCGCTCATAGGAGGCCCAGCCGGCCAGCGCGTAATAGCGCGTGAAGCCGTTGATATAGGCCCATTCGATGCTGTCATAGCGGGCGGGACCGGGCGTGCGCGGCCGGATCGCATTGACACAGCGCGGCGCGCCGGATGGCAGCCAGATTTGGCCGCGCGCCCAGGGGCGCAGCGCCGACAGATGCGTGGCACGGCCGCGCGGCGCCTCGGGGTTGGTGCCGAAATAGTGGTTGGCGCCGCCCCAGTCATTATAGGCGCTCCAGGTCGAGGTCGACGCCACCAGCGCCAGCGCGCCGGGCGTGCGCTCGCGCCGGCGGTGGATGAAGAGATGGTGGCCGATCACCTCGCGCAGCATGGTGGTCTCGTCGCGGATCTCCACCAGATAGCCACCGGAGGCCAGGTCGTCAGGAAGCGTCCAGGTCAGAAATGCCGGCCAGCCGCAGCCGACGGCGTAGACCTTGTCCGGCACCGGATAGAATTGGGCGTCCCTGACGCCGGAGCTGAACACCACCGCGCCATCGCCGGGATCGCGTGCAATGCTCAGCGACACCGAGGCCACCGTGGCCGACAGGAACAGGGTGACGGTGTCGCCCGGGCGATACGCCCGCTGGTCCGAATAGCACCACGCCGCCCTCTCGCCATCGAGCGACGGGATTTCCACCCAGACCTCCCGCGCGCCACGGCGCGGCCCGGAAATCACCGAGGCCAGCCGGTCGCCGCCGGGACGCTGCCCGCGCGCATCGTTGGGATCGAGATCAGCCATGAGAACCTCCAGTGCAGTGAGAACCAATCGGCATTGCTGCGTTTACTCTGGTTTCCCGGACGCGGTGCGGCGCGAAGTGCCGCTCGGCGGATCCGGGATTCCGGTCGGGTCTGGCGACCGGGGCCCCGGATCCGCGG
>NZ_JANXTC010000035.1:0-9892 GCF_025356345.1 Tardiphaga sp.
GGATAGGTGTAGCGGCCGCCATAGGTGATGGCCGACGGGCCGCGCACCTGCCAGCCGTCGGGATGCTCGGGCGAGATCTGTAGCTTGCCGTCCCAGGGTTTCAATTCGCTGCCCTTGCGACCGGTATGGCCAAGCTGGGCCGCCGGTACCGCGCCCATCGCCTTGACCATCGCGGTCACGCGCGACAGACCTTCGATCTGCGCGTCGTCATAGATGCCGGCGCATGAGGTGCCGGTACGGCCGTCGGGCGTAATCGCGAGTTGTTCCGGGAACACCAGGCCAAAACCACCGGCGGCCCGCGAGCCCATCAGCATGACATGATAGTCATTCATCAACCCGTCGACGGACCGGTACATCGTCATCGGCGACATTGCGATCCGGTTTCGCAGCGTCACGCCCTTCAACGTGTAGGGACTGAATAGATCTGGCATGGCCTCGTCGCCTTTCGTCAAGCAGTCGCTTTACATGACTTTGTCGGAAATCTTCTGCGGTACAGGAACGCTGCCGGCAAAGGATGGCCGCTGCTCGATCCGCGCGCTGAACGCGGCGAGGTTCGGATACAGGCTTTGCCAGTCATAATCCGGCCATCGTACCGCGAGGTAGCCCATCACGGTTCCTACCGCGATATCGCCGAGACCGAACGCCGGCCCCACGGCGAATGTCCGGTCGCCGAGGAGGCGCGCCATCTCGCGCACGCCGCCGTCGATCTTGCGGCGCTGGCGAGCCATCCATTCCGGGCTTTTCGCCGCTTCAGCGCGCTGGCGCTCGAAGAACATCAGCACGAAGGCATCGCAGACGCCGTCGCACAGCACCTCCAGCCGACGCGCCGCGATCTTGCCATCGACGTCGAGCGGCAACAGTGGCGTCTCCGGATACTTCCATTCGAGGTACTGCATGATGAAACTCGACTCATAGACGGTGGAGCCGTCTTCGAGAATCAGGACCGGGAGTTTTTCCAGCGGATTGTATTTCGGCGTCGCGCTCGTGCTGTCCCATGGCACTTCCGTAATGAGCTCGAACGGCAGACCTTTTTCAGCCAGGGCAATTCGCACCTTTCGCGCATAGGGGCTGGGCGTGGCGCTGATCAATTTGAACATGACGGGCTCCGTGCATTAGACATCGAGACGATGGCGGCGCGCCCGTGCGGCGCGCCGCTTACCGGGTTTACTCCGCGGCGACGGCGGCGCCGCCAATGCCCCGGGCGGTCTGCATGTCGAACCGGCCGCGATCGCTGGCGGCCTGACGGCTATGATCGAGCACCGAAACCAGCCAGCAGGTGAGGAAGGCCAGCGGCATGGTCACGATCGTCGGCGGGTCGATCGGGAAGATCGGCGCGGCGAAACCGAGCACCTTGACCCAAACCGGCGGTCCCAGAATGGTCAGCGCCAGCGCGCTGAACAGCCCCACCGAGCCACCGATCACAGCCCCCTTGGTCGTCAATCCCCGCCAGTAGATCGAAAGCAGCAGCAGCGGAAAGGTCGACGAACAGGCAACCGCGCAGGCCAGCGACACCATGTAGGCGACGTTCTGGGTCTGGAACGCGATCCCGAGCAGCACCGCGACAATGCCGAGGCCGACGGTGGCGATTTTCGAAACCCGGACTTCCTTGCGGTCGTCAGCGGGACCCTTGCGGAACACGCTGGCGTAGAGGTCGTGCGAAACCGCCGAGGCGCCGGCCAGCGTCAATCCGGCCACTACCGCGAGGATGGTCGAGAATGCCACCGCCGAGATGAAGCCCAGCATCGCGCTGCCGCCGACGGCATTGGCGAGGTGGATGGCCGCCATGTTGCCGCCGCCGATCAGGCCACCCTTGGCATCGAGATAGGTCGGATCCTTGGCCAGTAGCGCCAGCGCCCCGAAGCCGATGATGAAGACCAGCGAAAAGAAGTAGTTCATCCAGACCGCGGCCCAGAACACCGAGACCCGCGCGGCCTTCGCGTCCGGGACCGTGAAGAAGCGCATCAGGATATGCGGCAGCCCGGCGGTGCCGAACATCAACGCCAGCCCGAGCGAGATTGCCGACAGCGGATCTTTCGACAGGAATTGCGGTGTCAGGATCGCTGTGCCCTTGGGGTGAACACTGACCGCTTTCGCCAGCAGCGCGCCAAAGTCGAAGCCGAATTTCATCATGACGAGAAACGCAATAATGGTGCCGCCGGTCAGGAACAGCACCGCCTTGACGATCTGCACCCAGGTGGTTGCCACCATGCCGCCAAACATCACGTAGCAGATCATCAGCACGCCGACGATGATCTCGGCATAGATGTAGTCGAGGCCAAACAGTAGCTTGATGAGCTGGCCGGCGCCGACCATCTGGGCGATCAAATAGAACGCGACAACCACCAGCGACGCACAAGCGGAGAAAATACGAATGGGCTTCTCGTTAAGGCGATAGCAAAGCACGTCGGTGAAGGTGAAGCGGCCGAGATTGCGAAGCCGTTCGGCCAGCAGGAACACCACGATCGGAAGCCCGGTGGTGTATCCGACCGCGAAGACCAGGCCGTCGAAGCCGGAGGAAAAGACCAGGCCGGACAGTCCAAGAAAAGCACCCGCCGAGATGAAATCACCTGAAATCGCGAGACCGTTCTGGAAACCGGTGATCCGGCCACCCGCGGCGTAAAAGTCATCGGTGGATTTGGTTCGCTTCGCGGCCCACCAGGTGATGCCCAGGGTCACAAGAACGAATGCGACAAACAGAATGATAGCGGTCGGATTGGTCATCGATACCCCCTCAAGCGCGACGGTTTGCAACAAGGACGTAAACGCCCGCGAGCACCACACCGAGCGCGATCACGAACAGGCCGTAAGCGAACGCCCAGGTCACGGTGCCGCCGGCGAAGACCGGGATGGCCAGCACCGACGGCGCGAAGGTGCCAAGCCCAATAAAGCCGGCATAGACCAGCATCAGGATGAGCGTCAGCGGAAGCCCGATATTCACATTGCTGACGCGGATGCCGTTGGCGGGTTTCCCGGCCGGGTCTGGATCTGGCAACAAGCGAGACATTCTGTTCACTCCTGGAGGACCTGTTGACGAGTTACCTGCGATACGGTGACCTTTGGAAACGCCTCACACCTTGCCCGGCACCACGCCCGGCGCCAGAACCGTGAACTCCGCGGAGTTGCGCATCGCGGCCTCCGGTCCCGTCGGCGAATAGACCGCGAGAATGCGCAGCGGCTCCCATCCGGTGTTGAAGGTCGAATGGAAGGCGCCGCGCGGAATCGTGACCAGACTGCCGGCGCTGATCGCGGTCGTGACCGGAAGCCCGGTCTCATCCTCGATCATCATCTCGCCCGCGCCGGCTAGCACATAGATCAGCTGCTCGGAGGCCGGATGATTGTGACGTTCATGACCTTTGCCCGGGTCAAAGAACAGCGACACAGCGCTCATGCGCTCGGTGCCGCTGACTTCAGGGGACGCCAGGGTTTTCGCGGTGACCCAGCTTGATATGATCGTATCGACATCGTTCGGCGTGATGACGTGCTTGATGGTGGTCGCGGCAGACATGAAAATCTCCAGTCGAAAATGAGGGTTCGCTCAGCGGTTGATGTCGAAATCCTTGGTCTCGGGAACCAGCAGCGCACCGATCAGCACCGTGGCGCCGCAGATGATGATCGGAAACCAGAGACCCGAGTAAATGTCGCCGTTCGCCGCCACCAGCGCGAAGGCGAAGGTCGGCGTCAGTCCGCCAAACCAGCCGGTACCGATGTGATAGGGCAGCGACATCGAGGTGTACCGAATCCGGGTCGGAAACATCTCGACCAGCATGGCAGCGACCGGGCCGTAGGCCATCGTCAGACAGAACACGAGGCCAAACACGATCAGCGTCAGCATCACGGCGTTGACGCCGGCGGGATCGGCCCTGGCCGGGTAGCCGGCGGCTTGCACGGCGCCGGCTAGATCAGACAGCGCGATCGGTTGTCCTCCGACCATGACGGTCGCGGTTGAACCCGCTGGTGCCGCTTGCGTGGTATAGCTGACCGACAACGCCGCCAGTCGCGATTTGGCGAGATCGCAGGGCGTGGTGAACTTCGCCGTGCCTGTCAGGTTGAACTGGAAGCTGCAACTGGCGGGATCGGCAATCAGCGTGACTGGCGCATTGTCGAGCGCACGCTCGAGCGCCGGATTACCGAAATGCGTCAGGCCATGGAAGGCAGGATAATAGGCCAGCGTGGCCAGCAGGATGCCGCCGAGAACGATCTTCTTGCGGCCAATGCGATCCGACAGCGTGCCGAACACCACGAAGAACGGCGTCGCCATCAGCAGAGCCACCATCACCACGACATTGGCCGTGATCGGATCGACCTTCAGCGTCTGGGTCAGGAACAGCAAGGTGTAGAACTGCGTCGTGTACCACACCACACCAAAGCCGGCGATCAGACCGAACAGCGACGTCAACACCACCTTGAGGTTTGGCCAGCGACCGAAGGCTTCCGACAGCGGCGCCTTCGATAGCGTTCCCTGGGCCTTCATTTTCGCGAACACCGGCGACTCTTCCAGCGACATCCGGATCCACACCGAGATCGCCAGCATGAAGATCGACAACAGGAACGGCAGCCGCCATCCCCACGCGGCAAAGGCGGGTTCTCCGACCGCGAGCCGGGTGAGCAGCACCACGACGAGGCTGAGGATGAAACCGGCGGTGCCGGTAACCTGGATCCAGGATGTGAAGGCGCCACGGCGCCCCTTGGTGGCATGCTCGGCCACATAGACGACCGCACTGCCATACTCGCCGCCGATCGCGAGCCCCTGCAGCATGCGCAACGACACCAGAATAGCCGGGGCGGCGAGTCCGATCGTGTCGTAACCGGGCAGAAGTCCAACGGCGAACGTGCCGAAGCCCATGATCAGGATGGTAACAAGGAAAGTATATTTGCGTCCAACCAGATCGCCGAGCCGGCCGAACACCAGGGCACCCAACGGCCGGACAATGAACCCGGCCGAAAAGGTCAGCATCGCAAAGATGAACCCGATCGACGGATCCGCCTTGGTAAAAAACTGCTGGCCAATGAGGCCGGCCAGTGAGCCGAACAGCACAAAATCATACCACTCGAAGATCGTGCCGAGCGAGGCCGCCACCAGAACCTTGCGTTCTTCGCGGCTCAACCGTTCGCGCGCGGGAGCCAGCACCATCGTCGCGTCGCTCATTTTCCACTTCTCCTACTTTGCAGCCGAGACAGGATCATCGCTCGGTCAATTATGTTCAGAGCCAACGGAGATAGGCTAGAGTTATTTCGATATATCGAAAAGCATTTCTATTAGCCGAAATGTTTCTATTTTAGGCAACGTGTTGCACGTGCTTGCCGGCGCGGCGCTGGCGAATTAACCAGAGGCCCATCATGAATCAGGCGGGGCGGATGAATAGCCAGGACCAGGTCAAGGCAGCTTCCCGAACTCTCGATCTGTTCGAGGCTTTCGCGGAAGCCGGCGGGCCGTTATCGCTGACCGAAATATCGCAGCGCATCGGGGTGCCTATTTCCAGCTGCCATAGCCTGGTGCGGACCCTGCAGGTCCGCGGCTATGTCTACATCCTGGAAGAGCGCAAGCGGATTTACCCGACCAAGCGGCTGTTCAACATCGCGCAATCGATCGGCCGCTACGACAGCCTTCTGGAGCGCCTCACACCGATCGCGGCCAGCCTGGCGAAGGCCACCGGGGAGACGGTAATCATCGGCAAGATGCAGGGCGACATCGTGATCTATCTCGAGGTCATTCCGGGCAGCCATACCGTGCGCTACACGGCGTCGCCTGGCGACACGTTTCCAACCCACAGCACCGCGCTGGGCAAATCGACGCTCAGCCTGCTCAGCGACGTCGCGCTGGACAAGGCGATTTCCAAACTCGAATTCACGGCCTTCACGGCGGCCACGATCACCGATCCCAAGGCCTTCAAGCAGGATATCCTGGAAGGTCGCGCGCGCGGCTATTTCCTGACGCGCGGCGAAACCGTCGCCGATGTCATGGGCATTTCAATTGCCCGCCGCATCGGCGGCGAGCCCTACGCGATCGGCGTCGCCGGCCCCGCCTCGCGGCTTGAGGAAAATTTCGAGGCCTATCTGGCCGCCGTCAAGGACGCCGAAAGCGATATCGACCGGATCGACGGCGACTAGCGTAGCGCTGTTTTCCTCGCAATCGTTCCTGCTGACACCAGAACCGCCGAATACGCGCTTGCGGTTCCGCTGCTGGCATTGGCCGTGCGGACCAGGGACGCGGGCATCGGCATCTCGTACCAATTGGCGGCGGTTGGCTATCAGCACGGCGATCTGAAATTGAAATGCCGCCCCGCAGCCTTGAGAAACATCAAGCATGATTTCCGTCAGGCGCCTACATTGTGCCGGATCGGTGTTGAAAGGCGATGCAAGCCATGGTTCTGGACCGGCGGGGCGCCCCCCTTTCACCACGCGAACGGCCGGATCAGGATGCGGTGCTGGAATTTGTGCGGCAGACCGAGCCCGGCATGCGGCGCGTCGATACCCATGCCTCGATCGTCTTTCTTGGCCAGCACCGGGTGCTGAAAATCAAGCGCGCCGTTCGCCTGCCTTTTCTGGATTACTCGACACTCGCCCGCCGCCGGGCGGCCTGCGCGGAAGAGCTGAGGGTCAACAAGCCATTTGCTCCGCTGATCTACCGCGACGTGCTCCCGATCACCTGGCAACATGGGGGCCTCGCCCTTGATGGTGATGGCGAAGCCGTGGAGTGGGCCGTCGAAATGTCGCGGTTTGACGAGACTCGCAGCTTCGAACAGCTCGCCGCCCGCCACGAACTCACTCCCGAACTGGCGACAGCGGTGGCCGATACGATTCTGGCAGCGCATCGACGGGAGCCGGCAGCCCGAACCACCGGCTGGGTTGCCTCCATCACCGGCCTCATCGAGCGAAACTCCGTCAGGTTTCGAAGCGTCGACGGCCTGCTTGCGTCGGACATCGATGGCCTGGATGCGCGGTGCCATGCCGCGTTGGCGACCCACAGGCACCTGCTTCAGCAGCGCGCGGCGGCAGGCTTCGTGCGCCGCTGCCACGGCGATCTGCACCTTGGCAATATTGTGCTGATCGACGGCCAGCCGGTGCTGTTCGACGCCATCGAATTCGATCCGGCGATCGCCACCACCGACATTCTCTACGACCTCGCTTTTCCGCTGATGGATCTGGTCCGCTATGGCGCAGTCGCCGAAGCCAATGCGCTGTTCAACCGCTATATGGAGGCCGGCGCCGAGGCCAACCGCGAGGCGCTGGCCGTGCTGCCGCTGTTTCTGTCGATCCGTGCCGCGATCCGCGCCCATGTCCTGTTTACCAGGAGCGAGCAGACCGGGAGCGACAGCACGGTCCGGGACCAGGCCCGAACTTACTTCGACCTCGCCCTTGAACTGATTGCTCCGCCATTGCCCTGCCTGGTGGCCATCGGAGGCCTGTCTGGAACCGGCAAGAGCGTACTCGCGCGCGGAGTCGCGCCGCGGCTCGGGCCGCTGCCCGGCGCGCTGATCCTGCGATCCGATGTCATCCGCAAGAAGCTGTTCGGCATCAACGAGACCGAGCGGCTGCCGGCTTCGGCCTATACAATCGAGGTGACGGCGCGAGTATACGAGGCCTTGCTGAAGGCCGCGGAATGTACGGCGCTACAGGGGCATTCCGCGATTCTCGACGCCGCCTTTCTCCGCGAAACGGAGCGCGCGGCGGTTTCAACCCTTGCACCAGCCAGCATCCCGCATCTCGGGATTTTTCTCACCGCTGAACGATCGGTCCGGATCGCAAGGATCGAACATCGACAAAATGACGCATCGGACGCGACCGCAGCGGTAGCGATCCAGCAGGAAGGATTTGCGCTGGGCAGGATGGACTGGCCTTTGATCGATGCCGGAGGACCATCGGAACAGACGCTCGCCCGCGCGCTCCATTGTCTGAAATGGCCTAGCTTCGAAACGACAGGCACGCCGTGACGGCGTCCAGCTCCGCGAGTAAACCCGGACCGAATTGCCAGAGCGCGTTCCAGCGCATGGCCCGGCCATGCGTTGCCCTGATCCGAGAACATCGTGGCGCGGCCTGCCGGGGCCGCCCGGAAGCCATTCATCAAATCCGGATCGGCCTCACCAGGTTACAGGCCGCGCGAAAATTTTTCGCGGCCATGACGCAGGACGGCGAATGGCCATGGCTGAAGACCGAGATCATCTGGCTCAACTCCGCGCTGGGCCCGGCACGAGACAATGATGTAACGACCGGCCATGTCAGGACCGGTCTGAAAAAACCGCTGGCCGCCAAAGACAGCAAGCTACTGGCCCTGGCCACGAGACGGAGCCACCGGCGGCTCACCTCGGTGCTGCGCTCCAAACGTTACGACCGGCTCATCGCCGCCCTCTCGCACTGGATCGATGCCGGACCATGGCTGACGACCGGCGCCGCCGCGGCGCGCCACCGACGCCGGCAAATACTCGCTGACTATGCCGCGGCCCGCTTGCAACGATGGAAGCGACGTCTTGTCCGCGACAGCGCAGGCGGCATGAAGGGCAATCGACGACGCCACCGCCTTCGCATCGCCGCCAAACGCTACCGCTACATGCGCGAGGCCCTGCTCGCCCTTGGCATACCGGAAAGCCGCAGCGGAACCCGGCAGCGCGAGGCGGCACAGTTCGCCCAACGCGCGCTCGGCGACCTCCGGGATCTGCAGCGGCTGCGAAATCTGCAGCCGCAAGATTTTCCCGTCAGGATCTACCGGCGCCGAAAGAAGCGACTGCTGCGACAGGCCCGTCAGGCGTTTCGCAGCCTGCGCTAATCCAGGCCCTCCGCGCGCCTCGGTAGGGCAACCCTGGCCCCTGAAGCCTCGGGCCATCGTGGTTCGGCGTGAGCTGTTCAGGGCGCTCAATCGAGCGGGCATTCCCTGATCACGTCGACAAGCGCCTTTTGCGCGCCGGCCGCGTCGTAGGCCAGCATCTCCGTCACGCCCATCGGTGCCGTGAGGCGCACCACGATCTCGCGGGCGTCGCGGATGGCCTTCACGATCCGCTTGTCGGGGTCGATCTGAATCACCTGCGTATCGAGCGCCCGGGCATTGGTGTCGATATCGGGCAGCGCATCGACCCGGAACCTGACCCTGAATTGATCCCCGGCGGCGCGCGGAGTGGTGCCGCTCGCGACCGGAAACAAGGTCAGGTTCAGCCGTTTGGCGATGCACCTGACCGAGAGCGCCATGGTGCGACCGCTGGTGACCGCCGTGAAAATCCGGCCGCTTCCCGACGGGGCCGTTTCGCTGGATACCATCCAGTTGCCGATCATCTTCGGCTCCAGCTGCGCATGCGCCGCGCTCGCCGCGCACGCCAACAGCCCCGCCACCATCAGCCGCTTCATCCGACGCTCCCCACAACCTCAAGGCACCAAGCGTGCCACACCTTGCCTTTGTGGGAAAGATACCGCGTCACGCCGGCCGCCGTTGTGAAGGGCTAAACTTTGCGCTGGAAATATCCGCGGAGGCCACTGGCCGCCGATCGGCCAGAGTCCGGGATCAAAAGCGCCGGCCGCTGGCGCAGGATGTCCGCGAAATCGCGCGAGGTTTGGCGCGATACACTCGTATCTTGCAACGAAGCGCTTGATACAACCTGATGCGGGCCATCGCGGCGCCGACCGGCCGCGCCCCCGCGGAAATACGATTCGAATGTCAAACAGCCCGTTTTCAGCGATCGATGTCGCACAGACGCGGCTCTGCCTTCTCGCGGCGCCGGACGCCCGAGTTGTACGGTAGTCCTCCCCTCCAGACATGAGGGGAGCGACTGTCTTTCCGTTCAAGCGTTTTTGGCTGCCATGGGGCTTTATCTCGCAGGATGGCGTTGAGGATGGTGAGCAGCTTGCGGGCAACCGCGATGATAGCCACGAGCTTCGGCTTGCCGGCGGGAACGAGTTTGTCGGGGAA
>NZ_JANXTC010000065.1:0-4590 GCF_025356345.1 Tardiphaga sp.
TCGTCTGGTGCCTAATGCGATGGAGCCGCGCGCGGCGATCGCCGAATACAACGACGCCGAAGAGCATTTTACGCTGCACACGACGTCGCAAAATCCGCATGTCGCCCGGCTGGTATTGTCGGCGTTCTACAATATCGCGCAGGAACACAAGCTGCGGGTGGTGGCGCCCGATGTCGGCGGCGGCTTCGGCTCAAAAATCTTCATCTACCCGGAAGAGATGGTGGCGCTGTGGGCGTCGAAGAAAGTGCGCCGCCCAGTGAAGTGGACCGGTGACCGCTCCGAGGCCTTCCTCACCGACGCGCATGGCCGCGATCACGTCTCGCATGCCGAGATGGCGTTCGACGCCAACAACAAGATCCTTGCCTTGCGGGTCAAGACCCACGCCAATTTCGGCGCCTACATGTCGCTGTTCTCGTCCTCGGTGCCGACCTATCTCTACGCCACGCTGCTGTCCGGCCAGTACAATATCCCGGCGATCTATGCCGAGGTGATGGGCGTCTACACCAACACCACGCCGGTCGACGCCTATCGCGGCGCCGGACGGCCGGAGGCGAGCTATCTGCTCGAACGGTTAATGGAAACCGCGGCGCGACAGCTCAAACTCGACCCTGCTGAACTCAGGCGCACCAACTTCATTACCAGCTTCCCGCACCAGACCCCGGTGATCATGGCCTATGACGTCGGCGATTTCGGCGCCTCGCTGGATGCCGCGCTGAAGGCGATCGACTATGCCGGCTTTCCAGCGCGGAAAGCGAAGGCCAAAGCGGACGGTAAACTGCGCGGCATCGGTTTCTCCTGCTATATCGAGGCCTGCGGCATCGCGCCGTCCGCCGCCGTGGGCTCGCTTGGCGCCGGCGTCGGCCTGTGGGAATCCGCCGAGGTGCGGGTCAATCCGGTCGGCACCATCGAGGTGCTGACGGGATCGCACAGCCACGGCCAGGGCCACGAGACCACCTTCGCGCAGCTCGTCGCCGGCCGGCTCGGAATCTCCGTCGACCAGGTCCAGATCGTGCACGGCGACACTGACAAGGTGCAATTCGGCATGGGCACCTATGGCTCGCGCTCAGCGGCGGTCGGCATGTCCGCGATCTTCAAGGCGATGGAAAAAATCGAGGCCAAGGCCAAGAAGATCGCCGCGCACCAGCTCGAAGCCGCGGAGGAGGACATCATCATCGAGAATGGCGAGTTCAAGGTGACCGGCACCGACAAGTCGATCGCGCTGGCGATGGTCGCGCTCGCCGCCTACACCGCGCACAATCTCCCGGACGGCATGGAGCCAGGCCTCAAGGAAGGCGCGTTCTACGATCCCACCAACTTCACCTTCCCGGCCGGCACCTATATCTGCGAGGTCGAGATCGACCCCGGCACCGGCAAGACGGTGATTATCGAGTTCGTCGCGGTGGATGATTTCGGCCGGCTGATCAATCCGATGATCGTCGAGGGCCAGGTCCATGGCGGCCTGACCCAGGGCATCGGCCAGGCGCTGCTGGAGAGCGCGATCTATAATGATGACGGCCAGCCGGTGACGGCCTCGTTCATGGACTACGCGATGCCACGCGCCGACGACGTGCCCTCGTTCAAGCTCAGCCACACCACGACTTTGTGTCCCGGCAATCCGCTGGGCGTCAAGGGCTGTGGCGAGGCCGGCGCGATCGGCTCCTCGCCGGCGGTCATCAACGCCATTACGGATGCGATCGGCCATAACCGGATCGAGATGCCGGCGACGCCCGGACGGGTGTGGGAGGCGATCCAGTTGCAACAGGCGGCGGAATAGTACGACCCCTCCCCGTCATTGCGAGGAGCCCTTGCGACGAAGCAATCCAGCAAAGCCGAAGAAGGACTGGATTGCCGCGTCGCTTCGCTCCTCGCAATGACGGGGATGGGTTGGAGCATAAACAAGAATTTGGTCTCTTGAGGAGATTTGCCATGTACGAGACAACCTACCACCGCCCGGGCAGCGTCGACGAAGCGGTATCGATGTTCGCCCGCGGTACCGAAGCCAAATATCTTGCCGGCGGCCACACGCTGATCCCGGTGATGAAGGTGCGGCTAGCGGCGCCCAGCGACGTCATCGATATCGGCCGCATCAAGGAGCTGATCGGGATCGAGGCCACCGCGGACACACTGATCATCAAGGCGGCCACGACCTATTACGACATCACACAGAGCGCGGCTGCGAAACGCGCAATCCCGGCGATCGTGCACTTGACCTCGGTGCTCGGTGATCCCCATGTGCGCTACCGAGGCACGATTGGCGGATCGCTGGCCAATAATGATCCGGCGGCCGACTATCCCGCCGCGGTGCTGGCGCTGGGCGGCACGGTGCTGACCAACAAGCGGCTGATACCCGCGGACGAATTCTTCAAGGGCCTGTTCTCCACGGCGCTGGAAGACAACGAGATCATCACCGCGGTGTCGTTCCCGATTCCAGCCAAGGCGGCCTATTCGAAGATGCGGCATCCGGCCTCGCGCTTCGCGCTGACCGGCGTGTTCGTCGCGAAGACGAAGGCGGGCGAGGTCCGCGTCGCCGCCACCGGCGCATCGCAGAACGGCGTGATGCGGGTGCCTTCCATCGAGGCGGCGCTGACCGCGAACTGGTCGCCGCAGGCGATCGACAGCGTGTCGATTTCCGCCGAAGGGATGATGGGCGATATCCACGGCTCCTCCGAATACCGCGCCAATCTGATCAAGGTGATGGCACAGCGCGCGGTGGCGGAAGCGGGGTAGCCCGTGAAGATGCCGCGCATGGCCGCATGCGCGATTGCGGCCTTGCCCTCGCGGACATCCGCATAGACAGTTTCCCCAACAATAGGCTCGCCTCCGGCGACGACAAGGGAAACGCCACGTGCAGGATACAACCACCGCCCACGCCCCGACTTCCGCGACGGGGAAAGCCCGGAGCGGCCCGCTGAAAGGCATCCGCATCGTCGAATTCGCCGGCATCGGGCCCGGCCCGTTCGCCGCCATGCTGCTGGCGGATATGGGCGCCGAGGTGATCACGCTGGTGCGGCCAAAGCAGACGCCAAAGGGCGCGGCGGCGCGCGGCCGCACCATCATCGCGGTCGATCTCAAGGATGAGGCCAGCATCGCGCAGGTTCTGGCACTGCTCGACGGCGCCGATGCGCTGATCGAAGGATTTCGTCCCGGCGTGATGGAGCGGCTCGGGCTCGGCCCCGATGCCGTCCACGCCCGCAATCCAAAGCTGGTCTATGGCCGCATGACCGGCTGGGGCCAGAATGGTCCGCTGGCGCAGGCCGCGGGGCATGACATCAACTACATTTCGATCACCGGTGCGCTGGCTGCGATTGGAGGCGCCGACAAACCTGTGCCGCCGCTCAACCTGGTGGGCGATTTTGGCGGCGGCTCGATGTATCTGATAATGGGCCTGCTGGCGGCGCTGCTGGAAGCCGGCCGTTCCGGCCACGGCCAGGTGGTGGACGCGGCGATGTGTGACGGCGCGGCGTCGCTGATGACCATGTTCTTCGACATGACGGCATCGGGGCGCTGGAAGGAAGGCCGCGAGCGCAACATGCTCGACGGCGGCGCGCATTTCTACGGCGTCTATGAATGTAGCTGCGGCGGTTTCATCTCGATCGGATCGATCGAGCCGCAATTCTACGCGCAGCTGCGCGACCTCGCCGGGCTTGGTGATGCCTGCTATGACAACCACATGGATCCTGCGAACTGGCCGGCGCTGAAACAGAAACTGACGGCTGTGTTCAGGACCAGGAGCCGCGACCAGTGGTCGTCGATCATGGAAGGCACCGACGTCTGCTTTGCGCCGGTCCTCACCATGTCGGAGGCAGGGCAGCATCCGCACATGATGGCGCGCGAAGTCTTCATCCAGCACGAGGGCCACACCCAGCCCGCCCCGGCGCCCCGCTTTTCCCGCACCCCGTCCCTCGCGCGCGCGCCGGTAACGGCTGAATTGGCTGAGGTGGTGAAGGGGTGGACGTCATAGCCGCCTTCAAGCGGCAAGGCTGTTCCGCGGACTGCTACGCCGCGCCCTTCAGCCGCAGCACGCCGCGGCGGAGCTGATCTTCCTCGATCGATTCGAACAGCGCTTTGAAATTGCCCTCACCAAAACCGTCATCGCCCTTGCGCTGGATGAACTCGAAGAAAATCGGCCCGATCGCATTGGCGGAGAACAGCTGCAGCAGCACCTTGGTCTCGCCGCCCGCCACTACGCCCTCGCCATCGATCAGAATGCCGTCGCGCTTCAGCCTGGCGACGTCCTCGCCATGATGCGGCAACCGCGCATCGATCTTGTCGAAATAGGTTTGCGGCGGCGCCGGCATGAAAGTCAGGCCATCAACGCGCAGTCGTTCCACAGTCTGGTAGATATCCTGCGCGCCACAGGCGATGTGCTGGATGCCCTCGCCACGATAGATATTCAGATATTCCTCGATCTGGCCGGCATCGCCGGCATCCTCGTTGATCGGAATCCGTATCTTGCCGTCCGGACTGGTCAATGCGCGTGAAAACAGGCCGGAGGCACGGCCCTCGATGTCGAAGAAGCGAATCTGGCGGAAGTTGAACAGTTTTTCGTAAAAGCCGGTCCAGACGTCCATGCGGCCACGATGCACATTG
>NZ_JANXTC010000082.1:0-14165 GCF_025356345.1 Tardiphaga sp.
TGGGCACGCCCCGGCGCCCATCGAGCGGTCGGCGATTGACCTGCCCTACGGCGCCGCGACGGAAGGCAAGGGCGGGCAAGCGTGCTTGTACCGCCCTCGCCGACCCGGCTTCGCCGCCATGGCCTACGCCTTGCCCGCCTCGCTTTGGCCAGGTATCATAGTAGCTATGACTGACTCCGCACTGGACCGTCCTGTCGCCGTCTTCGATGCCGGCATTGGCAGTTACGCGATCGTTGACCTGATTCACCGGCGCCTGCCGCGGCAGGACATCGTATACCTCGCCGATCGCGCAAGCTTCCCCTACGGAGGCAAGGACGGCACCGCCTTGCTTGCGACCATGCAGCGGACGATTGCGTTTCTCGATGGCTACGCGCCGTCGGCGATCGTCATCGCATCCAACGCGCCGTCCATCATGGTGCTCGATGCGCTGGAGGGATCAACTTCCGTGCCGTTGTTGGGAGTGCGGCCGCCCCTCGCCGAAGCGCTGGCCACATCGCACACCGGCTCCGTCGGCATCATGGGCGTGCGTTCACTGGTTGCCAGCGGGCTGCTTGATCGCTTCATCAGAGGGATAGCGCGCGATCCGTCTCGCGTGGCGGCGATCGATGCGTCCGATATGGTCGACCTGGTCGAGACCGGCCGATTTCTCTTCGCCCCTGACGAGACGCAGCAGGCCGTCGACGCCTTCGCCGCGAAGCTGATGACCACGCATCCGGCTATTGACGTACTGACCTTGTCGAGTACCCATCTGCCGTGGCTGCGCGCATTCTTTGAACGCGCACTACCTGCTGTAACGTTCCTCGACCCGGCCGAACAGGTCGTCGAGAGCATCGGCGCCGGCACCGCTGGATCGGGACGCATTCTCGGGCTGGTCACGGAAACGCCGGCGTTCCCCGTCGCCGTATTCCGGCAGATGCTCGCAGCAATCGGTGCCGATATCCCGCTGGAGCGGGTTACCATCGAAGACGCCTATGCCGCCGCAGGCCACCCTGCAGCAATCCAGTGAAAGTCCCCCCATCGCCCATGTTCGGGCATGATGAAAGAGTTTGATCTCTGCCCGGCCGGGCGCGTCAGGCCCGCATCGCCCCCGCCAACTCTCCGCTTGCGCCATTGGCGAAATCCACGCACTGCATAAAGGTGGTGCCCGGAATCGTGAGCCATGCCGAGTTCGCCGGGTACACCATCGGAGATCTTCGAATGCTTAAATTCTACTTCAACGGGTCACCCAATCCGACCAAGGTCGCGCTGCTGCTCGAGGAACTCGGCCTGCCCTACGAGCCTGTGCCGGTCGATACCCGCACCGGCGGCCAGTTCAAGCCGGATTATCTCGCCATCAACCCGAACGCCAAGGTGCCGGCGATCGACGATGACGGCGTCCAGGTGTTCGACAGCAACGCCATCCTGCTCTACCTCGCCGAGAAGACCGGCAAGTTCCTGCCGTCCAACACCCCCGCGCACCGCGCCGAATTGCTGTCATGGCTGATGTTCGTCGCCACGGGCGTTGGTCCGTTCTTCGGCCAGGCCGTGCACTTCAAGCATTTTGCGCCCGAAAAAATCGACTATGCCAACAACCGCTACCAGTTCGAGGCGGCGCGCCACCTCGCGGTGCTGAACGACCGTCTCGAAGGCCGCCGCTATATGGTCGGTGACAACTACACGATCGTCGATATGGACGTCTGGGGCTGGGCCCGGATGGCGACGTTTGTGATGGGTGACGATGCCTTGACGAAGTATCCCAACGTGAAACGTCTGGTCGACGAGGTCTCGGCACGGCCGGCCGCCGCCAAGGCGATCGCGCTAAAGGACAAGTTCACCTGGAAAGCGGAAATGGACGACGAAGCCCGCCGCAACATGTTCAAGCACATCCCCGGCAAGGTCGCCTGATCCCGCGCAGATCAGGGCCGGGCGCGCACCGCGCCCGGCCTTCTCAAGCGAGTTCGCTCAGCCAGAAACCCGGCTGGGCGGCTGCGGGAACGGCCCAAGAGCCTTTTCAGTCAGCGCGGAATCACAATATTCCCTGACCTGCTTGATCTTGCCGTTCTCGATCCGCCACACGATGCAGTAGTCGTTGTCATAGCGAACACCTGCCTTCGTGACATTATCGCCCTTGGCCTCGACGACGACGGTGTCGCCCTCGGCGATAAAATTAAACGCCACCGTGCGTGGCCGGACGTCGAAAAGCGACCTGAAATAGCCCATCAGACCATTCAACACCGCGTCGCGTCCTTCAAAGGTCCGCGACCAGGAATGTTGCCCTGTGACGGTCCAGCACACGTCGTCGGCAAGGTTATCGGCGAACGTCGTGCCGCAGCGGTCCGCTGAATCAGTGTAAACTCGCTCGATCAGCTTCTTGTTTTCGGCGATACGCATTTAAAGGCTCCATCGGTTGCGAACAATGGAGGCACTATCCGAGGCCAAACCGACTTCTTCCAATCGATAGTCTGTATGATATATATTTGCAGCATGAATTTAGCTGCTCTCGATATGAATCTGCTTGTTGCGCTGGATGCGTTGCTGCGGGAAGCGAGTGTCAGCCGCGCTGCGCTGCGGATTGGCTTGTCACAGCCGGCGGCAAGTCACGCCCTGCAGCGGCTGCGCGATTTGCTCGGCGACCCCCTGCTGGTTCGAGTGGGGGCGAGGATGGAATTGACACCGCGCGCTTGTGCCCTGCGCGGGCCGCTTTTGCAGGCGCTGGATCAGGTGCGCGGCCTGTTCATTCCCGACGGTTTCGACGCCATCAGCAGCGAGCGGTGCTTCCGGCTGATGATGCCGGATCTTGCCGTCGAACTGCTGATACCGCCGCTGGTTGCGCGGATATCCGCGCTGGCTCCGAACGTCCGGATCGATGTGGTGCCGTGGCGCGGGCCTGCGATCATGACCGCGGAATTCGTCCGAACCATCGATATGGTGATCAGCATTGGCAACGACTTCCGGGGATTTCATCGGCAGTTGCTCTACACCGACAGCGACGCGCTCGCGGTGTGTGGTGGTCACGCCGCTGGCACTAGGCTGGCGCAGCGTGAAGCGTTCCTGAAAGCGCGACACGTCGCGGTCGTGATCCGCGGCCAGAACGAAGACCTGATCGATGGATGGCTTCGTCGCAAGGGGCTTGAGCGGCGAATCGCGCTGGTGGTCCCAGGCTACATCGAAGCACTGCATATTGTCTCGCGCACCGATCTCGTCGCATTCGTTCCGCGCCGGCTGATCGCGGCGCTCGCACGACGGTTGGCGCTCGTCACGGTCGCGCCACCACTGGATCCGGGCATCGATGAGCAGTTCATGTTCACCCCGACCCGGGCGCAGTTCGATCCCGGCTTGATATGGCTGCGACAACTCATGCTGGAAACCGGGCGCGGGCTGGACGAAAAGGAGCAGGCAGACGTCCGACAAATCGACGTGACGCCCTCCGCTGACTCCTGATAGCGGCCGAAGATACCTTCGGCTGGTCCGAACGGCGGCAGCGATGCTACGCCGCCCGCACGAGGCCGGCCTGATCCACCAGATTTTGCCGGGCATGGTCCAGATAGAGCCGGATTTCCTTGGTCAGCAGGCCCGATTGCGAGGACAAGTCGCCGGAGGCCGCCATGGTCGACGTCGCCAGTTGCTCGGTGTCCTTGGCGGTGGTGGCCAGCGACTGGATGCTGGCGGAAATCTCGCGCACCACACCGAACGCTTCGTCGACATTGCGGGCAATGCCGGCAGTCGCCTCTGACTGCGCTTCCGAGGCGCTGGCTACCTTGCCCGTGATCTCGCTGACCTCCGCGATCACGGTGCCAATCTCGGTGATGGAGTCGCTGACCTTGTCGGTGGCGGATTTGACTTGACCGATCTGGCCCTCGATCTCGGCGATGAATGCGGCGGTCTGCGTCGCCAGCGACTTGACCTCATGCGCGACCACCGCGAAGCCGCGACCGGCGTCGCCGGCACGGGCCGCCTCGATGGTGGCATTGAGCGCCAGCAGATTGGTCTGCGAGGCGATCGCATTGATCGATTTCACGACCTCGCTGATCCGCAGCGCGACATTCCGCAGCACGTCGACATTGCTGGCGGCGTCGGCGACCCGCTCCACGGCCCGGCCGGCGATCGCCGCCGACCGGGCGATATCGGCGCCGACCTCGCTGGCATTCGACGACAGATCAGCCGTCGCCGAGGCGACCGAATGCATATTGGCCGCGGCTTGCTCGGAAGCCGCTGCCACCGAGGTCATGCGCCGCAGCGTCGAGCTGGCGCCGGCGCGCAGATTGCCCGCGGTCCCGCTCATTTCCGCCGCGCCATTGTCCAGCGCGCTAACGATGGCATTGACGGTAATTTCCAGATCGGCGGTTTGCTGCTCGAAATGCTTGATGCGCGCCGCGATGCTGTCGGTGGCCGCGTTCATCGCATTGGCACCCTGCAGCAGTCCGCCGTGCAGGCCGCCCGGCAGGATGCGACGATAATACTTGTTGTGGTGCAACGCGGTCATCGCCGCGGTCGACTCGCGAACGAAGGCGTCGCAACCGTCGATCATGTCGTTGATGGTATGCAGCAGCTCACTTATCTTGCCACCGACCGGGATCGACAGGATGCGCGCCTCGAAATCGCCCTGCGCGATGCCGCGGCAGGCCTTGGTCGCGCGCTCGACCAGCGCTGTGACGCGCGTCATCCAGATCAGCGACAGAACGGCCGCCGCTGTCACCAGCATCTCGCACGCGATGGCCGACCACAGGAAGCCCGCGAATTGCAACCCGATCGCCACGACCGAGCCGGCGATGACGAGCAGCGTGCTAAGCTGCGCTCTTGAGAGAAAACATGAGTTCGTCATAGCTGACTTTCTGCGAGGCAACGAAATCCATCAGAGCCTTGTGGCCGGCGGCGACGGCGTCCTTGCCATTGGTATGGCGCCGCTCGATCGCCAGCACCTCGGCATAGAGCGGCACGATCGTGTTTTCGATGATGTCACGGGCCGGCGCCCGGCGATTGGAATGGTAGCTACCGATCTTGCCGTCGGCGCCGAAGGATGGCGTGACATGGGCATAGACCCAGTAATGGTCGCCGTTCCTTGCCATGTTCTTGACGTAAGCGAAGATCTCGCGGCGATCCTCGATCGCATCCCACAGCAGACGGAACACGCCGCGCGGCATGTCTGGATGGCGGACGATGCTATGCTGCTGGCCGATCAGTTCAGCCTCGGTGTAGCCCGCGACCTGGCAGAACAGCCGGTTGGCATAGGTCAGCCGGCCCTTCAGGTCGGTCTTCGAGACGATCAACTCGGAGGCCGGAAAGAAGCTCTCCCGGCCGCTCGGCGTGACGTGCTTGGACATGTAAAATCCGTGGTGACGCGTTCGCGGAAACGATAGTTGGCGATATAATGAAACCCGGCTGAACGAAGCGTTAAGGCTCGACGCCTGGCACAAACGTTCTGTCAGTAAACCATCGCAGCGCTTGATTGCATTTCGCTTAAAGTGCCTTCGCAAGTGCCCCCTTTGCCGTTCCTGTACCGTCCCACCCGGTACATTACAGGGAAACAAATGACGGCTCTGATCGCTGGCGGCGGCCTCGCGGTTTTCGTGCGGCCGGATCAGCCGAGTCCGTGCGCAATCACCTTGCGCATCAGATTGGGCAGAGCCTCATCGTCGAGCGTCGCGACCGGCACAAAGCGCATGCCGTCCGGCGCCCGGCTGCGCGCCGCGACGGACGCGGTGTAGACCACCAGCTCCAGCGGGAAATGCGTGAAGACGTGACTGACGACGCCGAGCTTGCGGTGCCAGCGCACCCCCTTCAGCGCGGGCGCCTGTCGCAGCGCCGCGTCGGCGTCATGATCCGCCAGCCATTCCGACGACGGCACCTCGGTCATGCCGCCGAGCAGGCCTTTTTCGGCCCGCGTGCGCACCAGCAAGTCATGGCCGCGCGTCACCACGAAGGCCGCGCCTTTTCGCAAGGTACCGGCCTTCTTCGCCGCCTTGTGCGGAAAGCTCTCCTGATCGCCGCGGATTCGCGCCGCGCACTCGTCATTGATCGGGCACAGCGCGCAGGCCGGTTTCTTCGGCGTGCAGATCGAAGAGCCGAGATCCATCAGCGCCTGCGCGCTATCGCCGGCGCGGGTCGCGGCCAGCAGCGTGGTGGCAAGCGCCTGGATCCGCGGTTTGGCCTTCGGCAACGGTTCTTCCACCGCATAGAGCCGCGACACCACGCGCTCGATATTGCCATCGACCGGCATGCACTGCCGGCCGAACGCGATCGCGGCGATGGCGGAAGCGGTATACGGCCCTATGCCGGGCAGCGTGCGCAGCCCTGCTTCCGTATCCGGAAACGCGCCGCCATGATCGCGCAGTACCGCGACCGCGCAGGCATGCAGGTTACGGGCGCGGGAATAATAGCCAAGCCCGGCCCACATCCGCAGCACGTCGTCCTGCGACGCGGCGCCGAGATCGGCCACGCTCGGCCAGCGCGCCAGGAATTTTTCGAAATAAGGCCCGACGGTCTGCACGCCGGTCTGCTGCAGCATGATTTCCGACAGCCAGACCCGGTACGGATCGATCGCGCCGCCGGGCAGCGGCCGCCACGGCAGTTTGCGGCGATGGCGGTCATACCAGTCGAGCAGCAGCAGCGGCCGGTCGACGACCGTTACGGACTTTCGGGTCTTGATGGCTGGCGATACGGTCACAGCGCATTGTAAATTCGGATTCGGGCCATGGCCAGCACCTGTCAATGCTGGCACGCCGCCTGATTTCAGCTGCCCCGCCGCGTGGCAGGTGCTAGGACACGGCATGCGCAAGCCCGGATACATCTCCGCAAAACCCTTGTCCGTCCTGCTCGGCGGGGTGTTTGCCGATGCCTTCGCCAAACAGGGCTTTGCGTCGCGGGAACTGGTGACGCGCTGGGCGGAGATCGCCGGCGCCGAGGTGGCGAAATTTTCCGAACCCCTCAAGATCCAGTGGCCGCGCCCGGTCGAGGGCCAGCCGCAGCTGCCGGCAACCCTGATCCTGCGCGTCGAGGGCCCGATGGCGCTGGAGATCCAGCATTCCTCGGACGCCATCCTGCAGCGCGTCAACCGTTTCTTCGGCTGGAACGCGGTCGGCAAGATCGCGCTGCGCCAGGCCCCGCTGTCGCGGCCGAAACCACGCCGAACCATCACACCGCTCGACGCCTCCGCGGTGGCTGCGGTCGCCAAGGACCTCGGCTCGGTCGAGGATGACGAGTTGCGCCAGGCGCTGGCGCGGCTGGGCGCCTCGATCAAGCGGAATTGAGCCGGCCGCCGGTCCCATCGCCGGGCCCGCGCTTGCCACATTTGGCGTTTCAAGTTAGCGAATAGGAACATTTCCGGGCGCGCCGCGCCGATATGGAGCATTCCGTTGATCATCACGCGCCGTGACTTCACTGCCGCCCTTGCCCTCACCGGCGCCGCCGCTGCCATCGGCCTGTCGCCGCTGCGGCTGATCGACCAGGCCTTCGCGCAGAGCGCCGCCGACGTCGCCAAGCCGGTGTCGCTGCCCGACATGGCGATCGGCTCCAAGGACGCCACCGTCACCATCACCGAATATGCCTCGATGACCTGTCCGCATTGCGCGGCCTTCACCGAGCAGGTGCTGCCGAAGATCAAGGAAGCCTTCATCGACACCGGCAAGGTCCGCTTCGTGTTCCGCGAATTCCCGCTCGACATCAAGGCCGCCGCCGGCTCGATGCTGGCGCGCTGCATCGCCAAGGATGATGCCGGAAAGTATTTCACCGTCACCGAATTGCTTTTCAAGACGCAGAACGATTGGGTGATGAAGGACACCGCCGGCAGCCTGACCCGGATCGGCAAGCAGGCCGGCCTCAGCCAGGAAGCGGTGGAAGCCTGCCTGAAGGACCAGGCGCTGCTCGACAAGATCGCCGCCGACCAGAAATTCGCCAATGAGGTGCTGAAGGTCAATTCGACCCCGACCTTCTTCATCAACGGCGACATGCTCAAGGGCGAGACCTCGTTCGAGGACTTTTCCAAGAAGATCACCCCGCTGCTGAAGAGCTGAGGGCTTCTTCAGTCAGCCGCGAAGCGATGCTTCGCGGCTGACTGCCTGCCGAGCGCGCCACGCGGCGCACCTGGGTCGTCCATTCGAATGTCAAACAGCCACACCTCAGCGGTCCCGCGGCGCCATGCGCCCGGGGTTTGCCAGAAATCTCCCCTCGAAAATGAGGGGAGACGGCGCGCCGACAGGCGCGGGGGTGGCGGTGGGGACGCGATCCGTGTCACCACGAATCGCGACGGCTATGAGCGCGCCACATCGCGGGCAGGTTTACGCAGCCTGCGGCTGCTATGGGCGATTTTGGGCCAGGGGATCGTGCTTCCGGTCCAGGCTGCAGCCCCAGGGCCGCTGATCCGGCCGGCTTTCGCCCGCCTTCTACTTGTCCCGTGCAGCCACTGAAGGCAGCGCCCCGTGGTGGGCACGGACGGCGCCCCCCGGCCTCCCGAGTCCGCGGCTGCGAACCACGACCGCGAGCGCCGCATCCAAGCCCGCTTCAGAACGCCTCATGAAGCGGCCCCTCGCCGGTCCAGAAAAAGAAGATGATGATCTTAATAGGATTTTTGTCAAAATGAGCGACCGGTTAATTTTTCCGCGACAATTGCCGCCGACCGATTGGGCCAAGATTAACCGCCCGGCGCGATCCCGACACGGCGTAAACCCCGGTTAAATCCCGCGACTACCATGCTCCGGCGGCAACGGAGATGAGGCGATGGCTACCAACTGGATACTGGACGGGATTACGCTGGCGCTGGTCAGCTACGGCGTGGCGTGTTGCGTGGTGCCGGCCGGCCGCCCGGCCGGAGAATCCGCCCGCGACATGCTGCGCGCCTATGCGCGCCGCTGCGGCCCGCGGCAGCAGCGGGCGCTGTGCCGTCAGGCGGAGGCAGCCCTTGTCCGCGAGGGCGCGGGCTTCCCGCGAGCCTGTGCCGGACAAGCCGATGCCGACTTCATGATCGGGACTGTGGCCGTCGTGCCGTATCATGACGCGGCGGAGGCCTCCCTGCAGCCCGGGCAACCGGATCTCGAGCGCCGGTTGCCGCGGCCGACCACGCCGGCCATCGGCAGCGCCTCCTGATCCAGGCACGCCACCAGCGCGTGTAGCGGCGCCGCGGTTGGGTCGGCTGCCCGGCACTCACCCCCGCGACAACAGCGCTCTGGACGCCCTTACATTTAGCTTCGCTCATGCGGGCTAAGTTTCTTGTACCGTTCAGGCCTCGACGCGACTGCCTTGAATTTGCTGTCGCGCGGCGCGATGCTGGGCAACGAGGAGGCGGCAATGAAAATCAAAATTGTCATCCACGATGCGGAAGAAGGAGGCTACTGGGCCGAAGCCCCGGCGATTCCCGGCTGCGCCAGCCAGGGCGAAACCATGGGCGAATTGATACTCAACCTGCGTGAAGCGATCGCAGGCTGCCTCGCTATCGAGGTCGAGCCCGCCACCTCCGGCGGTGAAGAACTGATAATGGAATTGTCGGCGTGACCTCCGTTTCCGGCCGCTCGTTGGCTCGCCAGATCGAACGGCGCGGCTAGGTTTTGTTACGGATCAACGGCAGTCACCACATCTACGGCAAGCCCGGCAGCACCATCCGGCTGTCGACTCCGATCCACGGCAACGCGCTTCTGAAGATCGGGCTGCTCCGCCACCTCATGAAACTTGCCGACATCAACGATGATGAGTTGAGTTGAACTGACGCGCGAAGCGAAATTTCGACACGCGCCTCGGAATCAAATCGCCGGTTCAACAACGATGTAGGCAGCATGAGCCAAGCGAGATGAGGGCCAAGAGCACCAGCGGGCGACCCCGCATATCGCTCCGCCCATGCGGGCTGCTGAGCTTGCCGCCATTGGCTGCGCTGACGCGCAGACACGTGCGCACACATTTTTTCGCCAGATTCCGACTTATCCCCGCCGCTCCCAAAGCTCTGGAAAACCCGCCGTCGCTCGTTGCTCTCCCCGCCCCCTGCCGCCATTGTCCAGCGCTTGAGAGAGGCCAAGCAGCGAGTGCCGGCACGCCTGAAAATACCGTTCATGGTATTGTTCGCGCTGCACGATTCGCGCTTTGCCCATATTCTGTCCGGCCGCAAGGCCGGCGGCCTGCATAGAGTAACGTGTCCATGAAACTCACGCGCCTGCGCCTGCACGGGTTCAAATCCTTCGTCGAGCCGACCGATTTCATGATCGAGCCGGGCCTCACCGGCGTGGTCGGGCCGAATGGCTGCGGCAAGTCGAACCTGGTCGAGGCGCTGCGCTGGGCGATGGGCGAGACCTCGCACAAATCGCTGCGCGCCGCCGACATGGACGCGGTGATCTTCGCAGGCTCCGGCAATCGTGCCTCGCGCAACCACGCCGAAGTGGTGATGACGATCGACAATACCGACCGCACCGCGCCGTCGGCGGTCAATGATTCCGAGATCCTGGAAGTCTCGCGCCGGATCGAGCGCGAGGCCGGCTCCTCCTACCGCATCAACGGCCGCGACGTCCGCGCCCGCGACGTCCAGATCCTGTTCGCCGACGCCGCCACCGGCGCGCGCTCGCCGGCCCTCGTCCATCAGGGCAAGATCGGTGAAATCATCCAGGCCAAGCCGGAAGCGCGCCGCCGCGTGCTGGAAGACGCCGCCGGCGTCGCCGGCCTGCATGCCCGCCGCCACGAGGCCGAATTGCGCCTCAAGGCCGCCGAGACCAATCTGACCCGCGTCGAGGATGTGATCGGCCAGCTCTCCGGCCAGATCGACGGATTGAAGAAGCAGGCGCGGCAGGCGATCCGCTACCGCGAAGTCGCGCAAAAAGTGCGCAAGGCGGAAGCCACGCTGTTTCACTTGCGCTGGCTGCAGGCCCATACCGATGTCGCCGAAGCGCTGCGGACCCACGATATCAACGTCCGCGATCTCGCCGAACGCACCCGCGAACAGGGCGAATCGGCGCGCATCCAGGCGATCCGCGCCTCCGAGCTGCCGGCGCTGCGCGAGGCCGAAGCCCGCGCCGCCGCCGGATTACAGCGACTTACCAATGCCCGCGAATTGCTCGACCGCGAGGAAGTCCACGCCAAGGAGCGCGTCGGCGAACTCGATCGCCGCCTCTCGCAGTTCGAGAGTGACACCGCGCGCGAAATCCAACAGGCGGAAGACGCCGAGATCGCGCTGCTGAAGCTCGACGAAGAAGACGTCATGCTCAAGGAAGAGATTTTGTCGCGCGTCGAGCAGCGCGGCGGCGTCGATGACCGCGTCTCGGAAGCCGAGGCGGTGCTGGCCGCGGCCGAGCGCAGCTTCTCCGAACTGACCACCGCGCATGCCGACATGACCGCCAAGCGCAACCAGTTGCAGTCCAATGTGCGGACCCATGCCGACCGGCTGGCACGGCTCGGCCAGGAGATCGCCAATGTCGAGGCCGAGATCGAACGGCTGACGCAGACCACGTCAGGCTTCGGCGACATCGACGAACTCGCGGCCCTGATGGAAACCGCGCAGGAAATCCTGCTGCAGGCGGAGGGCACCGTATCCGACGCGGAAACGGCGCATGTCGCGGCCCGGCAGACGCTGGAGGCATCGCGCGCGCCGCTCAACGAGGCCGACAAGAAGGTGCAGCGGCTGGAGACCGAAGCCCGCACCATCTCGAAGATTCTCAACGGCGAGACCAAGAATCTGTGGCCGCCGATCATCGACGGCGTCAGCGTCACCAAGGGCTTTGAAAAGGCGCTCGGCGCCGTGCTCGGCGACGATCTCGATGCCCCCGTCGATCCATCGGCGCCGATGCGCTGGACCGATGCCGGCGTGCATGAAGACGATCCGGCGATGCCGGACGGCGTCGAGCGGCTTTCCGACCACGTCAACGCGCCGCCTGAACTTTCGCGTCGTCTGAAGCAGATCGGAATCATCACCAAGGACCAGGGCGCGGCGCTGGTGGCGCGGCTCAAGACCGGGCAGCGTCTGGTGTCGCTTGAAGGCGACGTCTGGCGCTGGGACGGTTTTGTCGCCGGGGCGCACGCGCCGACCGGCGCCGCGCGTCGCCTCGCCGAGCGCGCCCGTCTCACCGACATCGAGGCTGATCTCGAAGAGGCCCGCATCGATGCGCAAGTCAAGCGCGAGGCGCTGGAGCAGGCCGAAGCGGCGCTGAAGACGGCCTCCTCCGCGGAAGCCGTATCGCGCGACGCGCTGCGCAACGCCCGCCGCGACGTCGACCAGTCGCGCGAGCGCCATGCCAATGCCGAACGCGAGATCAACCGTCACGCGGCCCGCCGCTCGGCGCTGACCGAGGCGCAGACCCGCCTCGACAATGACCGTCTCGAAGCGGAAGCCGCGCATGAGAGCGCGCATGCCGCGCTGGAATATCTGCCGGATTCGAGCGACGCCGAGACCAGGCTCGCCGCCGTCCGTGGCGAGATCGAAGGCCATCGCCGGCTCGCCGCTCAGGTGCGCGCCGAGGCCCAGGCGCTGGCGCGCGATGCCGAGCTCGCCGACCGGCGGCTGCAGGCGATCATCAGTGAACGCACGCAGTGGACCAGCCGCCAATCCAGCGCCGCCTCGCAGATCCAGACCGTCACTTCGCGCATGGCCGAAGTTACCGCCGAGCGGGCCGAGCTGGAAGACGCCCCGGCGTTGTTCCTGCAAAAGCGCCGCGCGCTGATCTCGGAGGTCGAAAGCGCCGAACAGGCCCGCCAGCTCGCCGCCGACGCCCTGCAGACCGCCGAAAACGCGATGAAGGAAACCGACCGAGACGCCAAGGCCTCGCTGGAAGCCCTGTCGAGCGCGCGCGAGGCCTGCGCCCGCGCCGAAGAACGGATGGAGGGCGGCAAGCGCCGGCTCGAGGACATCGAGCGCGAAATCCGCGACATGCTGGAAGTCGAGCCGGATGGCGTCGCCGCGATGGCCGAGATCAAGCCCGGCGACGCGTTGCCCGATCTGCACGAGATCGAGGCTGACCTGGAAAAGATGCGCCGCGACCGCGAGCGGCTCGGCGCCGTCAATCTGCGCGCCGAGGAAGAGCTCAACGAAGTGGAGGGCTCGCATAATGGCCTGGCCACCGAGCGCGACGACCTGGTCGAGGCCATCAAGCGGCTGCGCCAGGGCATTCAGAGCCTCAACAAGGAAGCGCGCGAGCGGCTGCTGACCTCGTTCGAGATCGTCAACGGCCACTTCAAGCGGATGTTCGTCGAATTGTTCGGCGGCGGCGAGGCCGAGCTGAAACTGATCGAAAGCGACGATCCGCTCGAGGCGGGCCTCGAGATCGTCGCCAAGCCGCCCGGCAAGAAGCCGCAGACGCTGTCGCTGTTGTCGGGCGGCGAGCAGGCGCTGACCGCGCTGGCGCTCATCTTCGCGGTGTTCCTGACCAATCCGTCGCCGATCTGCGTGCTTGACGAAGTCGATGCGCCGCTCGACGACCACAATGTCGAACGTTTCTGCAATTTGCTGCACGAAATGGCCGCGACCACCGAGACCCGCTTCATCACCATCACCCACAACCCGATCACCATGGCGCGGATGCACCGGCTGTTCGGCGTGACCATGGCCGAGCGCGGCGTCTCGCAGCTGATCTCGGTCGATCTCGAGAACGCGGTGAAGATCCTGGATCAGGAAGTGGCGTAATTCTTTTTTCCTTCCCTTCCCCCTTGTGGGAGAAGGGGCCTTCGCGAAGCGGAGGCGGATGGGGAGTTGCGGAGCTCCACTGCCCCTCACCCGTCTCGAACTGCTCCGCGGTTCGATCCACCTTCTCCCGCAAGGGGAGAGGGAAGAACAAAGGGCGCGCTTTTCCCATGACCGCCCCTGACCTGCCCGCCGAACTCACCGCCGCCCTGAATGCCCGCCTGCACGGCCTGTCCCGCAGCGACGCCGCAATGCGCTCGGACGCGATATCGAGAACCTATCGCAGCGGCGGCGGCTCCGGCGCGATTCGCACCGACAATGATGCGCTGGCCTATGCGCTGGCGCGGATGCCGGCGACCTACGCCGCGGTCACAGCCAGCCTCAACGCGCTGCGACAGGCGCGGCCGGGTTTCGCGCCCGTCAGCGTGCTGGATTGCGGCGCCGGACCGGGCACCGCGAGCTGGGCCTGTGCCGAGGCCTTCGATTCGCTGCAAGGCTTCACATTGCTTGATTCCAATCCAGCGCTGCGCACGCTGGCGCTCGACCTCGCCCGCGACAGCCAGCGCCTCGCCGCCCTGCGCTACGACCTCGGCGACGCCACGGCCCA
>NZ_JANXTC010000108.1:0-7429 GCF_025356345.1 Tardiphaga sp.
GCCGATGTCGCTGCGCTACATCCATGACGTGTTCGGAAATTCCGTTGCCATCGCCACCTTCGACGAGCGTGCCCGCGCGCTGACCTTTGATGCGACCGCCACGGTCGAGCAGATGCCGTCGGATGAGTTCGCGCTGACGCCGGACGACAAGGCATATTTTTATCCGTTCCTCTATAGTGCCGACGAGTTGCCTGACCTGCAGGAATTCATCCGCCCGCAATATGGCGATCCCGATGGCGAACTGGCGTATTGGGCGCGCGAGTTTCTCGATCCCGAAGGCCCGACGCCGACCTTCAAGATTCTCAGCGGCATGACCCACGGCATCCGCCAGCAATTCACCTATCGCAAGCGCCACGAACACGGCACCCAGCACCCGCTCGATACGCTGCAGACCCGTTCCGGGACCTGCCGCGACTTCGCGCTGTTCATGATCGAGGCGCTGCGCCGGCTCGGCATCGCCGCGCGCTTCGTGTCCGGCTATTTGTTTCTCCATGGCGACCGCCAGCGCGGCTATGTCGGCGGCGGTTCGACCCACGCCTGGGTGCAGGTCTATCTTCCCGCCGCGGGCTGGATCGAGTTCGATCCGACCAACGGCATTGTCGGCAGCCGCGATCTCATTCGCGTCGCGGTGGCGCGCGATCCGCGCCAGGCGATCCCGCTGCACGGCAGCTATCTCGGTTCGGCGGATGCCTTCCTCGGCATGGATGTCAGTATTAATGTGGTCTCGGCCGGTGCCGACGCAAAGGTGGAAAGCTAGCATGCTCATCAAGGTCGGCTTCGAGATCACCTACTACGCCGCGACGCCGACGCCGATGGTGACGATGCTCAGCATCCACCCGTCGCGTTACGGCGACATCGTCGGTACCGAGTCGATCACCACCGATCCCAACGTGCCGATCACCTATTATCGCGACAGCTTTGGCAATGTCTGCGGCCGCCTCGTCGCGCCGGCCGGTGGCATCACCTTTCACGGCAACACGCTGGTGCGCGATTCCGGCCAACCTGATCTGATCGTGCCTTCGGCGCAGCAATTGCCGATCGACCAGCTGCCCGATGAGTGCCTGCTTTATCTGATGGCGAGCCGCTATTGCGAGACCGACAAGCTGACCGACGTGGCGTGGTCGCTGTTCGGCCATACCGATCCGGGCTGGAATCGCGTGCAGACCATCATCGGCTTTGTCCACAAGCACGTGAAGTTCGGCTACCAGCACGCCCACGCGATGAAGTCGGCGCTGGACGTCTATGAGCAGGGCAATGGCGTGTGCCGCGATTACGCGCATCTGGCGCTGACCTTCTGCCGCTGCATGGGGATTCCGGCACGCTACTGCACCGGCTATATGGGCGACATCGGCATCATCCCCGATGGCTCGGTGATGGATTTCTCGGGCTGGTTCGAGGTCTATCTGTCGGGCCGCTGGTACACCTGCGACGCCCGCCACAACAAGGCGCGCATCGGCCGCATCCTGATGGGCACCGGCCGCGACGCCGCCGACGTGGCGCTGACCACCAGTTTCGGCCGCATGGACCTGGTGAAGTTCTTCGTCATCTCGGACGAGATCAAGCAGGAAGCGGCGTAGGCGTTCGATGGCTGCTCCGGATCTCGTCTTTGTTTATGGCACCCTGATGCGCGGCTTCGACCATCCGATGTCGCGGCGGCTCGCGGCGTCGGCCGAGTTTCTGGGCGAAGCCCGCTGCCAGGGCAGGCTTTACATGGTGGCGCATTATCCGGGGCTGCTGCGATCGGATGACGTCGCGGACATCGTGTTCGGCGAACTGTACCGCGTGCATGACGACGATGAATTGCTTGCCGTGCTTGACGGGTATGAGAGCATCGGTCCTGGCTACGCGGCACCGACGCTGTATTTGCGCGAGACGTTGTCGGTGACGCTGGCCGACGGCGCGGTGGCGGAGGCGTGGACCTATATCTACAATCGCCGCATCGATGAAGCGAAGCGGATCGTATCCGGCAGATTTCTGGAGCAATAATTTCCCATGTCGTCCCGGGCCAGCGAGCAAGACGAGCGCCGACCCGCGACCCATAGCCTCCATCCCATCATGTCCAGGCTGTTGTGTGAGCCGCGATTAAACCGCGAACTCGGAGGGGATGGGTCCCGGCTCCGCGTTCTCTGACGCTCACTTGGCCTGGACCACAGGGAGTTACTTCTTCTTCCCCATCGCCTCCGCTGCGAACAGCACCATGGCGATCGCCGTGAATCCAAGCCCGATCCAGCTCACATAGGTCGCGCCGCCATGCGACACCGCGGTGCCGGAGACCGCCGAGCCCACCGCGCCGCCAAAGAAGAACAGGCCCATATACAGCGCGTTGAGCCGGCTGCGCACTTCCGGCGCCAGCGTGAAGATGGCGCGTTGTCCGACGATCAGATGGGTCTGCGACCCGGCGTCGAGCAGGATGCCGGCCAGCACGAAGGCCGTCAGCGAGCCGGTGCCACCGATCCAGGTCAACACGAAGCTCAGCCCCATCGCGACAATCGCCGCGCCGGTCAGCGCGCGGCTGTGGCCGCTGTCGGCGAGCCGTCCGGCCAGCGGCGCGACCATGGCGCCGGCGACACCGCTCAGCAGAAACGCCGACAGCGCCAGGTGGCCCAGCGAAAACGGCGGTGCCTCCAGCAGCAGCGGCGACGCGGTCCAGAACAGGCTGAAGGCGCCGAAGAACAGCGCCTGCATCGCGGCGCGGCGCCGCAACAGCGGTGTGGTGATCAAGAGGTCCCATAGCGAGTGGATCAGTTTCGGATAGGTCAACGCATGCCGCGGCTGCCGGCGTGGCAGCGCGACCGCAATCAGCGCCAGGATCGCGCACATCGCCGCCGCCGACATCCAGTACACCGCGCGCCAGCCGAAGCTACCGGCGATCAGCGTCGACAGCGGCCGCGCCAGCAGGATGCCGAACAGCGCGCCCGACACCACGGTGCCGACCACCTGGCCGCGGCGGCGCTCCGGGGTCAGATGCGCGGCCATCGGGATGATCATCTGGGTGCCGACGGCGGAAATGCCGAGCAGCAGCGAGGAGGCGATGAACACCGGCGCATTGGGCGCCGCGGTCGAGATCAGCAGGCAGGCGATCAGCGCCGACATCGTCAGCAGGATCAGTCGCTTGTTCTCGACGAGATCGCCGAGCGGGGCAAAAAACAGCAATCCCGCGACATAGCCGAGCTGCAGCATGGTGACGATCAGGCTGCCGGTGGCGACGCTGATGCCGAACGACAGGCTGATCGGCCCGACCAGCGGCTGCGCATAATAGACATTGGCAACCGTCACGCCGCAGGCGAGCGCGAACGCAAAAATGAGCCAGCCGCCGGGACCGTCGTCCCGGGTGGAGGTGTCGGATGATGGCAAGATGGGGGTCTTTCGAGACGAGACGTATCCCGTCTTATGCCGCCTCTTTCCGTGAGGCGGAAGGCGGACCGGCGGGATGGGAGCCATGCAGGGGGAAGCGAGGGATCAGGTGCGCTTTGTGGGATTTGTCTCTTGGGCGCCGCTCACACTCTTTCCCGCACCAGCCGCAGATCGGCCTCGCGCTCGACATAGCTCCACTCTTCGGTGCCGCGCAGCTGTGCCACCAGTTCCTCGAACGCCGCGGCGTGTTCGGGGGCGAATTCGAACCAGGTCAGGAAGTCGAACGGCTCGCCGAGGTCGCGGCAGTGATAGAGCTGGCGGGCGATCGCCGGCAGATATTTCAGGCTGTCAGCGATATGGCGCGACTTGTCCTCGAAGATGCGGCGGCGCTCGTTCTGGGTGAGATCCCACCACGCCGCATTCTTGCGGATCGGGATCAGCGCGGCATGACTCGCCTCGGGTCGGCCGAGCCCGGCCTGCACCGCCACCAAAGCGACCTTCTCGTTGCGTTCGACATAGCGCACATGGCTGGCGACGCCGGCCAGTCGCCACGCGTTCGATGATGGCAGCAGCGGCAGCGCGATGGCGGCGGCATGCGTCACCGACAGCGATGGCACGGCGGGCAGCGTCTCGCCGGTGACCGGTGACATCGAAATCACCCGCCATGCACCGCTGCTGCCGCCCCGGAATGTCGTGAACATCCAGCCATCAGAACGGGGAACTGAACTATTTTCAAGGGTTCCGTTATTCCGGGGCGGGAGCGGCGGCAGCCTCCGACGGCTGCGCCGTTCAAGCATGAGGGCCTAGCGTGCAGGCGTCCGGCAGCGGGCTACCCGTCACCTGGCCTGTGAATAGCGGGCGCAAAAGCCGCCGGGTTAAAATTGCCGCTGCAAAACCTATATCCATGGTCGGCTGGCCAAGGCCCGGCCATTCCACCCGGGACTCGCCGCCCCGACTCAAAGCATAAGCATCCATGCGCTTCACGCCCCAGTTCCTCGACGATCTGCGTGCCCGGCTCCCGGTTTCGGAAGTCGTGAGCAAGCGCGTCAAGTTGAAGAAGGCGGGCAGGGAGTGGAAGGGCCTGTCGCCGTTCCAGCAGGAGAAGTCGCCGTCGTTTTTCGTCAATGACGAGAAAGGATTTTACCACGATTTTTCCAGCGGCAAGCACGGCGACATCATCAGCTTCCTGATGGAGACCGACGGCTGCGGCTTCCCGGAGGCGGTCGAGCGGCTGGCGCAGATGGCCGGCGTGGCGCTGCCGGCGGCGACGCCGGATGCCGCCCGCCACGAGCAGCGCCGCAAGACGCTGTATGACGTCATGGAACTGGCTGCCAAATTCTTTGCCGACCAGCTGACCGCTCGCCAGGGCGCCAAGGCGCGCGGCTATCTCGCCGACCGCCAGATCTCGCCGACGGTGCAGCTCCAGTTCCGGATGGGCTACGCCACCTCCGAGCGCTATGCGCTGAAGGAATTTCTCGGCGGACAGGGCATCTCCACCGCCGACATGGTCGAAGCGGGTCTCCTGGTCGGCGGCGACGACATCCCGGTGCCCTACGACAAGTTTCGCGACCGGGTGATGTTTCCGATCACCGACCTGCGCAACCGCGTCATCGCCTTCGGCGGCCGCGCGCTGGAGAAGGACGTCCCGGCGAAATACATGAACTCGCCGGAGACGCCGCTCTTCCATAAGGGCGACAATCTGTACAATTTCCCCACCGCCCGCACCGCCGCGCATAATGGCGCGACGTTGGTGGTGGTCGAGGGCTATGTCGACGTCATTGCCATGGTCGGGGTCGGCTTTGCCGCCACGGTGGCGCCGCTCGGCACCGCTTTGACCGAGAACCAGCTGCAGCTGATCTGGAAGATGGCCGACGAGCCGATCCTGTGCTTCGACGGCGACAAGGCTGGCCAGAAGGCGGCGTGGCGCGCCGCCGAGCTGGCGCTGCCGCATCTCAAGCCCGGCAAGAGCCTGCGCTTTGCCCTGTTGCCGGAGGGCCAGGACCCCGACGATCTCGCCCGTTCCGGCGGCCGCGTCGCGGTCGAGGAAGTCATCGGCGCCGCCAAATCGCTGTCCGACCTGATCTGGGCCCAGGCCACCCTGGGCGGCGACTTTGCCACCCCGGAGCGCCGCGCCGCGCTGGAGGCGCGCATCAACGAGCTCGCCAACGGCATCCGCGACGACGTGGTGAAAAAATATTACCGCCAGGATCTCGCCGAGCGGCTGCGCAATACGTTCTCCCCCAATGCCGGCCGCGGCTATGGCGGCGGCGGTGGGTTCCGCGGCGGGCAGGGCGGCGGTCAAGGCGGCGGATTTGGCGGTTTCGGCGGCAAGCCCGGCTTTGGCCGTCCCGGCGCGCCGCGCACCTTCACCCCTGGTGCCGCCGGCCGGATCGAGCCGCGCGGGCGCAATGGCGCCTCGGCTGGCAGCCAGACCATCAACCGCTCGCCCTATCAGGTGGTCAGTCCGCAGCTCGCCAATTCCTCGATCATGCGCGGCCAGCGCAGCGCCATCTCGCGGCGCGAGGCGCTGATCGTGCAGACCCTGATCAACCACCCCTGGTTGCTGCATGACCGGCTCGAGGAAGTCGCCGCGCTGGAGCTGGCGCATCCGGAAATGCACCGCTTGCGCGCCGGCATCATCGCCGCCTTCGCCCATGAGCATCATCATGGCGACGAAGTCGCGCAAAGTGAGGAAATGCGTTCAGATCTGGTTAAGGCTGGATTTAATGAGCAATTGCAACATGTTGAGAAGGCAATTACCACCAAGGACGTGTGGGCCGCGCAGCCCGGCGCGGCGCGGGAGGACGTTCTTTCGACATGGACGCAGCTGGTTGCCTTGCATCGGCAGTGGCACTCCTTACTTAGGGAGTTGAAAGACGCCGAACTCGCTCTGGGTGAAGAGGCGTCCGAGACCAATTACGGATGGTTGCGTGACGTCAAGGCCAGGCTTGCCGAGGTCGACGGTATTGAAGCCCTGATCGAGGGGTTTGGCGAATCATCCGGCCGGTTCCTGCGCAGTGTGTGACGCGAATTGATGCGAATGGCGCCGGTGAAACCGCGAAAAGACTCGCCTAACCCATGGTTTAGCTGCAAAAACAGGGTTAATCAGAGTTTAACGCTCTTTGGGCTTAAGTGCGAATACCGGCAGGCCGTTTTGAGGGTGGCGAGGCATACGCCGCCCTTTCCGCGTCGGGCGGGTTGACCCGATAAATGATTCAAAGCGGGGCGGCAACGCCCCCAGCGTGATCGCGTTTCAGGAGCATTGAATGGCCACCAAGGCAAAGACGCTGCAGACCAAGGATAAAGAAAAAGACGACAAGGCTGCAGACGCCCCGGAAAAGGATTCTCCGGACGCGCCGTCGCCGTTGCTTGATCTCTCCGACGCAGCCGTCAAGAAGATGATCAAGCAGGCCAAGAAGCGTGGCTTCGTCACCTTCGATCAGCTCAACGAGGTGCTGCCGTCGGACACCACGTCGCCCGAACAGATCGAGGACATCATGTCGATGCTCTCCGAGATGGGCATCAACGTGTCGGAAGCGGATGACGCCGATTCGGACGAGGAAGAGACCAAGGAAGAGGCCGAGGAAGAGACCGACAACGAACTCGTCGAGGTCACCCAGAAGGCCGTCACCGAGACCAAGAAATCCGAGCCCGGCGAGCGCACCGACGATCCTGTCCGCATGTATCTGCGCGAGATGGGGACCGTCGAGCTGCTGTCGCGCGAGGGCGAAATCGCCATCGCCAAGCGCATCGAGGCTGGACGCGAGGCGATGATCGCGGGCCTCTGCGAGAGCCCGCTGACGTTCCAGGCCATCATCATCTGGCGCGATGAACTCAACGAAGGAAAGATTTTCCTCCGCGACATCATCGATCTCGAGGCCACCTATGCCGGCCCCGACGCCAAGAACAACATGAACCCGGCGCTGATCGCCGCCCCGGTCGCCTCCGATGGCGACGAAGGCGCGGCCGCCGTCGCCGCCCCGCCGGCGGCGCCACCGGCGCCGACCCCGTTCCGCGCCGCCCCGCCGCGCGTGGCCCCGGCGCCCGAGCCGGCCGCCGCCGATGACGGCGACGG
>NZ_JANXTC010000110.1:0-9654 GCF_025356345.1 Tardiphaga sp.
CGGGCACCGCCGTCGCCCGCGACGCCCGGCGGGGCCTGTAGCTCAATGGTTAGAGCCGACCGCTCATAACGGTCTGGTTGCAGGTTCGAGTCCTGCCGGGCCCACCAATGATTTCAGTATCCTATAAAATCGCCAAAAACTTGGGTTCAGATTATTTTCCTGTTTGTACTCGATCCGTACATTGTAAATAAGCGAACTAGTTTGCCCCCCGGAGATGTGAACGAGATCGAGAATTTGGCGTGCCGATCGGCGTCCGAGCCCCACGCCGATCTACACTCCCGGCGTCTGACCTGGCTGGCGCCCGTCGTTTTAAAGCTCGGCTCCAAGAGCGGGCACGCCCGCGACCAGTCGCAGCGTCCGCAACGGCGGCGGCACCGGCTCGGCCTTTTCGACCGATGCCCGCAGCCGTTCGACCGCAACGGTACGACGGGCATCTCGCCGAATGATCAGCAAGGTGGCGACCTGCCGCAAGTTGTTCGGGAGCAGATGAATGCTCAGATTCTCCGCGTGTGTCGATAGTTCGACCACGGACCGCGGCAATACCGTGATCCCGACCCCGGCCGCGACACAGCCCAGAATGCCGTCGAGTGTTCCCAGCTCGAGCCGCGTGTAACCCTGCAAGCCAAGATCCGCCAGCGCCTGCTCCAGTCGCTGCCGGTACGAACAACCGATCCTGAACATCAGCGCCGTCAGTCCGTCGGCCGCCGAGCAACGAAGCTCGTCAATGCTGCGCATCTCACGGGGCGTGATCAGCACCAGTTCTTCATCGAAAGCGGATACCGCGTCGACCGCGGGAAGGTCGACCGGCCCCGCCACGAATGCCGCGTCAATGTCGCCCTTGATGACCGCTTCGATGAGATCGGCGGTTGGCCCGGTTAACAATCGAATCTTCACATGCGGGCAATTGCGGCGATAGCGCGCCAGCACAGCCGGCAGGCGCACCGCCGCGGTGGTCTCCATCGAACCGATCGACAATTGTCCGCGCGGCACGCCGTCTTCTCGCGCCGCCGCCGTCGCCTCCCGCGACAAAGTCAGAAGCCGCTCCGCGAACGGCAGCAGCCGATGTCCTGCCTCGGTAAGGGTCATCCCGCGGCTATGCCGGGTGAACAGCGGCAGTCCGATGTCGCTCTCGAGACTCTTGATGCGTGTCGTGACGTTGGATTGCACGGTGTTAAGTTCACGTCCTGCAGAGGTGATGCCCTTGGCATTTGCGACGGCCAGAAAGGTCCGGAGGTCGGAGAGGTCCATCAGAGCGTTCTCCTTTCGAGATGGCTTCCATCAAAACAATACTATTCTACCGAACATAGGCCAGGTCTAGGTTGGTTGCCAATCGCCAAGAGGCCGAAGCGCTGATGTCACGCGGCCATCGCCGCGGCATCGCGACGGCCTCACGGCCGCGAACCGGAGGCTCCTGGAATTGTCGATGCGGCTGTTCTTCAATCAAACCTCGCCCTATGCCCGAAAGACGCGGATCGCGGTGCGCGAATTCGGGCTCGAGCAGCAGGTCACCTGCATCGCGATCGACCCATGGGCCGAGCCGGACGAACTCACCACGGTCAACCCGCTGTCCAAGGTCCCTGCCCTGCAGCTGCCGGAAGGCAGCGTGGTGACAGAAAGCGATGCCATCGTCGCGGCATTGCTCGGACGCTCAGCGAATACGTCGATCGTGGAGGATGAAGCATCCCCCAATGCCCGCCGCTCGCGGGCCGCGTTGTGCCAAGGCCTGATCGACGCCAGCTTCGGCTCGGTGATCGAACGGCGCAGGCCGGTGCAATCGCAGTGGGCCGACTGGGTCGCGCGCCAGGAGCGCGCCGTCAGCCGGACGCTGTCGACGGTCGAAGCCACCTTCGACCTCCCCATGGAACGCTTCGATGCCGGCGATATCAGCCTTGCCTGCGCGCTGGGCTATCTCGACTTTCGGCTGCCGCACCTGTCCTGGCGCAGCGCGAGGCCGAGGCTGGAGACTTGGTTTGCCAAGGTCGATCAACGGCCGTCGATGATTGCGACGAGGCCATGCTGATGTTTGCCGATTCAATGCCCTTCGGAGGCAGGCATCTCTCCGACCTGTTCAGCACCGCCGCCATGCGTTCGATCTTCAACGAACGCAATTCGCTGCAATCGCTGCTCGATGTCGAGGTGGCGCTGGCCCGCGCCGAGGCCGGACTGGGGATCATTCCGGACGCTGCGGCAGAAGCGATAGCGCTGGCCGCCCGCGCCGACCGCCTCGATCTCGACGAGCTTGCCAAAGGCACCGAGCGCGCCGGCCTGCCGATCGTCAATCTGGTCGAGCAACTGGTTCGCCTGACCGGCACCGAGCTTGGCGAATTCGTCCATTGGGGCGCCACCAGCCAGGACATCATGGATACCTCGCTGGTGCTACAGATCAGGCAGGCCCTTGCGTTCCTCAGGCGCGATCTCGATCGGCTCATCGAGGTCGTGGCCGGCCTCGCCCATCAACATCGCGACACCGCCATGGTCGGGCGCACCAAGCTGATGCACGCGCTGCCGATCACGTTCGGCTTCAAAGCCGCGGTCTGGCTGTCCGGCCTGCTGCGTCACCGCCAGCGCCTTGGGGAGCTGACCCCGCGAGTGCTGCAGGTGCAGTTCGGCGGCGCGGTCGGGACCTTCGCCTCGCTCGGTGCCGATGGTCCGCGCGTCCGCACAGCGCTGGCGCGCGCGCTCGACCTCGACGAACCAGTGATCGGCTGGCACGCGATGCGCGACTCCCTGACCGAGGCCGTCGGCTTTCTGGCGCTGCTGTCGACCACGCTCAGCAAGATCGCCACCGACCTGTCCTTGATGGCGCAAACCGAAGTCGGTGAAATCCTCGAGCCCGGCGGCGAAGGCCATGGCGCCTCCAGCACCATGCCGCACAAGCGCAATCCCATTATCTGCGAACAGATCCTCAGCAGCGGCCTGGCGCTGCGCCGGCTGTCCGGGACAATGCTCGACGCATCGATTCACGACCACGAGCGGGCGACAGGTCCGTGGCAGGCCGAGTGGCTGGTCGTGCCGCAAGCCTTCCTGCTGATATCCGGCGCGCTGCGCGGCGCGATCCGGCTTTGCTCGGGGCTGGTGGTGCGACCCGATATCATGAAGGCCAACCTTGACCGCACCCAGGGGCTTGTCACCGCCGAAGCCATGATGATGGCGCTGGCCGAGCATCTCGGACGCCATCACGCCCATGTGCTGGTGAGCGCGGCCTGCGCCGCATCGACCGGCCGGCGGCTGGCCGAGACACTTGCCGGAATCCCGGCGGTCGCGGCGCATTTCACCGTCGAACAGATCGACGCCGTGTTGGACTCCAGCCGCTACACCGGCAGCGCCGGCGAAGAAGTCGATCGCGTACTCGCGGCAGCGTCGCACAGCACTGGCGCGTCACGAACTTCTCTTTCACCTTCAGGGGAGCACACGAAATGAAGTGTTTTTGGCCGGGCCGATTGGCCATTGCAGCACTCGCGCTTGCGGCCGGCGCCGCATCGGCACAGCCCAGCTTTCCAATCAAGCCGGTTACACTGATCGTCCCGTTTGCCGCCGGAGGCCCGAATGACGTGATGAGCCGGATCGTCGCCGAGCACATGTCGCGCACGTTTGGACAGCCGATCCTCATTGAGAACGTGGCCGGCGCCGGCGGCACGACAGGATCGGCGCGCGTAGCCGTAAGCCAGCCCGACGGCTACACCTTGCTGAGCGGGCATGTCGGCACCCACGCGGCCGCGCCTGCGCTGTACCCGAAGCTGCGCTACAACCCGCTGACCGATTTCAGCCCGATCGGTCTTGTGGCCGAGACTCCCATTCTGGTCGCAACTCGGCACAGTCTTCAGGTCGACACGCTGCAAGCCTTCGTCGGCCTGGCGAAGCAGAAGGACGCAGACCTGACTCTTGGGCATGCGGGCGTCGGCTCAATCGGCCACATCAGCTGCCTGCTGCTGTCGAAGACGATCGAAATCAAGCCGACGGAGGTGCCCTACCGCGGCTCGGCCCCGGCCATGATCGACCTGATTGCCGGCCGCTCGGATTACACTTGCGCGCTGCTGGTCGACGTTCTTCCATTCATCGGCAGCGCAAGCCTGAAATTTCTCGCGGTATCGGCCCCGGCCCGCGTTCCGCAATTGCCATCGACGCCGACCGCCGCCGAAGCCGGCATGCCGGAGTTTCGCGCGTCGAGCTGGTTTGCCTTCTATCTTCCCAAGGCGACGCCAGACAGTATTCGAGACAGGTTCGTTGCCGCCCTCGATTCCGCGCTAAGCGACCCCGCCGTTCGCAAAAGGTTTGTGGACTCGGGACTGGTGTTGCCCGCGCCGGACATGCTCGGTCCGGCTCCGCTGAAACAGCTGATGATCGAAGAGACGGCGCGATGGTCGGACATCATCAGAAGCGCGCGGATCACCGCGGAATAGCGCTTCGCTCTTTGCCCATTAGACCATCACCGAAGAATGGCGCGCCAGCATCGACGGCCCACGGTCTAACCGGCAGGAATTCGCACCAATAGGTTCGACCCGCAGGTCGATGGGAGGTGGGCCGACATCCCAAAGAAAAAGGCCGGCGGAAGGCCGGCCTTCACCGGAGATACTGATACTCGACCTTGGCCGACCAGCTCGGCGCGAACATCTGTTCCAGACCGGCGCCGACGGTGTGACCGTCCTTCGAGTTACCTGACTTGGTGAACGGCTGGGGTTTCGATGCCAGCCCTTGGCTCAAGTGTGAAATCGAAGAAACCGCGACTCCACACTTATGACGCCGTCGGCGAAATCGGCCCGCGTCGCCGGTCATCCTCGCCGGTCGATCACCGCGTAAAACGCCCGCTTGGTGACTTCGACGATCGCCAGATAGGCCGCGGTGGCGACGACCAGGAACAGGAAGAACAGCGGTGGCGGCGCCACGAAGCCGAACCATCGGCCGATCGGCAGCAGCGGGATGGCGATCGCAATTGCGATGGCGCCCAACGCCATGCCGACCAGCAGGCGATGCGGCCGGCTTTGAAACAGCGAGCGACGCGTGCGGATCGCGAACACCACCAGCACCTGGGTGGTGATCGATTCAATGAACCAGCCGGTCTGGAACAAAGCGGTGCCGGCATCGAACAGTTTGAACAGCACATAGAAGGTCAGGAAGTCGAACAACGAGCTGACCGGGCCGAACACCAGCATGAATTTCTCGATGAAGCTGACGTCCCAGCTGGTCGGCCGGGCAATCGCCTCCTCATCGACATCGTCGAACGGGATGGCGATTTCCGAGACGTCGTAGAGCAGATTGTTGAGCAGGATCTGGATCGGCAGCATCGGCAGGAATGGCAGGAACAGCGCCGCGCCGGCCATGCTGAACATGTTGCCGAAATTCGAGCTGGAGCCCATGAGCACGTATTTGGCGACATTGCGGACCGCGGTGCGGCCGCACAGCACCGCTTCATGCACCACCGACAGGTCATGCTCCAGCGCGATCAGATCGGCGGCGGCGCGCGCAACATCGGCGGCGCCATCGACGGAGATGCCGACATCGGCGGCGTGCAGCGCCGGCGCATCATTGATGCCGTCGCCCATGAAGCCGACGACATGGCCGCGCCGTTTCAGCGCCAGCAGGATGCGCAGCTTCTGCTGCGGGTTGACGCGGCAGAACAGATTGACCTCGGGCAACTGCCCGAGCAGCGCCTCGTCCGACAGATGCGCGAGCTGATCGCCGGTCAGCACCCCGGTCACCGGCACGCCGATCTCCTCGAACACATGCCGCGACACCCGCTCATTGTCGCCGGTCAGAACCTTCACGATGATCCCTGCCCCGGTCATCGCCTGGATGGTCGCGCCGGCACTGGCCTTGGGCGGATCGCGGAACACCGCGAAGCCGGAAAATACCAGCTCGTTCTCGTCGCTGATGGCGGCCGTGCCGTGGTTCGCCTCGACGGCGCGGCTGCCGATGCCGAGCACGCGAAACCCCAGCGCGCCGAGCTGTTCCAGCGTGGCTTCGAAGATCTGCCTGGTGCCGGCGTCGAGCGGCGTGACGGTGCCATCCGCCGCCTCGCAGCGCGCCGACAGCCGTAGCAGGTCTTCCGGCGCGCCCTTGACGATCAACTGGCGGCCGCCTTCGTGATCGACCAGCACCGAGACGCGGCGGCGCTCGAAGTCGAACGGCACTTCATCGATCTTGCTATAGCCCGTGGCATCCACCCCGCCGGCGGCGAGGATCGCCTGGTCGAGCGGGCTCTTCATGCCGGTCTCGAACAGGCTGTTAAGATAGGCGCCGGCCTGCGCCGGCTGGCTTTCGGTGCCCCAGCCATCGACGGTCCGCACCAGGCTGATACTGGCTTCGGTGAGCGTGCCGGTCTTGTCGGTGCACAGCACGTCCATCGCGCCGATGTCGTGCACCGCCGAGAGCCGCTTCACCACCATCTTGCGCTTCGACAGCTTCATCGCCGAGCGCGCCAGCGTGACCGTCACCACCATCGGCAGCAATTCGGGCGTCAGGCCGACCGCCAGCGCCAGCGCGAACATCAGCGATTCCAGCACCGGGCGATGGAACGAGATATTGATCAGCAGCACGAACAGCACCATCAGCACCGTCAGCCGCATGATCAGCAGGCCGAAGCGCCGGATGCCAACCTCGAAGGCGGTGGCCGGCGGCTTCTCCGCCAGGCTTTTCGCGAGATGACCGAGCGCGGTGCCGGCGCCGGTGCGGCAGACCAGCGCGGTGGCCGTCCCGCTGATCACCGAGGTGCCGGCGAACACCGCGTTTTCGGCGGCGCCATTGTCTTCGCTCGGCGCCGTGGGATGCGCATTCTTTTCGGCGGGATAGGATTCCCCGGTCAGCAGCGCCTGGTTGATGAACAGATCGCGGCTTTTCAGCAGCCGCGAGTCGGCGGGTACCAGATCTCCTGAGATCAGCTCGATCACATCGCCCGGCACTAGTTGATCGATCGGCACCGCGATCAGGACACCGTCTCGCCAGACATTGACCTGCACCGCGACCGAGCGCTGCAAGGCGTCGATCGCGTTCTGCGCGCCGGTCTCCTGCACGAAATCGATCGTCATGCTGATCAGCACGATGGTGCCGACGATCAGGAAGCTGGCGAGGTCGCCACTCGCGGCCGACAATCCGCTGGCCACCAGCAGGATGATGACCAGCGGATTGCGGAAACGGGCCACGAATTGCAGCCATAGCGGAGAGCGCTTCAGTCTCGCGGCATCATTGGGGCCGTAATGAAGCAGCCGATCCGCGGCCTCCGTGGAGGCCAGCCCCGCCATGGTCGTCCCGAGACGCAGCAGCAACGCTTCGGCAGCACAATCGCGGAGCTGTTCCGCGCTGATATCGTCGATCGCGATCATGCGTTGTTCTCGAGCGTCGGGGTTACAGGACCGGCACGGCGGCCGCCAATTGTCACCCGGCTGCACGCAGCACGACGCCCGCCCGGTCATACAGCTTCCGGGTCCAGCACGTCACGGATACTACGCATCATGACGCGGCAACGCCGGCGGGCGTTGATCCACATCAAGCCAGCGGCTTGAATTCCGGCCGGGGGGAGACCCAGCCTCGGGCATGGCCGCGGGCCACCATATCGCCGCTTTGCGGCGGGTCGCGCCGGCGCTATGGTTCATTCGCGCCATCCCGCATCGGAACCGGTGTCGCAGTCCGGACTTGCCTTCATAGGGGTGCTGCAGATGGCGCAATCGAGGCGAAATCGACTACTGGAAATGTTGCCGAGACCTGAATTCGAGGCCTTGAAGCTGCACCTCCGCGAAGTCGTGCTGGAGTACAGGATGCCGCTCTACGAGGCTGGCGAACCGATCACCAATGTGTACTTTCCGGTCGAGGGCGTGGCATCGCTGGTCAACACGATGGCGGACGGCTCCGCGTCGGAAGTCGGCACCATCGGCAATGAAGGCGTGGTCGGGATTCCGATTATCCTCGGCGACACCATGGCGCCGACCACGGTCTACATGCAGGTGCCCGGCAACGGGCTGGTGATCAGGGCCTCGGCGCTGCGGAAAATTCTCGAGGAAAGCCAGCACACGCGACGGCTGATGCTGCATTACGTGCACGCCTTCTTCAATCAGGTGGCGCAGTCCGCCGCCTGCAATCATCACCACAATCTCGAACAGCGCTGCTGCCGCTGGCTGCTGATGACCCACGACCGCGTGCAGTCCGACAAATTCCTGCTCACCCAGGAATTCCTGGCCATGATGCTGGGCGTGCGGCGAACGGGCGTCACCGAAGTGGCGTCTGTTCTCAAGAAGAACGGTTTTATCGACTACGTCCGCGGTCACGTCACCATCCTGGACCGGGCCGGCCTGGAAGCTTGCTCCTGCAAATTTACGAAACCAGCAAGCGGGAATTCGATCGCCTGCTGGGGCCGGCGAAAGGACTGCAGCATTCCGGGCTACGCTATCGCGAGGCCTAGCGCCCGATCGCTGATACCGGCTCGCATCGGTTTCGCGCGCCCTCGACGCGAACGCTCTATTCAAAACTTCCACTATAATAATGGGCCGTGACGAACCGAGCCGGTTTGCCGCAGTTGCATTGGCATCGTGAACTCCATAGGCTTGCGACCATCAAGGCGGCAACAGACCGTCGGGGCTTCTGCTGTACTATTGCTATGCAGCATGACACCCATCCATGGGAGCGCGTGCCATCACCAGAATCATCACCCGCAGGGCCGCCATGATGCTTGGCGCAGCCGCTGTGATGCTGCCCCGTACCGTCCACGCCAGAGCGGAATTGCCGGACAGGATGTTGCGGATACTCGTCGGATTCCCCGCCGGCGGCGGCTCGGACGTGATGGCGCGGCTGATCGCCGAACCGCTGAAACAACGCACCGGGCGCAACATCATCATCGAAAACAAGGTCGGCGCGTCCGGTACCATCGCGGGCGCGACGCTCAAGAGCAGCCCCCCCGATGGCGCGACGATCTGCTTCATGCCGTCCGCCACTGTGGCGCAAAAGCTTTCAATGATTTCGATTCCATTCGACCCGCGGACCGACATGGCGCCGATCACGCTCGCCGGCACGCTTCAGACCGTGTACTGCGTGTCGCCCACGATCGGCGTCAACACGCTGGCCGAATACATCGCCTGGCTGAAACAAAATCCGGCGCGCAATTCGTTCGGCACGACGGCGATGGGATCGTTCACGCACTTCTTCGGCCTGATGACCGGCCAGGCGATCGGGGTGCCGTTGGAAGCGGTGGCCTATCGCGGTGCCACGCCACTGGTGTCGGACCTGCAAGGCGGCCACATCACCGCCGGCTGCGGCTCGATCACCGACTTCATCGAGCATCACCGTTCGGGGGTCGTCAAAATCCTGCTCACCTCGGGCAACCGGCCACCCGCCTCCGCGCCAGATCTGCCCACCGGCATCAGCCTCGGCTATCCCTCACTCAACATTCTTGGCTGGTACGCCTTCTTCGCCCCGGCGAATACGCCGTCCGACCTCATCGAGGCATGGGGCGACGAATTGCGAGCCGTGTTGAAAACACCCGAGGTGGAAAAGCGTCTGCTGGACATGGGTATGGAAGTGCAGACATCGACGTCGGCGCAAATGCGTGACCGGATGGACGTCGATCTCAAGCGATGGAAGACGATCATGGACGGGATCGGCTACAAGCCGACCTGACGCTGCGAAGATCGAGCGACAGTGCGCTGCGGTATTTTATTTGCGGGCAATGCC
>NZ_JANXTC010000174.1:0-12985 GCF_025356345.1 Tardiphaga sp.
GATTGCGGGCCTGGCCGGGCGACGACAGCGCCAGATATTACTTCGCGGACTTCTCGAATGTACGCAACATGGCATTGCCGCGGGTCACCGCGGCGTCGAGCGCGGCCTGCGCGGTCTTCTGCCCGGCAAGCGCCGCTTCCATTTCCTCGGCCCAGATATCGCGCATCTGCACCATGTTGCCGAAACGAAGGCCGCGGGAGTTTTCCGTCGGCTCCTTATTGGTCAGTTCCCTCAGCGGCGTCTGCAGGATCGGGTTCTTCTCGTAGAAACCGTCCGCCTTGGTCTTCTCATAGGCGGCCTTGGTGATCGGCAGATAGCCCGACTCCTGGTGCAGTCTGGCCTGGCGGTTGGTGTCGCTCAGGAACGTGAAGAATTTGGCGACGCCCCTGTATTCCTCGGGCTTCTTGCCGCCCATCACCCACAAGGATGCGCCGCCGATGATCGAGTTCTGCGGCGCGCCGGCGACTTCGGGGTAATAAGGCATCGGCGCGGAGGTGAAGTTGAACTTGGCCGTCCCCTTGGCGCTGGCGTAATAGCCCGACGAGGTCAGGAAGATCGGACATTCGCCGGAGCTGAAGCGGCTTTCGCTGGCATTGGCGCGGCCGGAATAGTCGTAGGTCTTGTCCTTCTGCAGATCGATCAGCGTCTGCAGGTGCTTGACGTGCAGCGGCGTGTTGAACTTCAGCTCGGTGTCGAAGCCGTCGAGGCCGTTGGCCTTGCTGCCGATCGGCACGTTGTGCCAGGCCGAAAACTGTTCGATATGCGCCCAGGTGGCCCAGGCATTGGAGAAGCCACAGGTCGTGTAGCCGGCCGCCTTGAGCTTCTTGGCGTCCTCGAACACTTCGGGCCAGGTCTTGGGGATTTCGGCGATGTCGGCCTTCTTCAGCGCATCGAGATTGACCCACATCACCATCGAGGAGGAGTTGAAGGGAAACGACAGCATCTCGCCCTTCGAGGTCGAGTAGTAGCCGGTGATCGCTGGCAGGTAATTGTTGGGGTCGAACGGTTCGCCGGCGTCCTTCATCAGTTGGTTGACGGGCTTGATGGCGCCCTTGGCGCTCATCATGGTGGCCGTGCCGACTTCGAACACCTGCATGATGTGCGGCGCGGTGCCGGCGCGGAAGGCGGCAATGCCGGCGTTCATGGTGTCGGGGTAGCTGCCCTTGAAGCTGGGGACGACCTTGTAGTCGGACTGGCTGGTGTTGAAGTCGTCGGCGAGCCTGTTGACGATATCGTTGTTGCCGCCGGTCATGGCGTGCCACCACTGGATCTCGGTCACGGCATAGGCCGGAGAGGCCAGCACGAGGGTCGAGGCGAGCAAGGTCGCAAGGCGTAGAGGTCGTCGAAACATTTTGGTCTCCCGAGGCCGTCATCATCGTTGGTGCGCCGGTAACAGCGTAGTATGACGTGCAAATGACAGTAATCGAGCCAACGCCACGGCGGAAGCGCCGGCATCGGCGTCGTCCATGGTCGTGTCGGGCCACGAACGGAGGTGCAGCAAAAATAATGCTGCACCTTCGTTCAGGACCAGGTCGTGACCTTAACGCTTCCGGTCCGGGCCGCTGACCGTTCCCTTGGCGACGAGGTCGCTGATCTCGTCGTCGGAGTAGCCGAATTCGCCCAGCACTTCCGCGGCGTGCTCGCTGAATTTCGGCGGCACGCGGCGCAGGCTGGCCTTGGTCCGGTCGAAGCGGACCGGCGAGGCGACGCCCTTGTACCAGTCCTTTTCGATGATATCGCCGCGCGCCAGAGTGTGCGGGTTGGACAGCGCCTTGTCGATCGACTGCACCGGCCCGGCCGGAAGGCCCGCCGCGAGCAGGCGGCGGCACAGCGGCTCGCTGTCTTCGTCCTTCAGGATCGCCTCGAGCTCGGCACGCAGCGCATCGCGGTTGAGCACGCGATCGCGGTTGCGCGCAAAGCGCGTATCGGTGCCAAGCTCGGGCTTGCCGAGTTCGCGGCACAGCTTGCGGAAGGTGCCGTCATTGCCGACGCCGACGAAGATGTTGCCGTCGCGCGCGGCGAACACCGCATAGGGCACCAGATTGGGGTGCTCGTTGCCGGTCAGCGCCGGCGGCTTGCCGCCATTCATGAAGTAATTGGCGGTGTGCGGATGCATGATGGCCAGGCCGGTCTCGTACAGCGTCGCTTCCACGAACTGGCCGAGCCCTGATTTTTCGCGTTCGGCCAGCGCCATCAGGATGCCGACGCAGGCATAGAGCCCGGTCGACATGTCCACCAGGGCCACCCCGATCCGGGTCGGGCCGCTCTCCTGCGAGCCGGTGGCCGCCATCAGGCCGACCATCGACTGGATGATGGCGTCATAGCCAGGGTGGCCGCCATGCGGGCCGTCGCCGCCGAAGCCGGAAATCCGGCAGTGGATCAGCTTCGGGAATTTCGCACGCAGCACATCGTTGCCTATGCCCCATTTATCGAGCGTGCCGGGCTTGAAGTTCTCGATCATCACGTCGGCGTCTTCGAGCATGCGCATCAACACCACGCGGCCGGCATCGGAAGCGAGGTCCAGTCCGATCGACCGCTTGTTGCGGTTGGTGCCGATGAAATACGCCGCGTCATCTTCGTGGAACGGAGGTCCCCAGTCGCGGGTCTCGTCGCCGGCCGGCGGCTCCACCTTGACGACATCGGCGCCATGGTCGGCGAGTATCTGGGTGCAATAGGGGCCACCGAGCACGCGCGACAGGTCGATCACGCGCAAGCCGGCGATCGCGCCGGGAGCAATGTTGGGGATCATGCGTATTTTCTATGTGGTTGCGGGGCAGGAAATCGATGCCGACATAACCATCAGAGCCGATTTTTCGCAAATGCGCGGCCGGAATGCGATTTCAGGTTTTTCTCGAACGCGAGCGCGTTGCTTGTCCGGGAAACTGCGGTGCCAGAGCAATTCCCACGGCATGAATTTGCGGTGTGGCTGGATTTGCCTGCGTTGTAATTGGCGAACCGGCGCTTCAGGTCAGCGGTTGCGCCGAAATATTCCTGATGAGGATAAATGATGCTGCGGGGGATTTCGACATGCCGCACCGATGTTCCGCGCCGTTATCGTCAACGGGGGTCGATCAGTAGGTAAAATGGATATCTGAAGACCGTCTACGTCCCCCGGGCTTCGCCGGACATCACGCTTTGGCTAGCGAAGGATGGTGGAGCCAGGCGGGATCGAACCGCCGACCTCTTGCATGCCATGCAAGCGCTCTCCCAGCTGAGCTATGGCCCCTAAACCCGCGCGCGTTACTGGAGTGACGCGCGCGGCAAACCAAGATCACAGATCCTGATTGATCTCAAGTCTCTTCATCACCGGAAACGTCACCAATAATATCGGTGACGTCGTCATCACCATCTTCTTCGTCGGCAATGAAGGTCGAATCATCGTCTTCATCGTCGTCGGTCTCGATATCGTCCTCGGACTCCAGCACGGCGGCCTTCTTGCCGGAGTTTTCCTCGGCATCGGCTTCCTCGAGCGGCACCAATTCTTCCGAATCAGCATCGGCCACTTCCGGCGCCTCGGCCGCGGAGGCTGCCGCCGAGGCGGCCGCGGCGCGCGACGCCGCGTCGGCGCGGGTGCGCGGCGGTGGAATCGGCGTGATCGGGACCACTTCGCCGGAATAGGGTGAAATCACCGGCGATTTGTTGAGGTCGTAGAATTTTTTGCCCGTCGTGGGGCAAATACGCTTGGTTCCGAGATCGGATTTGGCCACGTGTGAATCCTAGGGAATTTTTTGAAAAACGGTGCTTCACTTGGCTAGTTGCCACGCTGCTGTCAATAGCGCTGTGCGCGTGGCGTGACGCGGACCAGCCCATATGGTACGAGGCTGCCGCGCAAAGGAACATTTTATTTGACCCAGGTAATCCAGCCCACGCCGCTTGCGGCGCGCAAAAGCTCAGCCCTCACCGGCCGCGAGCGCGTGCCCGGCGACAAGTCGATCTCGCACCGGGCCCTGATCCTGGGCGCGCTGGCCGTCGGCGAAACGAGGATCAGCGGCCTGCTGGAGGGGGAGGACGTCCTCAATACCGCCAAGGCGATGCAGGCGCTGGGCGCAAAGGTCGTGCGCACCGGCGAATTCGCCTGGTCGGTGCGCGGTGTCGGTGTCGCCGGCTTTGCCGCGCCGAAGCAGGCGCTGGATTTCGGCAATTCCGGCACCGGATGCCGGCTGGTGATGGGCGCGGTGGCCGGTTGCCCGATCGAGGCGACCTTTGATGGCGATGCGTCGCTGCGCGGCCGGCCGATGCGGCGAATCGTCGATCCCTTGGCCCTGATGGGCGCCCGGGTCCTCGACAGCCAGGATGGCGGCCGGCTGCCGATGCGGCTGGAGGGCGCGCGCGACCCGCTGCCGATCGTGTACCGGACGCCGGTGGCCTCTGCCCAGATCAAGTCCGCGGTGCTGCTGGCGGGGCTGGCAGCGCCCGGCGTGACCACCGTGATCGAGACCGAGGCCAGTCGCGACCATACCGAGCTGATGCTGAGGCATTTTGGCGCGCAGCTGGTTTCCGAGAACGAAGGCCGCCACGGGCGGAAGATTTCCCTGACCGGGCAGCCGGAGCTGCGCGGCGCCGATGTCGTGGTGCCTGCCGATCCGTCTTCGGCGGCTTTCCCGATTGTCGCGGCGCTGATCGTGCCGGGATCCGACATCGTTTTGACCGATGTCATGACCAATCCGCTGCGGACCGGGCTGTTCACGACGTTGCGCGAGATGGGCGCCTCGATCGAGGAAAGCGAGATTCGCGGCGATGCCGGCGAGCCGATGGCCCAGTTCCGGATCCGGGCGTCGAATCTGCGCGGCGTCGAAGTGCCACCGGAGCGGGCGCCGTCGATGATCGATGAATATCTGGTGCTGGCGGTGGCGGCGAGTTTTGCCGAGGGCACCACCATCATGCGCGGCCTGCAGGAATTGCGGGTCAAGGAATCCGACCGGCTCGAGGCCACCGCGGCGATGCTGCGGGTCAATGGCGTCAAGGTCGAGATCATTGGCGACGATCTGGTGGTCGAGGGCACCGGTCACGTGCCCGGCGGCGGGCTGGTCGCCACCCATATGGATCACCGCATCGCGATGTCGGCGCTGGTGATGGGGCTGGCGTCGGACCGGCCGGTAACGGTCGACGACACCGCCTTCATCGCCACCAGCTTTCCCGACTTCATCCCGATGATGCGGCGGCTCGGCGCGGAGTTCGCCTGACGCCATGGCAACGGGCTTTGACCGCGATGCTCTGCTGGAGGCGTTCGACGACATCGCCCGCGCCGCGGTCGCCGCCGGCACCAGGTTGCAGATCGCGGTCTATGGCGGATCGGCCCTGATGCTGGCGAGCAATTTTCGCTTCGCCACGGAAGGTGTCGATATTGCTGAGATTGGCGGGGATTGGCCGCAATGGCTGCGCGAAGTCGCCAAAAAGATCGCTACGGAGCGGGGGTGGGGCGACGATTGGTTGAATGAAGGCGTCGCCTTTCATCTCAGCGCGCTGGCGTCGCCCGCGGATGACCATCTGGAATTCGGTACCTTTCCGCGCGACGGCTCGACGCCAGGGCTGGTTGTCACGGTTCCCACGGCCGAATATCTTCTCGCCATGAAGCTGAAGGCCATGCGCGTGACCGACGTGGTTCGCGGCGACACGGAGCGGCTCGATATTCTGAATCTGATGCAGGTGGTCGGCATCGAATCGGTGGATCAGGCGATCACGCTGATCGGGAAATATTTTCCGGTCAGTGCCGCCTCTCCGGAAAAACAGCGTTTTTTGCTCAAGAACATGAGTCGTGAAGGAAAAAGCGATGCGCCCGAATACCCTCGCTGAGGCCGTTGAGCGGGTTCAGCTGGGTGCGGCGCGAGACGCTACGCTGGCCGAATTCATCGACGCCTTCGATCTGGCGCCGACACCTGCCGCCCGCTATGCCTGCCTCGCGGATGAGCCGGCCACGGGCGATGACCCGAAACTGGATGCCCTTGTGGGGGCCATGGCCGAGTATCTGGCCAAGCAGCATCGGCTTGGCCGAGTACCAAAATGGGTTTCCGGACCGCGCCGCCGGCTGGCCCAGCCGTGGTTCGCGACGACGGAGCCAACCGACGCCATGCGGGAATATCTGACCTTCGCCAGCCCGGCGGAATTCGCGTCCCGCAACATCTTCACCGAGGAGCGCCCGCTGCGCAGGGCCCGTTCTCCTCTCGCTCGCTAAGGTTTCCCGCCAATATGATCATCGCCATCGACGGACCGGCCGCTTCCGGAAAAGGCACGCTGGGCAAGCGCCTCGCCAGGCATTACGGATACCGTCATCTGGATACCGGCGTGATCTACCGCGCGGTGGCCAAGGCGATGCTGGACGCGGGCGCCGACCTGTCCAACGAAATGCTGGCGGTTTCCGCGGCACTGGAACTCGATCCTGGCAATTTCGGTGACCCCGCTCTCAAGGCGCAGACGGTGGCTGATGCCGCTTCGGTGATTTCGGCGATTCCGAAGGTTCGCGAGGTGCTACTGAGCTTCCAGCGCCGGTTTGCCGAGGATTCCCCCGGCGCGGTGCTGGACGGCCGCGACATCGGCACCGTGATCTGCCCCCATGCCGATGTGAAGATTTTCGTCGTCGCCGACGCCCGGGTCCGGGCACATCGCCGGACGCTGGAGGCCGCGGCGCGCGGCGAGGTGGCCGACGAGGCCGCCGTGCTGGCGGACATCCTGCGCCGCGACGAGCGGGACCAGAACCGCGTGGTCGCGCCGCTCAAACCGGCCGCAGATGCATACTTGCTGGATAACTCCAATTTGGATATAGAAGGCAGCGTCCGGGCCGCCATCGATATTGTCGAGGCCGTCCGAGCGGGCCGGCAACGGGTTTGATCCGGGTCCATCAGGACCCATTCAAGCGAAACCGTTGCCGTCATTGGAGGAAAGCCCGCTCCTGGTCTTGAACGTTGGTCCTTTCGACCGACTGCCTTGGTGCCGGACATTCAACGTTTCAGATGTGCAGGCATGCTGCCGGCCCGTTCTTGCATACTCCTGCAGGGCGGTCGTTAGGGGTTGCGGACCCCTAACACTTCACGTTTGCGACGCCCCTTAACCCGACTGCCGGCGACACCCGCACCTGGAGAACAAATGGCTTCGACTGCTGCTTCTTATAATCCTTCACGCGACGATTTCGCCGCGATGCTCGACGAGTCCTTCGCAGGTGGCAACCTGCAGGAAAGCTCCGTCATCAAGGGCATTGTTGTCGCGATTGAAAAGGACATGGCCGTCATCGACGTCGGCCTGAAGACTGAAGGCCGCGTGGCGCTGCGTGAATTCGCCGTGCCCGGCCGCGAAAGCGAACTCAAGGTTGGCGACGAGGTCGAGGTGTTTCTCGACCGGATCGAAAATGCGCTCGGCGAAGCCGTGCTGTCGCGTGACAAGGCCCGTCGCGAAGAGAGCTGGGGCAAGCTCGAGAAGGCCTTCAACAACAACGAGAAGGTTCACGGCGTTATCTTCAACCAGGTCAAGGGTGGCTTCACCGTCGATCTGGATGGCGCGGTCGCCTTCCTGCCGCGCTCGCAGGTCGACATCCGCCCGATCCGCGACGTTGCGCCGTTGATGAACAATTCACAGCCGTTCCAGATCCTGAAGATGGATCGCCGCCGCGGCAACATCGTCGTGTCGCGCCGCACCGTGCTCGAAGAGACCCGCGCCGAACAGCGTCAAGAACTGGTGCAGAACCTCGAAGAGGGCCAGGTCATTGACGGCGTCGTCAAGAACATCACCGATTACGGTGCGTTCGTGGATCTCGGCGGCATCGACGGCCTGCTGCATGTCACCGACATCGCATGGCGTCGCGTCAACCACCCGACCGAAGTTCTGACGATCGGTCAGACCGTCAAGGTCAAGATCATCAAGATCAACCACGAGACCCACCGTATCTCGCTCGGCATGAAGCAGTTGCTGGACGATCCGTGGCAGGGCATCGAGGCGAAGTACCCGCTGAACGCGCGCTTCACCGGTCGCGTCACCAACATCACGGACTACGGCGCATTCGTCGAACTGGAGCCGGGCATCGAAGGCCTGATCCATGTCTCGGAAATGTCCTGGACCAAGAAGAACATGCACCCCGGCAAGATCGTTTCGACCTCGCAGGAAGTCGAAGTGCAGGTTCTCGAAGTCGATTCCGTCAAGCGTCGCATTTCGCTCGGTCTCAAGCAGACCATGCGCAATCCGTGGGAAGTGTTCGTCGAGAAGTATCCGGTCGGTGCCACGGTCGAAGGCGAAGTCAAGAACAAGACCGAGTTCGGCCTGTTCCTGGGTCTCGACGGCGAAGTGGACGGCATGGTCCATCTTTCCGACCTCGACTGGAAGCAGCCGGGTGAGCAGGTCATCGACAACTTCAAGAAGGGCGACATGGTCAAGGCCATCGTCCTCGATGTGGATGTCGAGAAGGAGCGCATCTCGCTCGGCGTCAAGCAGCTCGAAGGCGACCCCTTCGCCGAGCCGGGCGACGTCAAGAAGGGCGCGGTCGTCACTTGCGTCGTTCTCGAAGTCAAGGAATCCGGCATCGACGTGCAGATCGTCGACACCGACTTCTCGACCTTCATCAAGCGTTCCGAGCTTGCTCGCGAGCGTGCCGATCAGCGCGCCGAGCGTTTCGCCGTTGGCGAAAAGGTCGATGCGCGGGTGATCCAGTTCGACAAGAAGGCCCGCAAGGTCCAGGTCTCGATCAAGGCCCTGGAAGTCGCGGAAGAGAAGGAAGCCATCGAGCAGTACGGGTCCTCGAACTCGGGTGCCACGCTGGGCGACATTCTCGGCACCGCGCTCAAGCAGCGCACCGACAAGTAAGCATCCGCTTCTGTCACCACGCAATTGGGGCCCCGGTTTTCCGGGGCCCTTTTTGCGTTTGGCCTTGTTTTCTTCATATTGCGCCGCATTTGATGTAACGCATCCACCACATCTCAACGCTGCGCGGAGACAGATGCGGCGGCTGCCGAGCTTTCCAGGAGAATTCCGATGTCGCTTGAATCCGATGTGATCGTCGACCGTCGCCGCATGCGCCGCAAGCTGACCTTCTGGCGTGTCGCCGCGGTGTTCGTCGCGGTGGCCGCCGTGGTCGCTGTCGGCGCCATCGCCACGCGATCGGGCCCCGATGTGCTGGCGGGTTCCGGCTCGATCGCCCGGATCAAGATCGAAGGATTGATCCGCAGCGACAATGACCGTGTCGAGGCGCTGGAGCGGCTGGAAAAATCCTCCGCGGCCGCCGTCGTCGTGCATATCAACTCGCCGGGCGGCACCACTGCCGGCTCCGAGCAGCTTTACGACGCGCTGACGCGGCTGAAGGCGAAGAAGCCGATGGTCGTGGTGGTCGAGGGGCTGGCGGCGTCGGGCGGCTATATCGCGGCGATTGCGTCCGACCACATTGTCGCGCAGCAGAGCTCGCTGGTCGGATCGATCGGCGTGCTGTTCCAGTTTCCGAATTTCAGCGGCCTGATGAAGACTGTCGGTGTGCAGGTGGAAGAAGTGAAGTCTTCGCCGCTGAAGGCGGCGCCAAACGGCTTCGAGCCCACCAGCCCGGAAGCGCGCGCCGCGCTGGAATCGCTGGTGAAGGATTCCTATGCCTGGTTTCGCGGTCTGGTTCAGAACCGCCGTGGCATGGATGACGGGCTGCTCGACAGAGTGGCGGACGGACGGGTGTTCACCGGGAGGCAGGCGGTCGATCTCAGGCTGATCGATCAGCTTGGCGACGAAAAGACCGCCGTGGCCTGGCTGGTGTCGGAGAAAAAGATCAAAAGCGACCTGCCGGTGCGCGATTTCAAGCTGGCGCCGAAATTTGGCGACCTGACGTTCCTGCGGGCCGCAGCGTCGATCACGCTGGACGCGGTGGGCCTCGGCGGCGTCGCGCGCCAGCTCGAGCAGGTGGGCCTCGCCCAGGCGATGGACCGTTTCGGGCTCGACGGGATGTTGGCGCTGTGGCGTCCGGCCGGCCCCAACTAATGCGTGCATCCTCAGGCCGCGCGCACATGCTGGCGCCGCGCGGGTGACGTCCCAATCCATCCTGGCGTTGCAAGTCGGGTATTTTGACAGCCGCCGGATTTGATTTAGCGTCTTGACAGTTCAAGGCATTTTCACGGAAATGCATTCTCACGTTCAGAGCCCAGCATCTCTTATGATCAAATCCGAACTCGTTCAGCGTATTGCCGAGCACAACCCGCACCTGTACCAGCGGGATGTCGAGAATATCGTCAATGCGATCCTCGACGAGATCATGGCGGCGCTGGCGCGCGGCGATCGGGTTGAGCTGCGCGGCTTCGGCGCCTTTTCGGTCAAGCACCGCCCGGCGCGGGCAGGGCGCAATCCGCGCACCGGCGCCCACGTACCGGTTGATCAGAAGAGCGTGCCTTTCTTTAAAACCGGCAAGGAAATGCGCGAGCGGCTGAATCGCGAAGCCGGAGCGCCCGAAGCCAGCGCTTAAAGTCGGTCCGTCGCCTTTACGCGAGACATGTTGATGCGCAAATTTCTTTCAGGACTGGTTCTGATATCGCTGGCGGTGCTTTTCGTCGTGTTTGCGGTAGCCAATCGGCATCTGGTGACGGTGTCCTTCGACCCGTTCAACACCGCCGCCCCCTCGGTCGGCGTCACGCTGCCGCTGTTCATTGTTCTCATCGCCATCGCCATTATGGGCGTTATCGCGGGCGGCCTGGCGACCTGGTTCCGGCAGCGCCGCTGGCGCCGCGCCGCCCGGCTCTACGAAACCGAGGCCCGACAGGCCCGCCAGGAACTTGCCGAGCTGCGCCAGCAGACGGCTTCCGCCATGCGCGCCGCGCCACTTGGACTGCCGGCGCCGATATTGCCCGGACCTGGCTATACCTCCGGGCGAGACAAGACCGGCGTGACGTTGTAGAACCCGGCATATCAAGACAGCCTTGAAATTCCATTTCCAGCGGTCATTTTTGAATTATGTCCCTGACTATCAAAATTTGCGGCCTCTCGACGCGCGATACCCTTGACGCGGCGCTCGCTTCTGGCGCCGAAATGGTTGGCTTCGTGTTCTTCCCGCCCTCGCCCCGGCACGTCGGCCTCGATATCGCGCGCGAACTGGGTCGCCAGGCCAAGGGACGCGCGATCAAGGTAGCCCTGTCGGTCGACGCCGATGACGCGCTGCTTGGCAACAGCATCGAGGCGCTGCAGCCTCAGATCCTGCAACTGCATGGCCATGAGAGCGTGGCGCGGATCCGCGACATCAAGCAGAAATTCGGGCTGCCGGTGATGAAGGCGCTCGCCGTTGAAACCACGACGGATCTGGCCGCGTTGCCGGGCTATGCCGCGGTCTGTGACCGAATCCTGTTCGATGCCAAGCCGCCGCGAGATGCCACGCGCCCCGGCGGTCTCGGCGCGCCGTTCGACTGGCACCTGCTGGAAGGCCTCGACCTGAAGCTGCCCTTCATGGTGTCCGGCGGCCTCAATGCCGGCAATGTCGCCGAGGCGTTGCGCATCACGCATGCCGGCGGCGTCGATATTTCCTCTGGCGTCGAAAGCGCGCCCGGTATCAAGGATCCCGACATGATCCGCGCCTTCATCCGCGCCGCGCGCGCCAGCGAAGAATTGATCGCCTCATGAATACAGCCGTCCAAAAGCCAGCACTGCTCAACTCCTATCGAAGCGGGCCCGACGACACCGGCCATTTCGGTATTTTCGGCGGCCGCTTCGTCGCTGAAACGTTGATGCCGCTGATCCTGGATCTGCAACAGGCTTATGACGATGCCAGGGCTGATCCGGCCTTCCAGACCGAGATGAACGGTTACCTCAAAGACTATGTCGGCCGTCCCTCGCCGCTGTATTTCGCCGAACGGCTGACGGACCATCTCGGCGGCGCCAAAATCTATTTCAAGCGCGAGGAGCTCAACCACACCGGCTCGCACAAGGTCAACAATGTGCTCGGCCAGATCATGGTGGCGCGGCGGATGGGCAAGAAGCGCATCATCGCCGAGACCGGCGCCGGCCAGCATGGCGTGGCGACGGCGACCCTGTGCGCGCGGTTCGGGCTCGAATGCATCGTGTTCATGGGCGCGGTCGATGTCGAACGGCAGCAGCCCAACGTGATCCGGATGGAAATGCTCGGCGCCCGCGTGGTGCCGGTGCAGGCCGGCGCGCGCACGCTGAAGGACGCGATGAACGAGGCGATGCGCGACTGGGTCACCAATGTCAGCGACACCTTCTATTGCATCGGCACTGTCGCCGGTCCGCATCCCTATCCGATGATGGTGCGCGATTTCCAGTCGATCATCGGCACCGAGACCAGGGCGCAGATGCAGGAAGCCGAGGGCCGGCTGCCGGATTCGCTGATCGCCTGCATCGGTGGCGGCTCCAATGCGATGGGCCTGTTCCACCCCTTCCTGGATGATCCCAGCGTACAGATCTTTGGCGTTGAAGCCGCCGGCCACGGCCTCACCAAGCTGCACGCCGCCTCGATCGCCGGCGGTCGTCCCGGCGTGCTGCATGGCAACCGCACCTATCTGCTGATGGACGAGGACGGCCAGATCCAGGAAGGCCATTCGATCTCGGCCGGGCTGGACTATCCCGGCATCGGCCCCGAGCATTCCTGGCTGCACGAAAGCGGCCGCGTCACCTACCTCAGCGCCACCGACGATGAAGCGCTGGCGGCGTTCCAGTTGCTGTCGCGACTCGAAGGCATCATCCCGGCGCTGGAACCGGCGCATGCCATCGCCAAGGTGATGGAGCTGGCCCCGAAGCTGCCGAAGGATCATCTGATGGTCGTTAACCTGTCCGGCCGCGGCGACAAGGATATCCCCCAGGTGGCAGAGATTCTGCGCGGAGTGAAACTATGACCACCCGAATCGATACCCGCTTCGCTGAACTGAACACCGAGGGCCGCGCCGCCTTCGTCACCTTTGTGATGGCTGGCGATCCAGATCTCGTCACCTCGCTTGCTATCATCAAGGCGCTGCCGAAGGCCGGCGCGGATATTATCGAGATCGGCATGCCGTTTACCGATCCGATGGCCGATGGTCCCGTGATCCAGGCGGCC
>NZ_JANXTC010000181.1:0-12315 GCF_025356345.1 Tardiphaga sp.
AAAGCGGCCGCCGCAGCGGGTCTCAGGCACGGCGGTGTTCCTGACCAGCGATCCCATCAGCGCGCCGACCGCGCTGATGCACAGCCTCAAGCACTACAAGGTGCTGCACGAAAAGAACGTCATTCTCACCATCGAAACCGCGCCGACGCCGCGGATCGACCCGACCGAACGGGTGCGGCTGGAGGAGATCAGCAAGACCTTCTCCAAGGTCACGCTGCGGTTCGGATTCATGGAATCGCCGAACGTGCCGAAGGCGCTGGCGATCGCGCGCAAGATCGGCTGGCAGTTCGATATCATGTCGACGTCGTTCTTCCTGTCGCGGCGCGCGCTGAAGCCCGCGGCGCATTCCGGCATGCCGCGGTGGCAGGATCTGCTGTTCATCGCGCTCAGCCGTACCGCCAATGACGCCACCGATTACTTCCAGATTCCGACCGGTCGCGTGGTCGAGGTCGGCACGCAGGTGACGATTTGACGATTTCGGGGTGCTTGATTTTCCCAGCGTCAGAGGCGACGTTGGCGCCCGGAACGACGATAGTTTTGACGCGACACTTTGCTCCGGATGACGGGGCCACCGGAGGTTTTGATGGCGGATAATCATAGCGTTCAGGATCTGACGCCTGAAGAAGTCTCGCAAGGGATTGCCGACGGCCGCTATCTGCTGGTCGATGTGCGCGAACCCAACGAAGTCGAGGCCGAGGCCTATCCGGACGCCGTCGTGGTGCCGCTATCCGGCTTCGATTCCGCCGATCTGCCCGATCTCGCCGGCAAGCAGATCGTGTTCGCCTGCCGTTCCGGCAAGCGTTCGGTGACCGCGTCGCTGGCGGCGCAGGCTGATGGCCTGGCCTATGACAAGCACCTCGCCGGCGGCATTCTCGGCTGGAAAGCAGCGGGTCTCCCGACCAGGGCTGGCTAACGGTCCATGAACAAGATCTTTTCCGAGCTGCCCGTCACGGTGTTCGAGGCGATGTCGCAGCTTGCGCGCGATAACAATGCGATTAATCTCGGCCAGGGCTTTCCGGATCATCCCGGTCCGCTGGATATCCGCCAGGCCGCCGCCGAGGCGGTGCTGAACGGCTACAACCAGTACCCGTCGATGATGGGCCTGCCAGAGCTGCGTCAGGCGATCGCCACGCATTACCAGCACTGGCATGGTCTCGATCTCGACCCGATGACCGAGGTCATGGTGACCTCGGGCGGCACCGAGGCGCTGACGTCGTCGATTCTCGCAGTGGTCGAACCCGGCGACGAAGTGGTGTGCTTCCAGCCGGTCTATGATTCCTATCTGCCGATCATCCGCCAGGCCGGCGGCATTCCGCGGCTGGTCAGCCTGAAGCCGCCGCATTGGCGCTTGACCGAAGAGGATCTGCGCGCGGTCTTCAATCACAAGACCAAGGCGGTGCTGTTCAACAATCCCCTAAATCCCGCCGCGGTGGTCTATCCGCGCGAGGACCTCGAGCTGCTGGCAAAGTTCTGCCAGGAGTTCGACACCATCGCGATCTGCGACGAGGTCTGGGAGCACGTGGTGTTCGAAGGCTTCAAGCACATCCCGCTGATGTCGATCCCCGGCATGCGCGACCGCACCATCAAGATCGGCTCGGCCGGCAAGATCTTTTCGCTGACCGGCTGGAAGATCGGCTTCGTCTGCGCGGCGCCGAAGCTGCTGCGGGTCTGCGCCAAGGTGCACCAGTTTCTGACCTTCACCACGGCGCCGAACCTGCAAGTAGCGGTCGCCTATGGTCTCGGCAAATCCGATGCCTTTTTCGAGGAGATGCAGAGCGATCTGGCGCGCAGCCGGGACCGGCTGGCGTCGGGTCTGGAGCGGATCGGTTTCCCGGTGATCAAGTCGCAGGGCACCTATTTTCTCACCGTCGACCTGTCGCCGCTGGGGTTGAACGAGACCGACGTCGAATTCTGCAAACGCATCGTCCACGACTACAAGGTGGCGGCGATCCCGGTGTCGGCGTTCTACGAGGAAGATGTGGTGAGCTCGGTGGTGCGATTCTGCTTCGCCAAGAATGACGCCACGCTCGACACCGCGCTGGAGCGTCTGTCCGACGCGGTTCATCGAAGGTAGGAGAAATCGCATGCGCCCGGTCGTCACCCGCATCCTCGCCGCGCTGGCGGCGTCGGTCGCGCTGGCGCTACCCGCGCAGGCGCAGCAGCGCGTGGTCAATTTCTACAATTGGTCGAACTACATGGCGCCAGGGGTCCTTGAGGACTTCAGCAAGGAGACCGGAATCAAGGTGGTCTACGACACCTTCGACGCCAACGAGACGCTGGAGACGCGGCTGCTGGCTGGCAAGTCGGGTTACGACGTCGTGGTGCCGACGGCGTATTTTCTGCAGCGCCAGATCGCAGCGAAGATTTTCCAGAAGCTCGACAAGACAAAATTGCCGAACCTCGCCAATGCCTGGGACGCCGTTACCAGCCGTCTGGATGTCTATGATCCCGGTAATCAATATGCCGCCAACTATATGTGGGGGACCACTGGCATTGGTTACAACGTCAGGGCGGTAGAAAATGTCCTTGGCGCCGGCGCCAGGATCGATAGCTGGGACATCGTCTTCAAGCCGGAGGTCCTGGCAAAATTCAAGGACTGCGGCATCCATATGCTGGACTCGGCGGACGACATTTTGCCGGCAGCGCTGAATTCCCTCGGGCTTGATCCGAACTCGGCGAAACAGCCCGATCTCGACAAGGCCGCCGAACTGGTTGGCAAGATCCGGCCGCTGGTGCGAAAATTTCATTCCTCCGAATATCTGAGCGCGCTGGCGACGGGCGAAATCTGTCTGGTGGTGGGGTGGTCCGGCGATATCATCCAGGCACGCGCACGTGCCGAAGAGAGCCAGAACGGTGTCGAGATCGGCTATGTGATCCCGAAACAGGGCGCGCAGATGTTCTTCGACAATCTGGCGATTCCGTCCGACGCCGAGCATGTCGCCGAGGCGCATGAACTGATCAACTATCTGTACCGGCCCGAGGTGGCGGCGAAGAATTCCGATTATCTCGGTTATGCCAATGGCAATTTCGCCAGCCAGAAGCTGGTCGACCCGAAGATATTGAATGACAAGACCATCTACCCCGACGACGCGATGCTGCGGAAACTGTTCGTCATCACCGCGCGCGACGCGCCGACGCAGCGGGTGATCAACCGGCTGTGGACGCGGGTGAAGACGGGGCGGTAAGTGCGGCGGGCACCGATCTTCACCTCTCCCCGTGGGGGAGTGGTCGACCGGCGAAGCCGGGCGGGTGAGGGGTGTTGCACCGGCGTTCGTGACTCCCCCTCACCCGGAATCTTCGCTTTGCTCAGGCTCCGACCTCTCCCCAACGGGGAGAGGTGAAGGAAGCGACGCTTCTTCGGTAACTCACCGCCACCGCCGGTGCAGCCAAAGCCATTGGTCCGGATATTCGCGGATCCAGCCTTCCAGTACGCTGGTCACCGCCTGCATGGTGCCCTGCACGTCGACCTTGCCGTCGGCGGTTCGTACCGCCTTCACTTCTTCGGAGAGTTCGGCGCGGAAACGATGGCCGGGCAGGCGGATGATGCGGACGCCGTGGATCGGGCAGTCGACCTGACGCAGCAGCCGCGCCAGCATCGGATTGGCGTTGGTCTTGCGGCCGAAGAAATCCACTTCGACGCCGTTGCGAAACCATTGATCGACCAGCATCGCGACGTGCTGGCCGTCACTCAGCGCATGCGCCAGCTTGACCGGCGCGTCGTGGCTGGCGGCGACCATGGTGCCCATCTTGACCGCGCGGATCTCCTCGATGATGCGATTGGCGGCCTCGATGTTCGGGCGGCGATACAGCACCGTGGCGTCGAGTCCGTGGGCGACGGCGGCGAGCGCCGGCAATTCCCAATTGCCGAGATGGGCGGCGAATATCAGCGCCGGCTTGCCGTCGAGGCGGAGCTGCGCGAACAATTCGTGGGTACGCTCGGGGATTTCGATGCGGCTGAGTTCGGGATGCGCGGGATCGTGTTCCCAGACGTGATCGAGATGCGCGAATTCCGCGGCGAAGCGGCCGAGATTTCCCCACACGCCTTTGAGAATGGTCTCGATCTCTTCCGGTGATTTTTCCGGGAAGGCCGCGGTGAGATTGGCGCGGCCGATCTTGTCTTCGCGGAACAGCGGTCCGATCTTCTGCGTTATTTTTGCGAACAGGTTGGCGGTCTTGATCGGATCGAAATAGCGCGTGGTGCGCAGCAGGCCGATGGTCAGCGCGCCGACGACTGCTTCTCCCGCCGGCTTGATGGCGTCGCGGATGCGGGCCCGGGTGCGGAGAAACAGCCGCAGCATCAGAAGTGAACGATGATCTTGCCGAACACCTGGCGGCTTTCCATCCGCTTCAGCGCGGGCTCGACATCTTCCATCGCCACTTCGGTATCGATCACCGGCAGCATGCCGCCGGCCATCTTCTCGAGGCTTTCGGCGATGTTCTTCATGGTGGCGCCGAACGAGCCGAAGATCCGGTACTGCTGCTGGAATAGCTGCATCAGGTTGATGGTCGCGGTCGGGCCGGAGGTCGAGCCGCAGGTCACCAGACGGCCGCCGCGCTTCATCACCAGCAACGAGCCGTTGAAGGTGTCGGCACCGACGTGTTCGAACACGACGTCGACGCCCTTCTTCTTGGTGATCTTTCGCGTTTCGCCTTCGAAGCGATCCTTGCGGTAGTTGATGACGTGATCGGCGCCGAGCGCCTTGACGCCCTCGATCTTGGAATCGTCGCCCACCGTGGTGATCACGGTGCAGCCGATCTTCTTCGCCATCATGATGGCGACGGTGCCGATGCCGGAGCCGCCGGCATGGACCAGGACGGTCTCGCCGGGTTGCAGCTTGGCGTTGTCGAACAGCATGTGCTGCACGGTGGAAAATGCGATCGGCGCGCAGGCGGCATCACGGAAGCTGAGGTCGTCGGGCACAGGGATAACCAGCCGCGCCGGCATATTGATCAACTCGCGGGAAAATCCGTCGAGGTGGAAGCCATAAAGTCCGCCGACATTCTCGCAGAAATTATCGCGGCCCTCGGTGCATGGCTTGCAGACGCCGCAGGTCTTGGCGCCATACATCACGACCTTCTGGCCGGGCTTGAAGTTGGTCACGCCTTCGCCGACCGCGGCGATCTCACCGGAGGCTTCCGCACCAATCGCCAGCGGCAGCTTGCGCTTGGCGAAAGCCATGCCGCGAAAACCCCAGACGTCGATATGGTTCAGGGCGACCGCCTTGACACGGATCTGCACTTCGCCGGCCTCGGGCGGCGGCGGGGCTGCCTGATCGACGACAACAAGCTCACGATCGGCAACGAGATTGAGCGCACGCATGACACCGTGTCTCCGGCAATAGGTTGAAACTGATGGGGTGCGTATCGCCGGTTCACGCCAGCGCGTCAACCGGCGACGGGCAGGCTTCGGCTAAATCGGCTCGCCGGTCAGGATCAGCGAGGCGTTCTGGCCGCCGAAGCCGAACGAGTTCGACATCACCGCGGTGACGCGCGCGTCGCGGGCGGTATTGGGGACCACGTCGAACGGAATGGCGGGATCCGGAACATCGTAATTGATGGTTGGCGGAATCCGCTGATGCGCGAGCGTCAGCAGCGAGAACACGGCCTCGACGGCGCCGGCCGCCGACAGCGTATGGCCGACCATCGATTTGTTCGACGAGACCGGGATCTGCTTGGCACGTTCACCGAACACCATGGAGATGCCGAGATACTCCATCTTGTCGTTTTCAGGCGTGCCGGTGCCATGCGCGTTGATGTAGTCGATCTGGTCCGAGACCAGACCGGCATCTTCAAGCGCATTGTTGACGCAGCCGACAATCGGCTTGCCGTCGGGGCTCGAGCGGGTGCGGTGGAAGGAGTCTGCAAGTTCGCCGCAGCCAGCGACGATGCCAAGGATCTTTGCGCCACGCGCGGTGGCGGCTTCGAGGCTTTCCAGCACCAGGGCGCCAGCGCCTTCGGCCATCACAAAGCCGTCGCGGTTCTTCGCGAACGGGCGCACGGCGGCCTGTGGCTGGTCGTTATGGGTCGACAGCGCCGACAGCAGCGAGAAGCGGATCAGCGCTTCCGGATTGACCGAGCCGTCGGTCGCGACACACAAAGCAGCGTCGGCCTCGCCGCGGCGGATCGCCTCGACGCCGAGTTGGATCGCCGTGGCGCCCGAGGCGCAGGCGGTCGACAGCGAGATCGGCGAGCCCTTGGTGCCAAAGGTCTCGGCAATGTGATCGGCGACGGAGCCGAACATGAAGCGATGGTGGAAGTTCTTGAATTGGCCGCCGCTGGCGACCCGCAGCAGCTCGTCATAATCGATCGCGGCATTGCCGTTGATCGCGCGCGCCACCGCCTGACGCTGCGGCCACTCGACTTCAACGGGGGCCACCGCGAGAAACAGCGGGCCTGGAAAGTCGCCCTTGCTGCCGATGTTGGCCTGCGCGATGGCTTCCTCGGTGGCGAGATCGCCGAGTTTTTCGGAGAGGTCGGTGGAGGAGAACGGCTCGACATCGATGAAATCGATCGTCCCCGCCATCGTGGTCTTCAGGCCATCGGTCGGAAAGCGCGTGATGGTGCGAATGCCGGACTCGCCGGCGGTGAGCTTGGCCCAGTTGTCGGTCTTGCCGGCGCCGAGCGATGTCACCACGCCCATGCCGGTGACGACGACGATCGGTCGGCCGAATTTATCGCGCGTTGCTGTCATTGTGTTTTCCCGTCGGCGGTGATGTTGACGTCAATCGATCGCTTCGACGAGCGCCATGCCTTCGCCGCGCCAATGCCCGGCGCCTATCACCACGATTTGGGTGGGTGGCTTGGACATTTCAATCTCGAAGCCGGTTGAATCGTTGGGCGGAAACATCGCCCCGCGCGAGATCGCCAGCGCGGCGAGGCCAAGGCCGAGCGGAAACTGCGTTTCCAGCGTATGGCCGAACATCGTGCCGGTGCCGCGCACCGCGAGGTCGGCATGGTGCTGCAGGAAAGCGCGTTCTTCGGAGGTCACGGGCTCGGCGCCGGTGGCGCCGGTGATGATCGCGGTATCCGGTTTCAGCGGGCCGAGCTTCGACCATAGTTTCTCCAGCGAGGCGGTAACCTCGCCGGGTGCCTGGCGGCGGGCATGGTCGGCGACGACGTTCTTCAGCCGCGCGAACGGCTTGGCGCCACGCGCTTCCGCATGCGGGCGTGACTCGATCACCACGAAGGCGCCGGCCGAACCGAGGGCGAAGCCGCTGGCGGCTTCGCGGGCCCATACGGTCTCGAACTTGTTCTTCAGATTGAAGTCGTCGAACTCGTACAGCAGCAACAGGTCCTTGCGCTCGCCATTATGCGCCGCGCCGATCAAGGCGACGTCGCTCTGTCCGGCCGCGATCCGCGCCAGCGCGATGCGCGCGGCATCGACGCCGGCGGCTTCCTCGCCCATGAAGGTGCGCGACGATCCGGTGACGCCGTGCACGATGGCGATGTTGCCGGCGAGCAGGTTGGAGAGCTGCGCCAGAAACAAGGTCGGCCGCAGATCGTTCATCAGCCTGTCGTTGAGAAAACCCGGCGAAGAAGCGCCATGGGCTTCGGAATTCAGGATTCCGGAGTCCACCGCGAGATCCCGCTCGCCGCCGCCGGCGGCGACGATCATGTCCATCTTCGACAGGATGTCCTTGTTGCCCTTGAGACCGGCGGATTCCAGCGCGAGACCGGCGGCATAGGTGCCGATCCGCTGCCAGGCCTCCATCTGCCGCTGATCGCCCTTTTTGGGGATCTGCGAGTCGAACGACACCGGCGCCAGCGGGTGCACGATGTAGGGGGCAAAATGGGTCTCGTCGATATTGATACGCTTGCCGTTCAGCGCATCCCAGTGAGCGTCCGGGCCTTCGCCGAGCGAGGTCGCCAGACCGATACCGGTGATCCAGGCTTCCACCGGTTCGGAAGTCGCGTGTCGGGTTTCAGCCATGGGAAATTGCCTGTTGGGGAAGGTCGAGGCCCAAACCCTGGGCCCCCTGCGTGCCGGCAACCGCCGGCACCCCCTCGAAGCCTTGCATCTGGCTGCCCGCTACCCGGTGACGGGGAAACCGAAGCCGTGGACCAGATGCAGATATTCGAGGTTCATGATGGCGCGTTACGCGCCCTTGGCTGCGACCAGCTCGTCGATGCGGGCGCTGAGGTTCTTCAGGACGAAATATTGTTCGGTCGTCGCCTTGCCGTCATTGACCTCCTGGGTCCATTTTTCAAGCGGCAGCTTGATCCCGAACGCCTTGTCGATGGCGAAGGCGATATCGAGGAAGTCCAGGCTGTCGATGCCCAGATCGTCGATCGCGTGGCTTTCCGGCGTAATCGTGTCGCGGGGAATGTCGCAGGTTTCCGCGATGATTGTGGCGACCTGATCGAATGTGGTGGACATCATTAAGCCTTTGATAGATTGAACAGAAATGTCATGACGGCGCGGAACAGAGGGGGCTTTGCCCCGTGAAGCTCTGTCCGCCGTAAGGAGTCGATTGCCCGTATAACGGAGGGCTGCCCTCAGTTCAATGGTGGTGAGCAACTACCCACCGTGCCGAGGACATGCCGGCGGGGCATTTTGGGCGGGTTATGGCTGCGGCGCAACAATTCGGGCGCAGTCCCGCCGGCCCATCAATACGCAATCCTGGGTCTTGCGAAGCTCGGCGATGCTGACAGCAAGCCAGATCCCGATACCGGTGAGCACCGCCGTCAGTGCGAAGGCCGCGGCGTTGGCCAGCATGCGATGACGAAAGTCGTCCGGTTCGTCGCGCGGGCGCTCGAAGCGGGACAGGTCATCGGCGGCATTTGTTGCTGGACCGGCCGGCGGGTTCGGCGGCGTGGCGGAGGTCCGCGGGACAAATTTGAGCACACGGTGCTCGTCGTCCTCCCTGATGCTGGGCTGTTGTTTCGTCATCGTCGGCTGGTCCGCGATCGTTGTTGATTAATGATAGCACGGCGCGAAGTCGGCTTACTGACCAACTGCGCATGGCTCGAATGCATCATCTCTGCGCAGGATAACTCAAGTCGTTCTCGCAGCGATGTGACGGATGCGTGATGTCAACGCCCGGACCGGCGTGGCACATTGAAAATCATCGCAAATTATTACCGGAGAGATTTCATTATGGCCAACACCCGCGAACCCCTGCTGCAGCCGATCCCGATCCTGTCGCTGCGGCCGACCCAGATGACGGTGGGGATGCGGGAAGTGAAAGAGAAGCGCAAGCGGTGGCGCGAGCAAAAGTCCAAGCGCAAGCAGGCGGAATCGCTCGGCAAGCACATGATTCCGGTGGTGCTGGGCCCGGACCACAATCACTATGTGATCGATCACCACCATCTCGCCCGGGCGCTGTACGACGAGGGCGTGAAGGACATCCTGGTTACCGTGGTCGCCGACCTCACCATGGTCGACAAGGACGCGTTCTGGGGCGTGCTCGACAACCAGCGCTGGGTCTATCCCTACGATGCGCGCGGCGTGCGGCATCATTTCAACGACATCCCGAAATCAATCGCCAAGCTGAAGGACGATCCATTCCGTAGCCTCGCGGGCGAGTTGCGGCGCGCCGGCGGCTACGCCAAGGACGTCACGCCGTTCAGCGAATTCCTGTGGGCTGACCTGCTGCGCCGCCGGTTGTCGCGAAAGGATGTCGAGGCCGATTTCGACAAGGCGATGGAAAAGGCGCTCGATCTGGCCAAGAGCCAGGACGCGATCTATTTGCCCGGCTGGTGCGGTCCGGCGTCGGAAGACTGAGCCGGGTCGTCGTCGCGGGAATGGCCGGGCAGATCCCGGCCGCCCAGCAGCCGGTGCAACGCACGCTCGAGGGGGCCGCCGATCGAGATCACGGCGGTGGTGAAGAGCAGGGCGACAATGACGATTCGCCATTGCCCGGCGCCGCACAGGATGCCGACGCAGGCGGTCAGCCAGGTGCAGGCGGCGCTGGTCAGCCCGCGGATCCGGAAATGATCCGGAGCGTGGAAGATGACGCCGGCGCCGAGAAAGCCGATGCCGGTCAGAATGCCCTGGATCACCCGGCTGCCGGCATCGCTGAAGCCGACCGGCCCGACCGGATCGACCAGTACCACCACCATGGCGGTGGCCAGGCTGACCAGCGCCAGGGTGCGCAGTCCGACCGGCTTGCCATGCAGGTCGCGGTTCAGCCCGATCGCGCCGCCGGCCAGCGTGGCGACGCCAAGCCGCAAAATGATCTCCGACCATTCCATCACGGCGATCAACCTCTCATGCACTGCATCGCCGTCACTTCGGCAGCCGCCCCATCAGATAGAACTCATCATTCGGCTTGATGCTGGTGACGTTGGCCATCCGGTTGGACAGCGCGAAGAACGCCGCGATCGCCGTGATGTCCCAGATGTCGTCATTGCTGAAGCCATGCCCGGAAACCTCTGCAAGGTCCTGTTCCGACACGGTTTCCGCGGCGCGGCTCACCTTCATGGCGAAGTCCAGCATGGCGCGTTGCCGCGGCGTGATCTGCGCCTTGCGGTAGTTCACCGCGATCTGATCGGCGATTTGCGGGTTCTTGGCGCGGATGCGCAAGATCGCGCCATGCGCCACCACGCAATAATGGCACTGGTTGGCGGCGGAGGTGGCGACCACGATCATCTCGCGCTCGGCCTTGCTCAGCCCGCCTTCCTTGTCCATCAGGGCATCGTGATAGGCGAAGAAGGCCCGAAATTCGTCGGGGCGAAACGCCAACGACAAGAAGACATTCGGCACGAAACCGGATTTTTCCTGCACCGCGAGGATGCGGCTGCGGATGTCATCGGGCAGGGTGTCGAGCGCGGGCGTCGGAAAACGGTTTGTCGCGGGCTGGGTCATTGGCGGGGTCCGTCACGGCGCGAGATGCGCAGGCTGCGGACCATAGGCGATGATGGCCCCCGTGCAAGCGCGGGGATGGCAACCAGAGACTACCGCAGCGGCTTCTTCAGCAGCGAGAAGCGGTCGGGATCGAGACCGAGCGACGGCTGCAGCATTGGCGCTTCCAGCGTGCGGGCCATCGGCCGCTCGATCGCGCCGGGGTCGTTCGGGATGTCGCGATGCGAGGTGGCGCCGCGCCAGCGTTCCAGCACCGCGCTGACGAATTGCATGTCATGGCCGGCGGCGACCGACGGCGCCGTGGAGATGGTCGCCTCGGAGCGCGGCAACTGGTGCGCGGGCACGTCCTTGAACCGCAGCCGGGTCGGCAGGGCGACGCCTTCGCCAAAGGCGAGCACTTCACGGGTGCCGAGCGAGGGTACAAAGGACAGCAGGTTGGCGGCCGCGTCCGACACCGCCGAGCGCAGCAGTGTCTGGTCGCGTTCATTGGCCAGCCGCATGGCGAACAGCGTGTTGCATTGCGAAATGATGGTGGCGTCGAGTTCGGCGGGGCGTTGTGTCACCAGTCCCAGATAGACGCCGTATTTACGGCCCTCCTTGGCGATCCGCGACAATGCCTTGCGGGTCGGACCGAAACCGATGTTCCGATCGGCGGAGGCGTAGCGATGCGCCTCCTCGCAAACGAACAATAGCGGCGAGGCGCCGTCGCTCCACAGGCCGAAATCGAACGCCATGCGGCACAGCACCGAGACGACGGAGTCGACGACTTCGGCCGGGAAACCGGCGAGCTGCATGATGGTCATCGGCTTGCCGTTGGCCGGCAGCCGGAACAAATAGCTGATCACTTCCGCCATGGTGTCGCCGCCGACATTCGCGTTGTCGAACATGAAGGCGTAGCGCGGATCGTTACGGACGGTTTCGACGCGCGAAATCAGCTTGTGATAAAAGATGCGCGAGGAGCGGTTCTCCAGTTTGCCCATTCGCTCGTCGATCAGCGATATCAGGTCAACCAGGCGATAGGGCACCGGCGTATCCGCGGTGTAACCAATGGTTTTAGGATCGACCCGCTTCAGCCCGATGCGATCGGAATTCTGATATTGCGTATAAAGACCCTTGGCGACCGGGATCACCTCGGAAAGGATCTCCAGCTCTTCCGGCACACCGGGGCGGCCGCCAAACAGCACATCGACGATTTCCTCGAAATTGAACAGCCAGAACGGCAGCTTCAGATTGCGTGGATTGAGCACCATCGCGCGGCTGCCGAAGCAGCGGCCATATTCATTGTGCACATCGAGCAGGAAGATGCGCAGATGCGGGCGGACGGTGAGAATTTCGTTGAGCAGCAGCGAGACGCCGCTGGATTTTCCGACGCCGGTGGAGCCAAGCACGGCAAAATGCTTGCTCAGCATGTCCTCGACATCGACATAGGCGACAACCGACTGGTCCTGCTGCAGCGTGCCGACATTGATCTGGTCCGAGCCGCTTGGCGCATAGACGGTGCGCAGTTCCTG
>NZ_JANXTC010000182.1:0-11044 GCF_025356345.1 Tardiphaga sp.
GAAGGCGCCAATGTCGCGATCTGCGCGCGAAACGCCGCCGAAGTGAATGCCGTGGTCGCGCAACTCGCCGCCAAGGGCGTGAAGGCGTGGGGCCAGGCGTTCGACGTCGGCGATCCCGTCGCGCTGAGGCAGTGGATCGACGGCGCCGCCGCCGAATTCGGCGGCGTCGATGCCGTCATCTGCAATGTCAGCGCGCTGGCGGTCGGCGACACCGCCGAAAGCTGGGAGAAATCGTTTCGCGTCGACATGATGCATACGGTTCATTCGGTCGCGGCGGCGCTGCCCTATCTGGAGCAATCGAAGGCGGCCTCGATCGTCATCGTCTCCAGCGTGTCCGGCTTCGAGGTCGACTTCGCAGCGGGCTCCTACGGTGCGATCAAGGCCGCGCTGATCCACTACGCCAAGGGGCTGAGCAGCCAGTTGGTGACCAAGGGCATTCGCGTCAACGCGGTGTCGCCGGGTAATACCTATTTCGAAGGTGGCATCTGGCACAACATTGAATCCGGATCGCCTGAGCTTTATCAATCCACGCTGGCGGCCAATCGCAGCGGACGGTTCGGCACGCCACAGGAAGTCGCGGCTGGCGTAGTGTTCCTTTCGAGCCCGATGGCGAGCCGGATTTCGGGCACCAATCTGATCATCGACGGCGCACTGACCAAGGCGGTCTGACCGGAATTGAAAGCCGCGGCGCCCTTTCCGTCGCAGGGCGTCGCGTGCGAGATGAACTCAACGACCCGACGTTGTGCGCAGCTGTCGTGGTGCCGCGGGACGGACGCCAGCCCTGGTTGGACTGCTTCTTTGGCCTCGACCCGCCTACAATTTATCCAAGCTGCACAAAAAACATTGAACAGTATAGGCGACGCTGGGCGCGTCGATTTTGAAAAAGTATCTGGGGTGATCATGACTGTCGTTCCGGGGCGCGGGCGGCGCAAGCCGCGCGCGAACCCGGAACCTCGATATGTCTAGCGCAAAACATCGCGGGATTCCGGGGGCGATCGCAACTGTCGCTGCGCGCGCCCCGGAATGACAGCGCCAAAGCCCTAATTCGCCTTTTCGATCAGGCTTTCCAGCAACCGCTTCAGATCCGCGGTAGCCTTGTTGCCGTAGTGTTCGGCGATGTGGGCTTCCTGGCTGAGTGCCAGAGCATTCAGACGCTGGGTCAACGCCTTGCCGCGGTCGGAGGAAAACATCACCACCTTGCGGCGGTCGTCGGCGTCCTGCACGCGGTAGACGAGAGCGTCGGACACCATGCGGTCGACCATCTTGGTCAGTGTCGGGTGGTTGAGCAGCACGGCTTCCGCGAGGTCTCCCATCGAATGGCCCTTTCCGTCCGACAGCACCTTGAGAATGCGCCACTGCTCGACCGGCACGCCTTCCTTGCGGAACCGGGCGTCAAGCTGACGGTTGATCTCGCGATTGGCTTGCGCCAGCAGATAGGCCAGATGTTCGGTGATGGGACGGCTCGGCGTCAGCGGTTTGGCCACGGTGCGTACTTCGTGCGTTGAGGGTGGGTGATTATTGGGCGGCTTTGCATGTTCTCTATGCATGCGAATCCTTGAATATTCAATCTTTTCCGAAGCATGTTTTCGGTTGCCGATGATTTTACCGGCGCATAGGCTGGGCGGGTGACGGACCCCGAATCTGGAAAGAACAGTGCCGTGCTCCCATCGTTGCTGCGCGACAAGGCTGGTGGTCCGCCGATGCCGTTTCCCCCGACATCGGATCCGGAACTGTTCGAGCGGCGTGGCTATCGCAAAAAATTGCGTATCGCGAACTTTATCACCCAATCCGGGCCGGCCGGCTTATGGGGACCGGCTGCCACCAACAGCACGCTGCTGGCGGCCTCCGAGATCAACCGTCGCGGTGGTATCCTCGGCCGCGAGATTGAACTCTCCTTTTTCGATGCCGGCGGCGACATCGACGACGTCGTTCGCACTGCCCGTGAGATCGTCTCCGGCGAGGACGCTGATATTATCATGGGATCGCATATCAGCGCCGTCCGCGTAGCGCTGCGAAAAGTCATTGCCGGGCACATTCCCTATATCTACACGCCAGTCTATGAGGGCGGCGAGCGAACCCCCGGGGTGATGGCGATCGGCGAGATTCCACGGATCCAGTCGCGCCCGGCGATCGAGTGGCTGGCCAATGTCAAGCGCGCGTCGCGCTGGTATCTGATCGGCAGCGATTACGTCTGGCCATGGCTCGCCCACAAGGCGACCAAGAAATATATCGCCGATGCCGGCGGTCGTGTCGTTGGCGAGGAGTTCGTGCCGCTGGGCGCTCAGGACCACAGTGCCCAGTTGGCGCGCATTCGCGCAGCGAAGCCTGACGTAGTGCTGATCTCGCTGATCGGCACCGACAGCATTCTGTTCAACCGCGCCTTCGGAAAGCAGGGCCTCGGAGCGAAAATGCTGCGGCTGGGCGGGGCGATGGACGAAACCGTCCTGCTGGGGATCGGTGCGGCCAATACCGACAATCTGTTCTGCGCTTCGGGCTATTTCATTGACGCCGCGTCGCGCGACAATGATGCGTTTCGTGGCCACTACGAATCCGCGTTCGGCCGCCATGCGCCACCGCCAGGGTCGATCGCGCAATCCAATTATGAAGGGCTTCGTTTTCTGGAGACCGTCGCCACGCGTGCCGGGTCGGTAGCCGCGCGGCCGCTGCTGACGGCGGCCGCTAATATCGACTACCAGGGCGCGCGCGGCAATGTCCGCATTCGCCGCGGCAATGCGCGGATGCCGATCCATCTCGCCGAGGCCGATGGGCTGGACTTTCGCCTGATCCAGACATTCTGACTGTTTCCGACCTCAGTCGAAAATTCGCTTTGTAAAATTATACTTGAAAAGGAAAACATTTCCGTTTCTAGTGAAGAGGTCGCCTTCAGCGATCTGACGCGCTTCCGCCTTTCATCCGCGTGTCGCCTTTTCGCAACCTGATCCGGAGAAACCCCTTGTCCGTCGCCCTTCCCACCCCCGATCAAGTGCGTGCCGTTGCCGAACAATGTGGCCTGGCGCTGAGCGATGAAGACGTGGTTTCGTTTCGCGGCCTGATGCAGGGCTCGGTCGACGCCTACAATGTGGTGGCGGCGATGCCGGACGAGGTGCCGGTGGTGAAATATCCGCGCACCCCCGGCTATCGTCCTGGACCGGAGGAAAATCCGCGCAATGCCTGGTACCGCAAGTCGAGCGTCAAGGGCGCCGCCAGCGGCAAGCTGAAGGGCAAGGTGGTGGCGCTGAAGGACAATATCATGCTGGCGGGCGTGCCGATGATGAATGGCTCTTCCACGCTGGAAGGCTTCGTGCCGGATTTCGACGCCACCATCGTCACCCGCATGCTCGATGCCGGTGCCGAGATCGCTGGCAAGGTGCATTGCGAATCCTTCTGCATGTCCGGCGGCAGCCACACCAATGCGACGGGTCCCGTCCATAATCCGCACAAGATGGGCTATTCGGCGGGTGGCTCCTCCTCGGGCAGCGCCGTCGTCGTGGCGCTCGGTGAAGTCGACATGGCGATCGGCGGTGACCAGGGCGGATCGATCCGCATGCCCGCGTCGTTCAGCGGTGTTTATGGCATGAAGCCGACCTGGGGCCTGGTGCCCTATACCGGCGTGATGCCGATCGAGATCTTCATCGATCACACCGGTCCGATGACCGCCAACGTCGCCGACAATGCATTGCTGCTCGAGGTGCTGGCCGGCGATGACGGTTTTGATCCGCGCATTAAGTCGCCGGTCGTGCCCGATTATACCAGGTCGCTTGGCCTCGACATCAAGGGCATGAAGATCGGTATCCTCAAGGAAGGGTTTGAACAGGCCGGCGCCGAAGCCGCCGTCAATGAAAGCGTGCGCGAAGCCGCGAAGCGCCTCGCCAGCCTCGGCGCCATCGTCGAGGAGGTTTCGATCCCGATGCACATGCTGGCGCCGGCGATCTGGACGCCGATCGGTACCGAGGGCATGACCCAGACCATGATGATGGGGGATGGCTACGGCCTCAGCCGCTCGGACCTGTATTCGACCGCGCTGATGGACGCGCACCGGAGCTGGCGTGGCCAGGCGGACTCGCTGTCCGAGACCACCAAGCTGATGCTGCTGTTCGGCACCTATATCAACAACAATTTCGGACCGCGCTATTATGGCAAGGCCGTCAACGTGTCGCGCCGCCTCACCGCGGCCTATGACAAGGCGCTGGAGACCTATGACCTGCTGCTGATGCCGACGACGCCGATCAAGGCGACGCCGCTGCCGGCGCCGGATGCCAGTCGCGAGGATTACATCGCGCGCGCCTTCGAGATGCTGCCGAACACCGCGCCGTTCGACATCACGCATCATCCGGCGATGTCGCTGCCCTGCGGCATGGTCGACGGCCTGCCGGTCGGGCTGATGCTGGTCGGTCGCCATTTTGACGAGCAGACCATTTACCGCGCCGCGCATGCGTTTGAACGCTCCGGCGACTGGAAATCGATGTGAGCGGCATGCGGCAGCGAACCCGGTAATCTCCGCATGGCCAATCTTTTCATCGCGCTATTCGAAATTCTGAGCTTTGGCGCGATCGTGGTGCTGGTCGTGCTCGGGCTCGGCATCATCGCCAGCATGATGGGCATCTTCAATTTCGCGCAGGGCGAATTCGTGCTGCTCGGCGCCTATATCACCTATGTCGTGCATAATGCCGGCGCGCCGGTCTGGCTCGGCATGACCGTCGCGCCGTTCGCGGTCGGCGCGCTCGGTTTCGTGCTGGAGCGGCTGGTGGTACGGCGCTTCTACGCGGCGCCGATCATCGCCATGCTCGGCACCTATGCGCTCGGCCTGATCATCCGCGAGGTCGTGCGCGGGCTGATCGGCGGCCTGTATATCTCGGTGCCGGAGCCGATCGGTGGCTCGGTCAATCTCGGCGCCATGCATTTCGCGTCGTGGCGTCTGGTGATCATTGTCATCACGGCGCTGGTGATGGGGGGCAGCTATCTGCTGCTGGCGCGCACGGCCTTCGGTCTGCGAATTCGCGCCTCGCTGGAGAATCCGGCGCTGGCGCGCGCCTCCGGCATTTCCACCAACGCGATCTACGGCGCGACCTTTGCGTTCGGCGCCGCGCTGGCAGGTCTTGCCGGCGCGCTGATCGTGCCGGTGTTCTCACTGTTCGCCGATCTCGGCCTGCGCTTCCTGATCCAGGGCTTTGTCGCGGTGATGGTGGGCGGCATCGGTTCCTTTGCCGGTCCGGTGGCCGGCGCGGGGCTGATCGGCACGCTCAGCGCCGCGCTGCCCTGGGTGATCTCGCCGGTGATCGCCGACGTCCTCGTCTTCGTGCTTGCCATCATCTTCATCAAATTCAGGCCGCAGGGCCTGATTTCCGGAAAAGGGGTCTGATCGATGTACCGCGACAACAGCCAGCTCAACCGTCGCCGCTTCCTCTCCAACTTCGCCTTCGCCAGTACCGCGATCGCCACCGGCGTCGGCAGCTGGGTGATCCCGGCGGGCTGGGCCAATGCGGCCGCCGGCCCGATCAAGGTCGGCATCGCTACCGACTTGACCGGGCCGATGGGCTATGCCGGCAATGCCGACGCCAATGTCGCGAAAATGGTGATCAAGGAGATCAACGACGCCGGCGGATTGCTGAACCGTCCGCTCGAACTGTATATCGAGGATACCGCGTCGAACGAGGCGGTGGCCGTCGGCAATGTGAGAAAGCTGATCCAGCGCGACAAGGTCGATCTGACGCTGGGCGGCATCACCAGTTCGATGCGCAACGCCATCAAGGACGTTATCGTCTCGCGCGGCAAGACGCTGTACATCTATCCGCAGCTCTATGAGGGCAAGGAATGCACGCCCTATCTGTTCTGCACCGGGCCGACGCCGGCGCAGCAGTGCGACGAATTCATTCCCTGGCTGATCAAGAACGGCGGCAAGAAATTCGCGCTGCCCAGTGCCAATTATGTCTGGCCGCACACGTTGAACGTCTATGCGAGAAAAGTGATCGAGGCCAATGGCGGCGAGGTGGTGCTGGAGGAGTACTATCCCCTCGACCAAATCGATTTCAGCTCCACCGTCAACCGTATCATCTCCAGCAAGGTCGACGTGGTGTTTAACACCGTGATCCCGCCCGGCGTCGGGCCGTTCTTCAAACAGCTCTATGAAGCGGGTTTCTTGAAGAATGGCGGTCGTCTCGCCTGCGTTTACTACGATGAGAATACGCTGGGCATCAACCAGCCCAACGAGATCGAGGGCCTCGCCAGTTGTCTCGACTACTTCAAGGCGCTGGGGCCGGAAGACCCGGTCAGCGCCAAATTGCAGGCGGCCTATGACAAGCAGTTTCCCGGCACCTTCCTGTTCGCGGCCGGCAGTGCCGCGACCGGCACCTATCGCGGCCTGAAATTGTGGGAGGCGGCGGTCAAGGAGGCCGGCAGCGTCGACCGTGAGGCTGTCGCCAAGACGCTCGACCACGCCAAGATCGCAGAGGGGCCGGGCGGGCCGGCCGAGATGGTGCCGGGCCAGCGACACTGCAAGATGAAGATGTACACCGCGGTCTCCAAGGGCGGCAAATACGAGATCGTCGCCCGCAGCGCCGGCCTCGTCGATCCCAAGGAATGCTGACGGGAATGGCGATGAGATTGACAGATCGTAGGGTGGGCAACGGCGCGCTTGCGCCGTGCCCAGGCGTGCCGGCGCGAGGGGCACGACATCGGCACGCCTCGCTTTCCCCACCCTGTGGCGCACAGCGATGACCGAAACTGCCACCCCACTCGCCGCGCCGGGGCAACCGCGCTCAGGCTGGCGTCGGGCCCAACTGCTGCCGACGGTCGAGCTGATCGTGCTGGCGATCGGACTGCTGCTGCCATGGGTGTTGCAGGACTACCTCACCGTCTACGCGACGCGGGTGCTGATCCTCTGCCTGTTCGCGCTGTCGTTCGATCTGGTGTGGGGCTATGCCGGCATCATGAGTTTCGGTCAGGCGCTGTTCTTTGGCTCGGCCGGCTACGGCGTCGCCCTGATTGCACGCGACCTCGGTACGACCTCGCTGGTGTTGGTGCTGCCCGCTGGCCTGTTGATCGGACTGACCTTCGCGCTACTGCTCGGTGGCTTCCTGTTGCTCGGCCGGCATCCCTCCAGCGTGATCTTCGTTGCTTTGGGAACGTTAACCGGCTCTTACGCCGCTGATCGCCTCGCGCGCGGTTGGTATTATCTCGGCGGCCAGAACGGCATCCCCTCGATTCCACCGATGACGCTTGGGACTTACGAAATGACCGAGGGGCCGGCGTTTTATTATCTTGCGCTCGGCATTCTTTTTGCCGTCTATCTCGCCTGCCGCTTCCTGGTTCGCTCGCAATTCGGCCTGGCGCTGGCGGGCCTGCGTGAAAACGAACAGCGTATCGCCTTCTTCGGCTACAAGGTGCAGCACCTCAAGGCGATCATCTTTTCCTTCAGCGGCGCCGTTGCCGGCCTCGCTGGCAGCCTCTACGCCTTCCACGAGGGTTTTGTCTGGCCGAACATGCTCGGCGTGGTGATGTCGACCCAGGTGGTGCTTTATGTGCTGTTCGGCGGTGCCGGCACCCTCATTGGCGCGGTGATCGGCACCATGGTAATCGAGGCGGTGAGCTTCTGGCTGTCGAACGCCTATCAGGATATCTGGCCGATCATTCTGGGCACGCTGCTGCTGTTGGTGATCCTGTTCCGCCCCGCCGGTCTGATCAGCCTGATCTTCAGCGAGCGCGAGCGCGTCGGCCATTTCGGTCGCGCCCCGAAAGGAGGCCGCCATGGTCCTTCTTGAAGCGCGCGGTCTGGTCAAAACCTTCGGCAAGCTGACGGCGCTGAGCGGCGCCGACCTGACGATCGCGGATAATGAATTTCATGGCCTGATCGGGCCGAACGGCTCCGGCAAGAGTACGTTGATGAAATGTATCGCCGGCGCCGAGATTCCCACTAAGGGAACGGTGTCGTTCGGCGGCCGCGACATCACCAATTTCTCGCCGGCCGAGCGCGCCCGCGCCGGCATGAGCCTCAAATTCCAGATCACCAGCGTGCTGCCGGCGCTGACGCTGTATGACAACATCCTGCTGGCGCTGCAGGCGCAGGTCTCGCTGGTCAGTCTGGTGATGTCGCGTAGCCGCGGCATCCTGCATGACAGGGTGATGGCGATGCTGGAGCAGTTCCGGCTGGCCGACCGATCCGCGGACCCGGCCTCGGCGCTGTCGCACGGCCAGCAACAATGGCTGGAGATTGCGATGGCGCTGGCCCCCGAACCGAAACTGCTGCTGCTCGACGAGCCGACCGGCGGCATGAGTCTGGAGGAGCGCCGCGTGACAGGCGAGTTGCTGGCGCCGATCAAGGCGCGCTGCTCGCTGGTGATCGTCGAGCACGATCTCGATTTCATCCGTGACATCTGCGACCGGCTGACGGTGCTCGACCAGGGCGGCGTGCTCGACTCCGGCTCCATCGCGCATATCCAGTCCAGCGCCCGCGTCCAGGAGGTCTATCTCCGCCGTGCCTGATGATAAATTCCTCGACATCCAGAACCTCGACGCCGGCTATGGCCGCAGCCAGGTGCTGTTCGGCGCCTCGCTCGGCGTGCCCTGGCGCGGCGGCGTCGCCATCCTCGGCCGCAATGGCGCCGGCAAGACCACGCTGATGAAGGCGATCGTCGGCGAATTGCCGGTGCTCGGCGGTTCGATCCATCTCGACGGCCGTGACGTCGGCCGGCTGCCGACCGAACAGCGAATCCGCGCCGGCGTCGGCTACGTGCCGCAGGAGCATGCGGTGTTCGCGCGGCTGTCGGTGCGCGACAATCTCGCCGTCGGCGCGTTGACCAACCGCGACAGCGGCGCCGTCAACCGCGTGCTGGAGATCTTTCCGAAACTTGGCCAGCGGCTCGACCAGGCCGCCGGCACGTTGTCCGGCGGTGAACGAAAAATGCTGGCGATCGGCCGCGCGCTGTTGTCGGAGCCCAAGATACTGCTCCTTGACGAGCCGACCGAAGGGGTCTGGATCGGCGTGATCGAGGAAATCACCGAGCGCCTCATCCTGCTGGCGAGGGAGATCGCGGTCGTGATCGTCGAGCAGCATCTCGATCTGGCGCTGCGTGTCGCCAGCCGTGCCTATGTGCTCGATCGCGGCCCGGTCGCTTTGTCCGGAACGTCGGAGGACATCCGCGACGATCCTAGATTGCTGCAATTCCTCGCGCCATGACGTGACGCCTGCCGGTTACTCCGCCGCGATCGCCGGCCGGGAAAGGCGATCGAACACCACTTCACCGCCAAGGATCGTGAGATCGCAGCGGATCTCGGTCTCTAGTTGCTCCGGCGCGCAGGTAAAGATGTCGTGGCTGAACACCGCGATATCCGCCAGCTGGCCCGGCACCAGCCGACCGACCCTGGCCTCGGCGAACTGGGTGTACGCGCCAAAATACGTATAGGCGTGCACGGCCTCTTCCATCGACAGCCTCTCACCTTCGCCAAGCACGGCATGGCGGTTCGACATCCGCGTCGTCATGGTGAACAGGTTCTTGAACGGGTCGGTGGTGGAGACCGGCGCGTCCGAACTGGCGGCCGGATGCAGGCCGGCGTCGACCCATTTTCGCATCGGATAGGCGACGTCGGTGCGGGCCTGGCCGACATTGGTGACGTAGAGTTCGCCGAACTCATACATGAAGACCGGCTGTGGCACCGGATCGATGCCAATTGCCGCCATCCGCGCGATCTGGCTGTCGCTGAGGAAGCCGCAATGCTCGATGCGGTGGCGGCGGCCGAGGACCGGGTTGTCCGGCGTGCCGGCCCGCTCGATACCCGACAGCACCTGCTCGATAGCGGCGTCGCCTATGGCGTGGATCGCGAGCTGGTAGCCGAGCCCGTGATAATGCCTGAGCAAACGGTGCATCTCCGCGTCGGAGTAGCAGAAGATACCGCGATTCTCCGGATCGCCGACCAGATAAGGCTCGGACATCGCGGCGGTGAGGCCGCCGGCGCTGCCGTCGCCGAACACCTTCATGGCGCCGTAGCGCAGCATTCCGACCTCGCGGCCGAAGCGGTAGCCGGCCTCGTGCGCCTGGTCGCCGATGCCATCGGTGTTGCCATAAATGCAAACCCAGACCCGCAGCGGCAGCGTGCCGTTGCTGGCCGCCTCCTCATAGGCCGCGATCTCGTCCATGCCCGAGGTCATGCCGACCGCAGCGTCCATCACGCTGGTAAAACCTTGCGAGAGCATGAACTGGCTCGCTCTGTCGATGGCGGCCAGCAGCTCGTCCTTGCTTGGTCGCGGCGATGCTTCAACGATGAGCCGCAGTGCGCGTTCGGCGAGCAAACCGGTCAGTCTGTTGTCGCGACGCTCGATCAGGCCGCCGTCGGGCGAGGGCGTGTTGTGGCCGATGCCGGCCTCGCGCATCGCGGCGGTGTTGATGACCGCGACATGGCCGCAGGTGCGTGTCAAACACACAGGGTTGTTGGGCGCGACCGTGTCGAGCTCCTGGGCATTAGGGTGCCGGCGCTCTGCCAGTTCGTTGTGATCATATCCGCGCCCCTTGATCCATTCGCCGGGTTTTGCGGTCTTGGCCTTTTTGGCAACACGGCGAAGGATTTCGGCGATGCTGTTGGCACCGCTCTCAGGGCGCAGATTGATATGGTTCATGGTGAGGCCATAGGGAAGCAGATGCATGTGCGCATCGTTCAGCCCGGGCGTGGCCACGCGGCCGGCGAGATCGATGATCCTCGTCTCGGCGCTGGCCATTTCGGAGATCTCCTTTACGCTGCCCGTCGCGAGCACCTTGCCGTCCGCCATCGCAATTGCGTCGACAAAACCTTCCTTGAGGCCACAGAACACGCGCCCTCCGGTCAGGATGAGGTTGGGTGTTTCCATGTCATCGGTCTTTCTGGTGAGCCAGGCGCGGTCGATGTGTCGATGGGGCGGGGGATGCCGTGATCGCCGGCGCTGCCGGTGGTTGGGATCGTGAAAGTGTTGTAAAATGGTAAACCCAAAATATTCCGGGGGGCAAGGCCGCAGAATGAGCAGGGCGCGCCTGCCAATTCGGTACCGTGGCGCTATTCGGAATGGCGGCGTTCACCTGCT
>NZ_JANXTC010000201.1:0-7971 GCF_025356345.1 Tardiphaga sp.
GTAGAACAGCCAGTTGTTGTGCGCGAGGCCGAGGCGCGGCCTGAACGTCATCAGCCAGTCCGTGGCCACCGAGGAAGCGACGGTGAAGCTGGTCGGCGCGCAGCAAGGATACACGGCTGATCCGCTCGAGGACGCCTTCAACCCGAGATAATTGAAGTCCGCCTCCAGACCGAACACGATATTGCTCGACTGCCAGTTGTAGCCGGCCGTCAAGCCGCCGGTGAAGCCGCTACCATTCAGCTGCTGATTGCCGGCAAGGGCAATGGCGGGCACGCTGGTCGCGGCAAAATAGCCGGTGGGGCTGAAGACCGTCGATGTCGCGGCAGCGGAGCGCCCCCAGGCGCCGCCAGCATTCACACCGAGATAGAGTCCGGTCCAATTATAGACCGGGTCGGCGATCGGCGCCTTGGCGTAGATGCGCGCGGGGAGGTCGGCCGCGACAGCGGGACCCGCAAGACCGACGACGCCCGCCAGTCCCAGCAAAAATCTTTTCATTTCCATCTCCAGAGGCTTTTGCGCGGCCGGTGATGACCGCGTTGGCGTATCACCGCTCTGGTCTTGGGCTGGTTTCCTGCCCGCGTCGCGCTCCCACGCGCACTGCGGAATAAATTGTTCGCAAAGCGACTAATTTACCACGCATGGCATTGAACCTAAACCGGTGCTTGCGACGACCCATATCCGCGAACCATGAAATAAGCGGGTTATCGGACAATGGAAAACACACATTTCGAATCCCAAAATCATTCCGACATCAGCTGCGAGCGCGCCGAGCTGGGCGGCGGTTCGGGATTGGGCGCTGCCAATGCGTCCGAAGCCGGCGGCCTGCGCGGGGCGCGAATTGCCAGCGTGCTCGCGCAGATCAACCAGAGCTTCGCAGACCAGCAATTTTCAACCCGCGTGGTCGCCGAGAATCTTGGCCTCTCGGTGCGCTACGTGCAGGACCTGCTGCAGGGCTCTGGTTTCAGCATCACCGACCGCATCATGGCTTTGCGGCTCGAAAAGGCCCGCGGCCTGCTGACCTCCGACCGGCAGTGCCGCCTCAAGATCAGCGACGTCGCGGCCAGTTGCGGCTTCAACGAGCTGTCGTATTTTCACCGCAGCTTCCGCCGCCGCTTCGGCGCGTCGCCGGCCAAGTTTCGCATTCAGTCAATGAACGGCTGAGGCGCGTTTCAGGGTGAAATAATCCATCGTGCCGCGGTGGATCAGGCGATCCGCCGCGGTGACCTGGTCGGCGTCGATGTCCGGCGCATCGGCCAGTCGCGCATAGAGCGCGCCGAAATCGCGGTAGCTGTCCTCGAGCAGTTTTTTGAAACTGTCGATGACGAAATAGCTCTGCTGGAAATCGTCGATCACATAGTTCGTGCGCATCACGCGTTCGAGCTCGAAGCCGATCCGGTTGGGTGAATCATTTTCCAGCGCGAACACCGATTCCGTGGCCGATGACAGAATGCCGGCCCCGAAGATGCGCAAGCCCTCGGGGCTCCGCAGCAGGCCGAACTCGACCGTGTACCAGTACAATCGCGCCAGGTTCTTCAACTGGCCGAGCGCCAAAGCGCGCTGGCCGCCCTTGCCATAGGCCTGCATGAAATCCGCGTAGACCGGATTGGCGAGCAACGGCACATGACCGAACACATCATGAAAGATGTCGGGCTCCTGCAGATAATCCATCTCGTGCTCGGGACGGATAAAGGCGCCGGCGGGAAAGCGGCGATGGGCGAGATGGTCGAAGAAGATGTCGTCCGGCACCAGTTCGGCGACCGCCACCACTTCCCAGCCGGTCAGCGGCTTCAGCCGCGCGCTGAGCTTGTCAAGATCGGGAATTCCGGACTCCGACAGCTGCAGCGTTTTCATCGCCGCCAGAAACTCGTCGCAGGCGCGTCCCTGCAGAACGGTTTGTGCACGTGCGAACAGGCGGTCCCAGCGATCATGTTCGGCCGTCGAATAGGACGACCAATCCTGCTCGAGCGTAAAATCGGAGCGTCTTGGCGCGGCGAGGTAGCGCGCCTTTGCGTTGGCGGAGGAGGGGCTCGCGACGGGTGAGGTCATGATGTGTCCGATCAGATCAACGAGGGCGTCTGGCGTCACGGAGGCGAGTGATGAATATGAGCGCTAACGGGCCTTGTTGCCAGTACAACCTTGCACGGCGCAAAGGGCCCGGCATGGCTGCCAGGCCCCGGGGGCTGCGCTTCTTCGGCTGGTGTTACTGGCCGAACTGATAGGCGACGCCGACCAGCAGGGTCTGGGTCGAATGCTTGTCGAAATCGACGCTGATCTGCTGCGTGCCCTTCATCAGGCTGGCCTGCTGGCTTCCATAGCTGCTGTAACGATACTCGCCACGTGCCAGCCAGTTGTGGGCGATCTTGGTTTCGATACCGCCACCGAGGCTCCAGCCCATATTGGTCTTCGATAGGCTGTCGCTGGCCGTCGAGGTCGAAATCGTATCCGGTGCGCAATAATGCGCGACGCGGGTGGACGTGACCGAGGAAACGTCGATCTGGTTCTGGATCCAGGACACGCCGCCGCTGGCGAACAGGATGGTGCTGGGGGTGACGAGATAGCCGACGCGCGCGCAGGCCGCCGTCACTGAGATCCTTCACTTCGGACGTGCCCGTCTTGCCCGTCCCGGTAGTGCCGGGAATGGAAGCGAGGGAAGCGTGGTTGTTCGCCCAGGCGACATCGGCTTCGAGTCCGACGATCCAGCCGGGCTGGACCTGCCAGTTGTAGCCGCCATACAGGCCGAGGCGTGCTGAACTCGATTCAAACTCATGCGAAGCTTGGCCGCTGCTGGTCCAGTTTTCCGTAGTCCAGCGCCCGCCGGCGGAAACGCCGAGATAACCGCCGGTCCAAGTATCAACGATCGGCGGCGCTTTCAGATAGCGAGGCGTAACCTGAAGATCGGCCGCCATGGTGCCGCCTTGAAGCGCGATGGTCGTGATTGCGGCTATAATGGGATAAAATAAGGTCCTGTTCACTGCGCTTGCCCTTGTGTAGTTCGCTGAAACAATTTCAGCGCTCGCACCTCAACGAAGGCATTCTCGAAGTTCATGCGCCAGAGCGGCGGAGCGCCGCGAGCGTCGTCCGGGGACGGTTTTTCAAAATCCAGAACCGCATTTTTTAAGTTGTTGCTGACTTGCAACGTAAAAAGCGTCTGTTTAAAACTCGCCTTTCAAAACTACACTTATTGCGGGAACGCTGTATTTGAAGGCTTTTGCGTGAAAGAGATCGCCACAAAGCGAGATGAAAAAACAAAACATGGTCAAACCATGCGCGCGCCGCCGTAATCGCGCCGGAAAAAATCATCAGCTGAGGCCATTTGATGTTGAGCTTGCGATGCGAGAGGCATTGCAATTCAATGCCGGGGATTAGTAGGGGCGCGTGTATAATAGTGCGACGCGTTGGGTCGCGCGCATGGCAGGTCGCCCACTATCGAACGTCATTCGAGCCGCGTGCATTTCAATCGCGCTGCAAGGGATGGCGCCACCGCTGTCCGCCGCGGGAGCCCGTCGCCTTCCCCATCCGGAGCGGAGTGATGTGTATCACCGCGATTCAGGCACCGCTGCGCTGGTGGACGAGCATCGAACCGGGGCCGGCGACAAGGCGGAGCTGCGGCTGTCGCCGGCGACCTCCGTCGAAACCCGCCGTCGAAACCCGCCGTGGAATCCTGCTGTTGGATGCCGATTCAGGCACGTTAGGCTTTGCTTAACCATGTTCAGCGGCAAGATGGCGCGAAGTGCTTCCCCGGGCGGGCTTTACGGATGGTTGGCGGGGCGCGGCGAGGCCATCACATCGCCGTTTTTGACCGGCATTCGGTACCTTGTGCTGGGTGCCAAGTCTCCGCTAAGCTTAAGCTGCATTTAACTAAGATTGGCCCTAATGACGCTTCGCGGTTCTGCCAGGCCAGCTTCCATGGGGGGGCTTGTCTGACGGCATGAGGCGCAACGTGAAATTGGTCTGGACGCAAGACGAATGAACACTGGTACCGGCTCGTCCAGGAATTCCACGGCACGCCATCGCCGAGCATCCTCTTCAAAAGGCCCGATGAACTGGGTCGGCGCCGCCGCTGTGGGGCTGATCACCGCCGGCTGCGGCTGGACGCTGTACAGCAACGTCTTTGTTTCCAGGCTTGAGGCCGTCTCCGCCAGCGTGCGGATGAAATCGGCATTGGTGAGCCATGCCGAGGGCGCCTCGTCCTTTGCCGAGCGTTTCGATACCCTGACCTTTGCCGATCGCTTTGCGCCCGCCGTTTCCGGTTCCCGAGCCGCGCAGGCCGCGCCGGTTCCGGCCGATGGCCTGACCACGCCGGACCGCGAGGTTGCCTGGTTCGACCCGAGCTATTCGATGGGGGCACCGCCGGAGCGCTTTGCTCGCCGGGTGGCCCCGCCAGCGGCCGTGGAAGCCGCCGCCGCGGCCCAGGCGGCGACGCCGAAGCCGCTGCTGGACGTGGCGAAAGCCGCGCCTACCGTGCGCCAATTGGTCGCCAGCATTCCTGTACCGGCGCAGCGTCCGTCCGAATTGCGGCTGCCGCCCAACCAGACCGTTTCCGCGCATGAGCTGATGGTGCAGCGCGCCAGAGCCACCGTGCTCGCCGCCTCGTCCAACAGCCCCTCGGTGTTCGAGAAGCTGTTTGGCAAGCCGCCGGCGGCCGGACCGGTGCTGGCCTATGCCGGACCTGATGGTGGCATCGGCAGCGATGGCGGTGACGCGCAAAAGCCCACCGCCTATGATCGCACCACGGCCGTCTATGATATTTCGGCCAAGAAGGTCTATCTGCCGGATGGCAGCACGCTGGAGGCGCATTCCGGCCTCGGCGATCGCCTCGACAACCCGAAATCGGCGTCCGAGAAGATGCGCGGCGTGACCCCGCCGCATGTCTATGACCTGACCGCGCGCGAATCGCTGTTTCACGGCGTCGCGGCGTTGCGCCTGACGCCGGTCGGCGGCGAAAACGCGATCTATGGTCGCACCGGCCTGCTGGCGCACACCTACATGCTCGGCCCCAATGGCGACAGCAATGGTTGCGTCTCGTTCAAGGACTACAACGCGTTCCTGAAATCCTACCGCAATGGCGACGTGAAGCGGCTGGTGGTGGTCGCCAGCCTGAATTGACGCGGCGGCGCCTGGGGGCGCCACCGCCGCGGCCGTTACCGGCAGACGCGTGTCTTGGTGACGATGCGACGGCCCATCGGACCGCGCCGCACCACGGTGCGCATCGAACAAACCCGACCGCGACGGACCGACTTGCGTCGGGCCCCATAACGGGCCGCGGAAATGTCGGTGCTGGTCGAGATACCCTGCGACACCGGCGTCGCCGCCGATGCCGGCACGGCGAACGAGACAAGGCCGAGTGCGACGGCGGCGGCAAATCCCAAAGCAAATTTCTTCAAGTGTGGTTCTCCTCAGATCCAATCGCGCCGATCTGTGCGATCGGCGCGAACCGGACGGTCGGCCTTTGCGGATGAATTGTTTCTGAACGTAACGTGTTCACAACAAGGCGACGCCTCGGCGCGCCCGATGGCGCGCGCAAAAGCTTACCGGCGCGCTTCGGCAGAGACGGCGATGCGACTGGCCGCGATCTGCACAGATCGCGCGGTGGCAATGTGAATTGCTTCAGACGCGGCACCGCTCACGGCTGCCCTTGTTGTCCGCGGTGTGAGCGATGCAGCGCGCTCACGGGTTGAGACGCTCAGTCAATCCATTCGGCGCGCGCCGGATTGCCTCGGTGATAGCAAATAACCTAGTGATCGATCCAGTTAATCACGGGGAACTTCGATGAACAGACTATCTCTTGCGACCGCTGCGATTGTTGCTTTTGGCGCGGCGGGCACGGCCTCCGCGGCCGATCTGGGGACGCGCACCTACACCAAGGCGTCGGCTCCGGTCGAGGCCGGCTATAATTGGTCGGGCTTCTACGCCGGCGTCATGGGCGGCTATGGTTGGTCGGATCGCGTGCGCCTCGATGGCGTGACCGCGCGCAGCAACGACATCAAGGGCGGCTTCGGCGGCGGCACCATCGGCTACAACTGGCAGACGCCCGGCAGCGCCTGGGTCTGGGGCCTCGAAGTCGATGCCGCGGCCAGCGGCATCAAATACAGCGAGGCCCTGGCGCCGGACTTGAACTTCGAGGACAAGCTGCGCGCCTTCGGCAGCGTCACCGGTCGCGTCGGCGTCACCGCCGGCGCCGCTCTGTTCTACGCCAAGGGCGGTTACGCCTGGGCCAACAACCGCGTGTCATTCACCGTGCCCGGTATTGTGACGGCGTCGGAGAGCAAGAACCTGTCCGGCTGGACGGTTGGCGGTGGCGTCGAATACATGGTGGCACCGAGCTGGTCGCTGAAGGGCGAGTACATGTATGCCGACTACGGCAACGGTCGCTATGGCGATGCCACGTCTGGCTACACGTCGCTCGGTCTGACCACCCATACCGTCAAGGGCGGCCTCAACTATCACTTCAACAACCCGGTCGTCGCCCGGTACTGATTGTCGACATCTCCTCCAAGTCACCTCAGCCCGGCCGCGGCGATGCGGCCGGGCTTTTCCTTGGTGCGCCCGGCGCGGCGGTTACATGCCAAAGGCCGCCATCCCAGGCGCGGCCCCTGACAAACAAAACCCCGGCATTGCTGCCGGGGTTTTCGTTTGTCGATCCCGCCGCATTCAGAGGCCGGGCGGGGAGCTCTGATTGGCCCGTCGCGGCCTACCGCGGAGGCGGGCAAGGCTGGCCGCTCGGCAACGTGCACGGCTTCCCGGCAGGCGCAGCCGGACGTGCCGCGGCCGGCGGAGGTGGCGGTGCCGGCCGCGCCACGGGAGGTGGCGGCGGAGGCGGTGCCGGTCGTGCGACAGGCGGCGGAGGCGGTGCCGGTCGTGCGACAGGAGGCGGAGGCGGTGCCGGTCGTGCCACAGGAGGCGGAGGAGGTGCCGGTCGTGCCACAGGTGGCGGCGGCGGCGAAGGCCGCGCCACCGGTGGCGCTGGCGGCGGTGGCCGCACCACAGGCGGTGGCGCGGGGCGCGCCGCAGCCGGCGCAGGCAGTGCCGGCGCTGGTACCGGACGCGCCGCGGCTGGTGGGGGCGGTGTGGATCGCGTCGCGGCAGGCGGTGGCGGCGCCGCGGTTGGACGTGCCGCGGCGGGCGGCGGAGACGGTGGTGCCGCAGGCGGAGTGGATTTGAGGGCAGCCGACGGTGCAGCCTGAGCCGGCGGCGAACCGGTCAGGGATGGCAACGGTTGGCTGTTGGCGCCAGGCAAGGGCGATCCCGGTCTTGCGGCATTGGGTACTGCGGCTGGCGTGCCCGGGACCGGACGAGGCTGTCCATTGATGCCGGGCGGCGGTGGCGCCACAGGCGACGCTGTTCCGGCCTGTCCGGGTCTTGCGCCACCCGACGGTGCTGCCGGTGTCGGCGGCGAGCCGGGCAAGGGGGGCAGTGGCTGGCCGTTGGCCCCCGGCAAGGTCTGCGCTGCGGGCCTGGCATTCGCGGCAGGGGGGACGAGCGGCGCGCCGGGCGGCCGCGGACCGCCTGGCACGGGCTTGCCGTCCGGCGCGGTCGCGGCGGGGCCGACGGGCGGAGATGTCGTCTGGGCCTGGGACGGCGCCGGCTGTGCCGACAGCGCGGGTCTGAGCACCTGGACCGGCGGGGTATTCGGCGCCAGCGCCGCCTTTGTTGCAACCGACGGCGGCAGCGAGGGCGCGAGCAATGCCGCGGCGCCGGCACCGGCAGCACCCAGCGCGATCGCGCCAGCCGCGACCGGCGATGCCGGCGACCCGACCTGCGCGGGCGCCACCGCCACCGGGGCAGCCGGCGGCGTGAGGACCTGCGCCTGTCCGGCGGGATTGGTGATCGTCACCGCATTGGTGGTGTTGTTGATCACCACGGTGTTGTGGATGTTGTTGTAAATGATGTTCGGCGGCGGCGGCGCCACGTCGAGCGGCGGCCTGACCCAGACCGGTACCGGCTGATAGTTCGGCACCGGCAGGATATAGG